>JAFYBM010000168.1 GCA_017540225.1 Oscillospiraceae bacterium | reverse complement strand
GCGATCATCAGGAATGCTACCGTGAGCTCGGCTCCCAGGCGATCTCCTACACGACCGGCGTGCCGGCGATGATCGGTGCAGCGCTGGTCGCGGACGGCACATGGCGCAAGGCCGGTGCCAGAACGATCGAGGAATTCGATCCCGATCCGTTCATGGATATGCTGAACAAATGGGGCCTGCCATGGGTGGTCGATGAGCACCCGCAGACGGTGGAATGATGCGGCGGGAAGCCCTGCCGACTCCCTGCTATATTCTTGACGAGGCAAAGCTCCGGAGCAATCTGGAGCTTTTACACAATGTGGAGCAGGAGAGCGGCGCACATATTCTGCTGGCGCAGAAGGCGTTTTCATGTTTTGCGGTGTATCCGCTGATTGCCCGGTATCTCAGCGGCACAACGGCAAGCGGCCTCTATGAGGCAAGGCTCGGCGCAGAGGAATTCCGGAAGGAGAACCATGTTTTTTCTCCCGCCTACGATCCGGCGGAATTTGCAGAGCTGTGCGAAATCTGCGATCATATCAGCTTCAATTCGTTCAATCAGCTCGAAAAATACCGCCCTGTCTGGGAAAAAGCGGGTGTCAGTGTCGGCATCCGCGTCAATCCGGAGCATTCAACACAGGGCGACCATGCGATTTATGACCCATGTGCGTCCGGCTCACGGCTCGGTGTCACAAGAGCGAATTTCCGGCCGGAGCTGCTGAAAAATGTGGAGGGACTGCATTTTCACACGCTCTGCGAGCAAAATGCGGATGATCTCATCTCGACCTTTGCGGCATTCGAGGAGAAATTCGGTGAATATCTCCCGCAGATGAAATGGCTGAATCTCGGCGGCGGACATCATATCACCCGCGATGATTATGATGTACCTGCGCTGATTTCGCTGGTGAAGCGGATTCGGGCACAGTACGGCGTCGAGGTATATCTGGAGCCGGGGGAGGCGATTGCGCTGAACGCAGGCTGGCTTGATACCGAAGTCATGGACATTGTGGAAAACGGCATCAAAATCCTGATTCTGGATGCGTCAGCGGCCTGCCATATGCCGGATGTGCTGGAAATGCCGTACCGCCCGCCGCTCACGGATTCGGGCGAATGGGGCGAAAAGCCGTATGAATACCGCCTGTCATCGCGTACCTGTTTAGCGGGTGACATCATCGGGGATTACAGCTTTTACCGCGAAATCCGGATTGGTGACCGCCTGACCTTTTGTGATATGGCGATTTACTCTATCGTGAAAAACAACACCTTCAACGGAATGCCGCTGCCGGCGATTGCGATTCAGCATGAAAACGGCGGCTGTGAGATCATAAAGCAATTTGGCTATGACGATTTCAAGGGGAGGCTGTCATAATGGGAAGCGGTCAGAGATTTTATACCGGCGACAGCATCATTCACCGTATCATCTTCGGGTTGTTTGCGCTGACCTTTATCGGAATCGGGCTGTTTGGCATGATCTCCGGCATCAGGGAGAAAAAAGCCTATGAGCGTTCTGAGGAGCACCGGACCGTCACTGCCGTGCTCGTCAGTGCAAAACAGCGTAAGGATTCCGATGACAGAACTTATTATCAGTGCAAATGGGAGTACACGGTAGACGGCGAATCCTTTGAGTATCAGGATCAATCGAGCATGAAACCGAAGGAAACCAGAGAACTGACGCTGTTCCGCGATGCCGAAGGCAGGCTTCAGGTGCTGGACAACGGGAATACCGAAAATATTGTCGGCAGCATAATTGCGATCGTTGTCGGAGCGATTCTTGCGGTTATCGGTGTCATCGTTCCGCTGATCCGGCGAAAGAGAAACAGGGGATAATGCACAGGTACATTTAAGGAGATTTCCAATGGATACACCCAAAAAAGACGGCTTCCATATGCCGGCGGAATTTGAACCGCATCACGGCACGATTATGATTTTTCCGGAGCGTCCGGGGTCATGGGGCATTGATGCAGGGGAAGCGCGAGAAGCGTTCACGGCCATTGCTGCGCGGCTTTCGCAGTGCGAGCAGGTTTATATGCTTGTGAACGGCCGCACTTCCGGTATTGCAAGGGAGATGCTGCCGGAATCCGTGAAGCTGCTTGAAATCCAGACAGATGACGCATGGGCACGGGATGTCGCGCCGACCTTTGTGCGCAATGCAGCGAACGAGGTGCGGGGCATTTCGTGGCAGTTCAATGCATGGGGCGGCGATTTTGACGGCCTGTACCCCGATTATCAGAACGATGATGCCGCCGCGGACGCGGTCTGCAAATCACTCGGTGTCCCGTGTTATAATGCGCGTCCGTTTGTTCTGGAAGGCGGCGCGATTCATACGGACGGGGAGGGGACTGTGCTTGTCACAGAGGCCTGCCTGCTCTCCGGCGGACGGAATCCGCAGATGACAAAGGATGAGATTTCTGCATATCTGCTGGAATATCTCGGCGCAGAAAAGGTGATCTGGATTCCCTATGGCATTTACAATGACGAAACAAACGAGCATATCGACAATATTGCGGCATTTACGGCGGCGGGCGAGGTCGTGCTGGCATGGTGTGATAATCCCGATGACCCGCAGTATGCGATGTCACGCGCTGATTTTGATGTATTATCGAAGGAAACCGATGCCAAAGGCCGCCCGCTGAAAATCACGAAGCTGCCGGTGCCGCATAAGCCTGTCTGCGTGACCGCGGAGGAATGCGGGGAATATGTTTTTGCAGAAGGTGAGGACACCCGCGAGCCGGGTGAGCGCCTTGCCGCATCCTATGTCAATTTTTATTTCGGCAATGACTGTGTGCTGGTGCCGCAGTTCGGGGGGGAATATGCGGATGATGATGCCCGTGCCTGTGAGATTCTGCGCGGCTGCATTCCGGATCGTGAAATTGTACCTGTTCCGGCGCGGGCAATTTTGCTCGGCGGCGGCAATATCCATTGCATCACGCAGCAGATCTGTAAATCGTCGTATTTTTGAGAAATATACGAACACATTATAATCCGCTGGAAAAGGAAGATCCCGATGTATCCCAGACGCTTGTGAACCGTAAAATCGGCGGCCTTGGTATTTTCATGGTGAAAAAGAATATGGATCATGTTTCGTATGAATACCGGAACGGACAGCATATTTTTACGATGGAAAAAAAGCTGACCGAAGAATGAATCATAAAAAACACCCGCAGCAGACTGTTTTGTGCCTGCTGCGGGTATTGTATTATTCTTTAATCCGGCTGCTGTGAGAGACTGCGCAGCTCCTCCCATGTTGCCCCCTGATGCGACAGCGCGTTCCGCGTATAGTACATCAGGATGAGCTGTGCATCAGAGAGAGTAATCTGCTGATCCAGATCAACGTCTGCACATTTGAGCTGCCGGTTGTCCAGATAGCTGCCGCTGCCGGATGCGATCATTGTATAGCCTTTCAGCGTTTTCATGGCATCTGCCAGTGAGACAACGCCGTCTCCGTCCAGATCACCGAGATCATAGCTCAGCGCGAGCTGTTCTGCAAGTTCGTCATATTTTGCAAATAAATTGCCGTAATAATTCTTGTACCACATATCCATCATCTGATAATAGCGATCATGCGTGCGCCAGCCCTGATCGACGGAGCCTGCGCCGTAGAGAACGATTTTTGCATTCGGATATGCTTGTTTCAGCATCGCATAGGTTGCCTCGCCGGCGCCTGTATGCTCAAACCAGAGCCTTTCCATCATCGGTGAATAGAGCAGCGGTGAAAGATCAGTAATCGGATTGTAGCTGACATTGACATCGACCAGCTCATGCATCTGCGCAAGCGGAGAAATATCCGTCAGCCTGTTGACGAACAGCTCCAGATAATGCAGATGCCGCATTTTTGTCAGCGGAGTGAGGTCGGTGATCTGGTTATCCGCGAGGATCAGGAGCCGCAGCTCCGGCAGATTGTCACCGAGCGGTGAAAGATCCGTAATTGCCTGATGACCCAGATCCAGCGCCCGCAGATCGGTGCAGTATTTCAGCACCTCAATATCCTGCGAGGTCATCCGCGGGTAGTCATAGGCATAAATCAGAACAGAAAAGGCGACATCGTCCGTCCGCAGCGACCATTTGCTGCCGAGATAAATCCGCCAGACAACCTTAATATCCGGAAGATCATTCCGGAGACCGGCAAGTGTTTCATTGGAAAGACCGCAGTCGCAGAGGATGAGCTGTTGCAAATTCGGCATCTGTGCGACGGCAGCTTTCAGTTCTTCCAGTCCGTCCGCAGTCAGGGGACGGCCGCTGAGATCCAGTACAGTGATATTGGGATCATATTCAATGCCGCCGTAATAGACAGAAGTTTCCGCCGATTCCGTCTGCACCTCGCTGATGCCGGCTTCCGGTGCGGGATCGTCCTCCGGTCGGACGGGTTCATCGGTTTCTGCGGGAGGCTCTGCTTCCGTAGTGACGGGCGGTTCCTGCACATCTGTTTCGGCAGCAGAAGCGCCGGCTGCGGGTGCGTACATTGCTGAGAGAAGAATTGCTCCGGTGATTGCTGTTAATAAAAAATGCTTGTTTTTCATATGTATTGCCCTTCTTTCCTAGGATCCCGAGCATCCTTTTTATATATTATAGCATATTATTTCAGAAAACGCAATGGGAAAGAATGAAAAAGATATAAAAGAACTATCCGGCATAGAATGTGCATTGTAAAGCCCCTCAGAACTGTCAAGCTAAGAGTGAAATATCAGATCGGGAAGCGAAAACGGCACCGCAAACTGACGAATACTGTTTTTTTTGTAACGCCCATTGCGTTTTATGCTGCGATCTGATATAATAGTAACAGCAAATGCTGCATGATGCAGCGATTCTGTCAGAACGGAGTGTGACACCCCATGTCCCGAATATACCCGCTGTTCAGTTCCAGCAAGGGCAATGCAGAGTTTATCGGAACACCCGCAGGCGGTATTCTCATTGACTGCGGCGTTTCCGCAAGACGCCTTGCCGCCGCGCTGGAAAAATGCAGCATCCCGCCGGAGGCCGTGCAGGGAATCTTTATCACGCACGATCATTCCGATCACGTCGCCGGCTTGCGTGTGTTTACGAAAAAATATCATATTCCCGTTTACGCGGAGCCGGTTACGCGCGCGTGTCTTTACCGCGGCGGCTGGCTTGAGCCGGAGCAGCCCTGCTGTGAGCTGACCGGTACTGTGGAATGTGCAGGCATTCGGATCACGCCGTTTCCCACATCGCATGATACGCCGCAGAGCTGCGGTTACCGGATGACCATGCCGGACGGGCATTGCTGTGCGGTTTGCACGGATCTCGGCTTTGTTTCGGAAACAGTCGCAGCGGCGCTCCGCGGCTGTGATCTCGTGCTGCTGGAGGCAAATTATGACGAAAAAATGCTCCGGACCGGCCCGTATCCGGCACAGCTCAAAATGCGGATTGCTTCTGATGTCGGACATCTTTCAAACAATGCGAGTGCTGCCGCGGCACGGGAGCTGGTCGCAAACGGCACAACCCGCCTGATTCTCGGGCATCTCAGTGAGCATAATAATCTGCCTGCGCTTGCCGCACAGACGGTCAGCGCGGGAATGCCGGAATACCGGTGCGGAAGGGATTATCTGCTGCAAACCGCAGCACCGGAAACGGACGGAAGGATGGTCAGTTTTTGATGCAAATACATCTGATTACAGTAGGCAGACTGAAAGAAAAATGGCTGCGCGAGGCCTATGCGGAATATGAGAAGCGCCTGCAGCGTTATTGCCGGCTGACACTGACGGAGCTGCCGGAGGCACGGCTGCCCGAAGCTCCCGCTGAGGCCGAGATTGCAGCCGCGCTGGCGCAGGAGGGAAAGGCGATTCTTTCAGCCTGCCGCGGAAAAGTAATTGCATTGTGTATCGAGGGAAAGTTATGCAGCAGTGAGGCATTTTCGGAAATGCTTGCGCAAAGTGCAGTCAGCGGTGACAGTACGGTCAGCTTTGTGATCGGTTCGAGCTTCGGCCTGTCTGACGAAGTGAAAAAGCGCGCTGATATGAGATTTTCCATGTCCCCGATGACTTTTACGCATCAGATTGCGCGGGTGCTGCTTGCCGAGCAGCTTTACCGTGCATTTCAGATCAGCTCAGGCGGGAAATACCACAAATAAGCGTATGCGTTTCAAATGCTTTCAGCCTGTCAAAAAACGGCGCATAGATTGACAGGCGTTCAGGAAAGCAGGCAATAAGCGGCCGACGGGATCGCTGATTTCTTTGTGACTGAAAAACAATAGGAAAGCTGTCTTTATCGACAAACTGAAACCCCTCTGTTTCTGACGGAACAGAGGGATTTTCATTGTTGTTATTTCCGGCATCGGATGCATAATTGATACTGCGCAGCCATATACTAAGCATGGAGGTGAGCATATTGAAAGCTCCGAAATTTTGGAAAAAAGCCGTATTCTGGATTGCATTCAGTCTGGCAGCAGGCGGTGTTTCAAGCTGGCTGACCCGTGACGGTCTGAAAAAATTTGAACAGATGGCGAAGCCGCCCCTGACACCGCCGCGCATTGTATTTCCGATCGCATGGACGATTTTGCTGTTCCTGATTGGATTCGGCTTTGCGCTGATCCGTGAAAAGACGATGGGAACGGCAGCGAGCGATACGGCAACAATGGTTTTCGGCGTACAGATGACATTTTTCTTTTGCTGGATGATCTGGTTTTTCGGGCTTGGCTGGTATGGCTTCGCGGCACTCTGGCTGCTCGGCATGATCGTTTCTATTATCATGATGATCAATTTTTACCGGAAGATCTCTCCGGCCGCGGCATGGATGCAGGCACCGTATCTGCTTTGGTGCTGCTTTGCACTTTACCTGAATACCGGCGTCTGGCTTCTGAACAGATAAATCTAATACCGCAAAACTGACAATATCCGTTTTTGTGCTTGATTTGCAAATTCAAGTATAATCAGCGCAGCTTCTGAAAAACAGCACCCGCAGCAGAATCAGTCCGCTGCGGGTGTTTTTTGTTTTCAGCGAATGGCTGCAAAGCCCTTCTCAAGATCAGCGATAATATCGTCAATATGCTCTGTGCCGATGGAAAGACGAATCGTATTCTGATGAATATCGCCGGCATTCAGCTCGGCCTCAGAGAGCTGTGAATGCGTGGTCGATGCAGGATGAATCACGAGCGATTTCACATCTGCGACGTTTGCGAGCAGCGAGAAAATTTCAAGCGCATCAATAAATTTCCATGCTTCTTCTTTGCCGCCCTTGATGTCAAAGGTAAAGATCGAGCCGCCGCCGTTCGGGAAATATCTCTGATACAGTGCGTGCTGCGGATGCTCCGGCAGGGACGGGTGATTGACCTTCTCAACCAGCGGATGCTTGGAGAGGAATTCCACGACCTTCTTTGTGTTTTCAGCGTGACGCTCCAGACGGAGAGACAGCGTTTCAATGCCCTGAAGCAGCAGGAATGCATTGAACGGCGAGATCGTTGCGCCGGTATCGCGCAGCAGAATTGCACGGATATAGGTTACGAAAGCAGCCGGCCCTGCAGCAGCGGTGAATGCAACGCCGTGATAGCTCGGGTTCGGTGCAGCAATCGGTGCATATTTCTCCGGCGACCAGTTGAATTTGCCGGAATCGACGATGATGCCGCCGAGTGTTGTACCGTGACCGCCGAGGAATTTGGTTGCGGAATGTACCACAATATCTGCGCCGTGCTCGATCGGACGGATGAGATAAGGTGTACCGAAGGTGTTGTCGATCACAAGCGGAATATTATGTGCGTGCGCGATTTTTGCAACCGCTTCAATATCCGGAATGTCGCTGTTGGGATTTCCGAGCGTTTCGATGAAGATTGCTTTCGTCTCCGGCCGGATTGCCGCCTCGGTTGCAGCGAGATCGTGGATGTCCACGAATGTTGTGTCGATGCCGTACTGCGGGAGCGTGTGTGCCAGAAGATTGTAGCTGCCGCCGTAGATCGTTTTCTGAGCAACGATATGCTCACCCTTGCCGGCCAGTGCTTCGATGGTATAGCTGATTGCGGCAGCACCGGATGCAACGGCCAGTGCTGCAACGCCGCCTTCGAGTGCTGCAACGCGCTTTTCGAGTACATCCTGCGTGGAATTGGTCAGTCTGCCGTAGATATTGCCAGCATCTGCAAGTCCGAAACGGGCAGCGGCATGTGCGCTGTCATGAAAGACATAGGAAGTTGTCTGATAGATCGGAACCGCACGGGAATCCGAGGCGGGATCGGCCTGTTCCTGACCGACATGAAGCTGTAAGGTTTCAAATTTATAATTGCTCATTGTGATGAACTCCTTTTCATTTCAAAAATTTCAGATAGATCATGTTGAATGGCAGCTCCGCGCAAAGCGTATTAACTGCCGGAATTATTTATGAAGAAGATGACCGAGGTTCAACACAGCGGCATTCGTCCGAAGCGGTAATTATACCGCAGAAGATCTGTAAAGTGCAGTAACATCGTCCAGATTCCTTTCGTTTGTATTGTATCCCTATCGGAATTGTATGTATTATATCATATATTCCCTATCTTGTCAATAGGAAATCGAAAATCGGCAGCCCAAATTCGATGGGAATATTGCATCTGATTTTTGTTTATTCTGACGAACGTGTTTTTGCGGATCTCGCTTGACAAATTCAATTGTATCGTGTATAATTAAATTAAGCTCAATTGAATTGAGCATATTGTTTGAAGGAGATGTTATCATGGACTATACTTATAAAACGAAAATGGTGTGCGCAAAGGAAATCCGTTTCCATATCGAGGATGATGTGATTACGGATATTGAGTTTCTCGGCGGCTGCAACGGCAACCTCAAGGCAATCTCCAAGCTGGTTGACGGCTGGAAGGTCAGTCAGATCGAGGAAAAGCTGCGCGGCAATCTCTGCGGCATGAAGCCGACTTCCTGCGCCGATCAGCTTGCACTGGCAGTGCGCAAGGCCTATGAAGAAACACACGCCTGAGGGACATGGCAATGTCTGCTGCAAAGAATGAAGCGCCGAAGCTCGAAAACCAGCTCTGCTTCCCGCTTTACGCCTGTTCCCGCGAGGTCATTAAGCAATACCGTCCGTATCTTGATCGGATCGGCCTGACCTATACACAGTATGTCGCAATGATGGTCTGCTGGGAAACCGGCTCCATTTCCGTCAAGGAGCTGGGACAGCGGCTGTATCTTGATTCCGGTACGCTGACTCCTGTGCTGAAAGCGCTGGAGCAGAAGGGCTATATCACGCGCCGGCGCAGTGCGGAGGATGAACGCGTGCTGATCGCGGCGCTGACCGAAAAAGGCCGCGCCGTACAGAAGGAGGCATCGGATATTCCGCAGCAGATCGGCTGCTGTCTCCGGCTGTCGGCAGAGGAATCAGAAACGCTTTGCACACTGCTCTATAAACTGCTTCGCACTACGGAAACGGATGAAAGGAAATAACGCCATGACTACTCAGCAACTGACATATGTGATTGCCGTTTCGGAATGTCAGAGTATTTCCAAGGCGGCAGAAAAGCTGTTTGTAACACAGCCTTCGCTCAGCCAGTATATCCACAGCATCGAAAAGCAGCTCGGCATCAAGCTCTTTGACCGCTCCGTGACACCGCTGCAAATGACCGATGCCGGCAGACTGTATGTGGAATGGGCGCGCAAGATCCTTGCGATGGAGGAAAGCATGAACAATGCGATCTCTGACCTCATGGGGCTGGAAACCGGCTCTGTGCGGATCGGTGCATCGCCGTTTCGTGTGCGCTGCCTGCTGGCACGAAGCATTGCGGCCTTTCATGCGAAATATCCGAATATTCATCTGACGATCCATGAGGCCGATATGAAGCAGCTCCGCGATCAGCTTCTTGCCGGAGAGATTGATTTTGCGGTCGGAACCGGTGATTTTGAGGAGAAGCAGTTTCATGTGGAATCGCTCGCAGAGGAGCGGCTCTATCTCGGTGTTGCGGCGGGGCATCCGCTGACGGAAAAGCTGCCGGAGCCGCTTTCGGCGGAGGATATTATCCAGTCTACACCGAAATATCTGCGGACTGAGCCGATTGATCTGACGCTTGCAAAAGACGAATCCTTTGTTGCGGCGAGTGCCGGCGAGCATGATCTGGAAAAGCTGAAATCCGTCTGCCGCAAATGCGGCTTTGAGCCGGATATTGCATACGGCGTGCAGACGATTGAGACGGTCTTTTCATTTGTCTGTGCCAATATGGGCATCGCGCTGCTGCCGGATTCGCTGATTTACTACGGAAATTTCCGCGAGCATCCGAATTATTATCCGCTGCCGGATGCACTGGCGCTCTGCCGCATTTCGCTGATCTCGCGGCGCAATGCATTTCTTTCAAAGGCCGCAGCCGAATATGCACTGCTGCTGAAACAGCTTGTTGATGTCGGCACATGGCAGATGCTGCAATAACGGAGGTGACAGAATGATACCGGATAACGTGAAAAAACAAATCGCGGCTGCTGCGGTGCATTCGGTCGGTTCCGGCATTGCATGGCAGAAGCTGTTTGCAAAAAATAAGCTGCGCATCGGCTTTATGGGCGGCTCTGTGACACAGGGCTTCTCCGTCGATCATGTCATGGAGGGCGCCTATCCGGCGCAGACCGTGCAGCTTCTGCGGGAACAGGGGATGGATGCAGAGGCAATTGTCTGTGCGGAGGCCGGTATGGGTTCCATGCAGGGCAATCTGCTGGCTGAGGAGCATCTGCTGGCCGGAAAGCCCGATCTCGTATTCCTCGAATTTGCGATCAATGAGACAACGCTGCGGCCGAGCGTGCTCTCCTTTGAGAGCCTGCTCCGCAAGCTGCTGACACAGCCGGAACCGCCGGTTGTCTGCCTGTTTATCATCCGCAATGTGAATGATTATAACTGCGAGAGCTTCATGCTGCCTGTTGCGGAGCATTATCATCTGCCCTGTGTGCGGCTGCGGACGGGACTGAATGCTGCGCTGGAACAGGGACTGCTCAAATGGGAGGACTATGCCGATGCGGAAAGTCATCCTACAGAGGACGGCCACAGGCTGCTTGCAGACTGTCTGCTGCAATTGTTCGCGGCAGTCCGCAATGCACCGGACGAAGCGCCGCTGCCGCTGCCGGAGCCGTGGCTCGGTGCGCCGTATCAGAATCTGCGGTTTGTGCATCCGGAGGCGGAATGTGCCTTTGTGCAGACCGATGCAGAGCTGATTTCGCGGTATCATCCGTATTTTCCCGCTGCATGGAAGCTGACGGACAAGCATCCGCATCTGGAATTTCGGGCGGAATGCCGCACCGTTCTGATCTTTTATGAGACGCATCATCTGCCGGAATACGGTACCTGCCGCATTTCTGTTGACGGCGAACCGATGAATCCGCCGGTGCTCGACAGCAATTCCCTATACGGCTGGGGCAATGCGCGGTTTGTTGCTGCGCATTCCGCTGCGGAGGCTGCCGCACATCTGATTGCGCTGGAACGGACTAGCGGGAGCTTCTTTGTGCTGGGCTTCGGCATCTGCTGCTGAACGGAAGGATCAATCTCATGCTATACCATATCTCAGAGCTGTCAGATTCCCCCTGGGCGGAATATCTGACATTATCGGAAATTCAGCTTTTTCATTATTTTGAGCCGGAGGCAGGATTGTTTATCGCGGAAAGCCCGAATGTGACCGAGCGGGCCATTGCTGCCGGATATGCGCCGCTTTCGTTTCTGATTGATACTTCATGCTTTTCAGAGCAGATGCAGCAAATGACTGCGCAGTTTCCGGATGTTCCAGTGTATCTTGCTGATCCGGCGGCAATGCAGTCGGTGCGCGGTCTGCATCTGACACGCGGCGTTTTTTGCGCAATGCGGCGGAAACCGGTCATATTCAGCATGAAAATGCTGCAAAATACTGCTCGGATTGCACTGCTGGAAAATGTGATGAACCCGACAAATCTCGGGGCAGTGTTCCGTTCGGCGGCGGCACTCGGTGTGGATGCGGTTCTGCTTACGCAAGGCTGCACCGATCCGCTTTACCGGCGTGCAGCGCGTGTCAGCATGGGGACGGTATTTCAGGTGCCGTGGGCATTTCTGCCGGATGGTGCGGAAACGGCCGGGCATCTGAATATCCTGCGCGAAAACGGATTCTGTTCTGCGGCAATGGCGCTTTGCGATGATTCGGTCAGCATTGCGGATGCGCGTGTCAAGGCGGCCGAAAAGCTGGTGATTGTACTTGGAACGGAAGGCGAGGGGCTGCTGCCGGAGACGATTGCGGCCTGTGATTATACGGTGCGCATTCCGATGTCGCACGGTGTCGATTCGCTCAATGTTGCTGCGGCAAGTGCGGTGGCCTTCTGGGAGCTGTGCAGATGAAACGGATTTGCGCAGCGGAGCCGGTGCGGTGACGCTCGGGAACGGGCGTACACCGCGGCAAAGCAGACTGCGTGTGTTTTATATCAGATTGCTTGTATATAGACTGAGATGCGCAAAAACCTGCGCATCTTTTTGTTTGAATATAATTATTTCTCGGAAAGTTGTACGGAAACGTACAACTTTTTTCGTTTTCGGACTATGTTTGGGAGCAGCCAAAATCCAATGGCCATGTATGGGCTCTTCGGCTTCTGATACTGGATTGCGATTTTTGCTGGGAGGTGACAGGTTGGATATTTATGTCACGGTGCGGCACAGGCGCGCACTGCCTGTGCCGCATTCGCAGTTTCTTGTGTGCGGAAATGAATATTTGCTGCACGTTCTCTTTGATGCGGAATGGGATGCGTTACCGGATAAATATGTCCGGATTCTGCTGCGGCGCGGCGGCAGGACGCTTTCTGCCGATATTCCGCTGAACAACGGCTGCTGTCTGCTGCCGGCCTTGCTCAATACCGATCTCGTTCAGATCGGCGTTTTTTCCGGCAGCTTATGCACAACTGCGCCTGCGCGGTTTGCCTGTCTGCCGGCGGTCAGGGATATTGCGGCAGAGCTTTACCGTCCGGATTCCGATGTGCTCCGGCTCATGCTTGCGAGACTTGCCGAACTGACGAACACGGATCATCATTTATGAAAGGAGTTAGACGATGACAGAAAACAATGAGATCCGGATCAGAATCCGGAACTGCATTCCGCAGACAGAACCGAATGCGGCTCTTGTCTGCGGCAACGGCGACTTTACCGCTGTGTTTGATTTCGATGAAGCGTGGGACAGCTTTGCTGTCAGGATTGCCCGCTTTGTCTGGTA
Source organism: Oscillospiraceae bacterium (assembly GCA_017540225.1). Lineage (GTDB taxonomy): Bacteria > Bacillota > Clostridia > Oscillospirales > Ruminococcaceae > Firm-04. The sequence goes on along the minus strand of JAFYBM010000168.1, from coordinate 6,037 downwards.
TGATTCGCAGAGCCGGAAAATGCTCTTTGCTGAAACACTCTTTGAGGGCAATTCCGTCAGGATCCCTGCTGTTTATCATACCGATCTGCTGCTCGTCGGCGTCTATGCCGGTGATGCGCTGACCTCTGCTCCGGCAGCCATCCCGTGCCTCGGCTGCATTACGGACAATGAACCTGTGCATGATCCGCCTGATCCGGATGTCTATGAGCAGCTGCTTGAATATCTGAGCAGGCTGGATCCGAGCGGAGGCGGCGGAGCACCTGTAGACGCTGTTCCGGTTGCTGACGGCTCCATGCGGTTTACAATCGGAAATGCGGAGATTGACAGCGAAACAGTCGATCTGCTGACGGAACCGTATGCAAGTCATTTGTATAACAAGTGGTTTGATGATTATACCGGACAGGTTGACGATACAGCAAGACCGAACAGAGTTCTGTGCGATCTGTTTATCGACATTCCCGATGACCGGTCATCGTATACCGTTCAGGCGGCTGTCAGCGGTTCAGCCGGACAGTTCATCTGCTATTTCTATGATGCAAACGAAAACTTCCTGTCCAGTCAGACTGTCACAAGCTGGGTTGACAGCTCAACGCTCAACACGATTCCGAATGCAAAGAAGCTGAGAGTTCTCATGCGGCTGAGTTCCAATGCAGATATTGCAATCGGGAATATCTCAACGTTCAAGGTTTTGTTTATATAAAATCAGGAAAGGAAGAAGTCATGTCGATTACAAGAACTTATATCAACGGCGATACAAGTACGCTTGCATCGTTTCTCGAAAGCTCCGGTCTGTTTGATTCTGTTACGGCAGAAAGCGACACGATCACTTGCAAGGATGCCGATGAAAATACGCTGCTCACAATTGCAAGAAGCAACAATGCCGACACGATCACAGCCTATGCAAGCAGCTCTGTCTCCAAATCTGCGACCTATTACACCTCATCATACAACACATATTTTATTGAGGGGTTTGCCTGCGCAAACGGCGTGATCCTGCGATACGGAGCAACAGGTTCGACATCATATAACGCCTGTTTACTGATTACGAAAACCAATAACAATAAAACTGCAATTGTGTTTTCGTCGTCCATGACAACAATCCCTGCGGTATACACATCGTTTTACGCTGTCGCATGGGGTGATACCGCTCCGATCAGCGCCTATACGACTGCCGCAAATGCGCAGAATCAGACGATGCTTGTTCCGTTTTCTACAAACGCAAATGAAGGTTTGCAGTCCTATACGCCGAATGCCGGATTCATGATCTCCGGACAGCTCTACAGTCTTGGATACGGAAAGGCAACAATCGGCAGCGGAACATATATCACAAATGGTTATTGGGATGTCAGGGACAGTGATCCTGCATGAAATATCTGATTATGCTCGCTGTTATCATCGGACTGGCGGCTGCGGATTTCCTGACCGGTATCATCAAGGCTTATATTGCAAATGATCTTAGCTCCTCGCAGATGCGAACCGGCGTGCTGCATAAGCTCGCGGAAATCATCATTATGACGGTTGCCTGCGGACTGGAAACCGGCATTGAGATGCTTGGGCGCGATCTGCATTCCGAAATGCTCGCGGAGCTTGCCGGAAATGTGGCAGCAGGACTCATTTTTGCATATATTGTACTGACGGAGATTATCTCCGTTCTCGAAAATTACGGCGAAATATCGCCCGATGCCGTTTGGGTGCGGAGCATCATCCGGAAGCTCCGCAGCTTCAGAAGAAAGGATGATAAAAATGTTCACACCGAGACTGACGAAACCTGAAAAAGGCAACCCCTATTACAACACGGCCGCGGCGGGCGGCTGTTCCACTGCGATCATCGGGAATCCGACTGACCCCGGATGCAATGTGCTTGCAAACTGCGTCGGCTACGCAGCCGGTCGCTTCAATGAAATTATCGGCAAGGGGAAATTCCTCTATTTTCAGTATCCGCCGAATGCCGAGGATTTCTATGATACCGGTATCCGGCAGGGGCTGAATGTCGGGCTGACGCCCAAGCTCGGCGCAATTATCGTATGGGCAAAGGGGAAAACCGCTGCACCTGCCGACGGTGCCGGTCATGTGGCGGTCGTCGAGCAGATCAATGCGGACGGCAGCATCGTCACTTCTGAATCCGGATACGGCTGCGCAAATCCCTTCTGGACCTCAGTGCGCAAAAAAGGCACCGGCAACTGGAGCGCCGGTCCTGAATACCGGTTTCTCGGATTCGTCTATCAGCCTGAGGAAGCAGGGGAGCCGCTGCTGAAAAAGGGCGATTCCGGAGAGGCTGTTCGCAAAATGCAGGAGCTGCTCTGCGCACACGGCTATCTCAGAAAAAATGAGATCGACGGCATCTTCGGGACGATCACACTCGGTGCGCTGCTCGCTTTCCAATTTGAAAACGGGCTTGCGGTGGACGGCATCTGCGGGCCGGCTACAATGGCTGCACTGAAACGCTGATGCGGCTTACAGGAAATGTGCTGCTCTGTTCAGTCAGGGCAGCACATTTTCGTTTGTGAGCGGCAAAGATCCGCAGATATGTTGATTTTTAAACCGTTTCCGGAGAAACAAAGCACGCTTTCCTATACAGAAAAGCGTGCTTCAAATGTTTTTTCAGCGCGGCTCGCAGATCAGCTTGATGGCCGTGCGTTCCTCGCCGTCAATTTCAATGCTGGCAAATGCCGGAATGCAGACAAGATCAATTCCGATCGGTGCCAGATAACCGCGCGCAATCGCAATGGATTTGATTGCCTGATTCGCTGCGCCTGCTCCGACCGCCTGAACTTCGACAACGTGCTGCTCCCGAATGACACCGGCAATTGCTCCGGCAACGGAATTCGGCGTTGAATGTGATGATACCTTTAATACTTCCATGCTGAGAACCTCCTGACATAAATTGTGAAATGATTGTTGGGTTGGCTGCACATGAGATGAAACTGTCTCATGTACATTGGTATATGATATTGCCTCTATCATTATATAACATTTCACGAAAAAAGTCAAGTGTTCAGAAAGAATTTGTTGATTCTCTTATAAAAATACGCTCGATTTTGGTACAATTGCCGGTTTTGGTGTCGATTTCAAGCACTGCGGCATTGATGATACAGGGCGGGGGAGCCTCCGTAAACTGCACCGGACGGTGAAACCGCTGCTTCTCAATCGCCTGCTCCGGACGGATCCCGAGGACAGAGCGTTCGCTGCCGGTCATGCCGCAGTCAGTCAGATAGCCTGTCCGGTTGTTGAGAATTTCCTCATCCGCTGTCTGAACGTGCGTGTGCGTGCCGATCAGTGCGGAGACGCGTCCCGCAAGATACCAGCCCATTGCACGCTTTTCTGAGGTCGCTTCCGCGTGGAAATCAACCAGTATATTTTTGGTTTCCAGCCCGCTGAGCAGACTGTCAATTACGCTGAACGGATTATCAAGCGGCTCCAGAAAGGCTGTGCCCATCAGATTGATGACCGCGAACGAATAGGCACCGCAATCCAGAACGCAGACGCCGCTGCCGGGTGCGCCCTCCGGATAGTTTGCAGGCCGGAGAATGCGCGGATTCTCAAAAATAAAATCGCATTTCCGGCGAAAGCAATGGTTTCCGGTCGTGATGACATCGGCTCCGGCTGCAAAGAGCGCTTCCGCTGACTGCGGCGTGATGCCGTTGCCCTTCGCGGAGTTTTCACCGTTTACGATCATCAGGTCGGCGGCATATTTTTGCTTCAGCAGCGGAGCGTGCTTTGCAAAGGAACTGCATCCTGCTTCCCCGACGACATCTCCGAACATCAGCAGCTTCATAGGGCGCCTCCGTCAGTTAAGAATGACATGAATCTGCGTCTGTGCGTGCTCTGCCGGTTCCTCCGGAAGATCAGGCACTGCGGGTGTTTCCGGTTCTTCGGGCGTAGTCTGCGTGTTATCCTCCGGATTCTGTCCTTCACCCGGCTCAATCTCGTTTTCGTCAATTTCCGTTACCATCGTATCCGGAGACTGCTCGGAACCGTCATCCGCAGCAGTGGTTGTTGCGGTTTCCTGCGTAGTGTTCAGTGCCTCCTGCTGTTCCCGAATGACATCCCAGACATCGGTTTTTTCAGTGATTGGCGGCATTTCCGTTGTAACGGCGCTGTCAGAACCGGAATCTTCGCTCCGGTCTTTTCCGCTGATTGCACCGAGGACGGCTACAACCAGAATGATGATTGCCGCTGCAATGATGACTGCCAGCACTTCTTTGTGTTCCATAGTGTTTTCCTTTCTTATTTTGATTTATGCAGGTGCTCGCCGGCCAGCGGATTGCTGTCGATCGCATCCTGACGCTGCTTGCTGGAAAGATGGGTATAGATTTCGGTTGTCGCAATGGACTGATGACCGAGGATTTCCTTGAGCGTCAGCATATCGGCGTTTCCGTGCTGATACATCAGTGTCGCGGCGGTATGCCGCAGCTTATGCGTCGAAAGGCCGCGCCCTGCAAGGCCGGAGGCTGTGAGCGTGTTTTCCACGATCTGCTGAACACGCCGCTTGCTGATGCGCCGGTGATTGCGGCTGAGAAAAAGCGCACGCGGTTCCTCCGGCGGGTTTTCCCGCGATTTCAGATAATCCTGCAGCGCCGAGAGACAGGCGTCATTCAGATATACAATGCGTTCCTTTGAGCCTTTTCCGAGCACGCGGATCTGCCGGTTGAAGAAATCCACATCCCCGACATTCATGCCGACAAGCTCCGAAAGACGGAATCCGCAGTTGAGAAACAGCGTTATGATGCAGTAATCGCGCAGCATATCGTGTGAGACGGAATCCTCCGCGCTTTGAAGCATTCTTTTGCTTTCCTCCAGTGTCATGAAGCGCGGCAGCGTCTTTTTGACGGCGGGCAGCTCCAGATTCTGGCAGGGATCGCTTTGCAGCATTCCTTTTGTTTTCGTGAGATATTTGAACAGGCTGCGCACGGCACTCAGCCGCCTTGAAACAGAGCGCGGTGTATTGCCGCGCACATCGCGCAGATAACGGATATAATCATACAGCCGGCTGACCGTGACCGCCTCAATCTCTGAAAATGTGACTTCTGCTACGTTTATATCCGCTGCATCGGAGACAGGACGCTTTTCATCGGTGCAGCGCAGCCAGCGCAGAAACAGGCAGATGTCGTTGCAGTATTCCGTGACGGTGCGTTTGGCTTTTCCGCGGATGACATCCAGATAGGTCAGATAGTCATTCAGGAACAGCGGCAGTGCGCCGCGGTCGATCTCCATGCCGCCCACTTCCTTTCCGTGTCCGGCTTCTGCCGGTTATTTCTTCCGTTCTTCGGCATCCTCCATGAGATCCTCGACATATTTCGGAAGCATAAATGCACCGGTGTGCAGATTCGTGGTATAATACCATGTTTCAATGCCGCGCTTTTTCCAGCGCTTTGCGTCAAAATCACGCAGCGGGTGATATTTTTTCGAGGCGAAGCCGAAGAGCCAGTAGCCCGCCGGACAGGTCGGGATATGTGCCTGATAGACACGGCAGATCGGGAAAACGCGGAACGCCTTTTTATGCATCGCCTGACACGCGCCCTCATCCTCGTCATAGAACGGGCTGCCGTGCTGATAGACCATGATGCCGTCATCCTTGAGCGCCTTATAGCACAGCCCGTAAAATTCCTTTGTGAACAGACCCGCCGTATGACCGAACGGGTCGGTCGCATCATTGATGATGAGGTCATATTCGCCCTGACGGGTTCGCAGTGCGCGCAGTCCGTCCTGATTGTAGATCGTCACACGCGGGTCGTCCAGTCCCTTTGCATTGTCCGGAAAATACTCCCGACAGACATCCACAAACATTTCATCCGGTTCCACAACGTCTATGGTTTTGATCTCCTCATAATGCGAAAGCTCACGCGCCACGCCGCCGTCACCGCCGCCGATGACCAGAACGTGCTTAACATCCGGATGCACCGCCATCGGCACATGAACGATCATTTCATCGTAGATGAACTCGTCCTTTTCGGAGAAGATGACGCTGCCGTTTGACACGAGAAAGCGTCCGAATTCTGCGGAATCAAAGACGTCAATGCGCTGAAAATCGCTCTGT
>JAFYBM010000167.1 GCA_017540225.1 Oscillospiraceae bacterium | reverse complement strand
CGGCATTCGTTGCTCTATATGGCAATGTTCGGCATTTCAAGCTTCTGCCTGAACTTCCTGTATAATGTCTTTGATGTGTTCATTTCCGGTACGGTCTCGGATGCCGACCGCGAAAAGAATGTGCGCATCCTGCTGACCTATCAGATGCTCGGTTATATTGCCGGCCCGCTGTTTTTCTCGTTCTTTGCGGGATCGCCGCGGCTTTGTATTCTGCTTTCCGTGATTTTGCTGCTGGTCGGTTATCTGCCTGTCATCCGTGCATATGCTGCATACTCCGGTGATACAGGCGGCAGAAAGCACGCTGCATCTGCGGAGGATGCGTCTGCCGGAACAGCTCCCGCATCCGTGCAGAGGGCTGACCGGACGGCACTTGTTTATACCTTTCTGATGTACTGCGCCACGAACACGCTGATGCCGTCTGTGGCCTACATCATGAAGGATCACCTGCTTGTTGCGGATTATGCGGTGAAAAGCAGCCTGTTCCTTGCGGGAACAGTGCTGGTCTCCGCGCTGGTGATCGGGCTGTTCCCGGCGATGAAGCTCTGGAAGCTCCGGCCGGCCGCGCCGCTTGCAATGGCTGCGGCACTCGGCATGATCATCGTTCTGCACAGCAGCTCGCCTGTGCTGCTGACCGCCGCTGCGGTGCTGAGCGGCATCGGCAACGGCATTTTCCTCTCCGGCAGCCGGTACTACGTTAACTTTTCCGCAGCCGGGCGAGGGCTGGTCGGCCGATACAATAAAGCCATGACAGAGGCGACGCTGGCCGGCTACATGATGGCTGCCGTGCTCAGCTTCCTGTGCATCCGGAGCGGTACTGCGGTCGAGCCGGTCAAGCTTTCCGCGATCATTCTGCTGCTCGCAGCTGCGGGCGTGATCGCCTGTTCCCGTTCCCTGAAAAGCGATACCGCAAAATAACCGAAAAGAGCAAGCATCCGCGACGCAAATCACGGATGCTTGCCCTTTATTCAGATGCAGTGGTGCGGGGTATGCTGTTTTCTTGCGGATGCCGTTCAGGCATCCGTGCGCGGAGGCGGCGGATTCTGGATCTCGGCAAGCTGCCGCTTCATGACCGAGAGATCCGCCGCATTGATGCGGTTATCGTTCCGGAGGTCTGCTGCAAAGAACTGCACTTCCTCCAGTGCCTGCATTCCGCCGAGATACTTGCTCAGAATCACGAGATCGGCGGCTGTCATCTGACCGTCGCTGTCCAGATCGCCCATTGTAATTTTCAGCTCAGCAAGAGAAAGGTAATCCCTGACATAATAGAACTTCGTTTGCATGATCCTGCCTTCATTCGGATTCCATTCACGCGCATGACGCACCGTGACTTTCAGCTTTCCCTGCCGGATCGGTTTGAGCACGATGATTTGAATCGTCCGGTCTGCGCCGTCCTCAGACGTATCCGGTGACCAGCTATACTGCATTTTTTTCACGGCCTCTGCACCCGCAGAGCCTGCTGTGTCAGTCAGAATGCTGTAGCCGGTCGTGCGGTTCGTCGCACCGCAGCAGACGATATAATCTTTATGCTCGGAAATGACACCGTACTCTTTATAGAAAGCCTCAGCCTCCTCAAAGCTCTTTGGCAGAAACGCGAATTCATCCTCTGCCGCAAAGCAGAGCTTCCCTTCGGAATTCTTTGTGACTGTGATTGCTGTTTCTTTCTGATAATTCTCCTGACCGTTCCGGATGAACGCCTTGATCGTGCACGGCTCGGTGATTTTCGCATAGCTGATCAGGCATTCTCCGTCGATTACCGTGCCAGGCTCTGCCGCAGGCTTGCAGTTTACACTTTTCAGACGCAGCGGTTTTCCGTCTTTTTCAAGTTCAATCATGGCCATTGCACTGGACAGTCCGCCGTAGTTCGCCGCTGCCGCGATCAGATAATCGCCGCGGTTGTCAATGTTGAATTCATTATACGGGTCGCTGCAGGATACGAGACCCTCGCTGCGCAGGAACGTATACGCTTCGGCAGAGGTATCCGGCACATATTTGCGCCATTCTTCTTCGTCAGCCGGATCATCCGCAGCAGAGACCGTGATGAATCCGCTGCTGTCTTTCTCAGCTTTCAGCTTTCTGGTGACGCTGAACGCTTCCAGCTCGCTGCGATCCGTGCGGCGCGTAAAAGTCGCTTCGATCTCAGCGGGCTCCGGGATCTGCAGATACCGCACGAAATTGCTGCCCTGATCGGTCGGCTCCGGACCCTCATATTTTGTATTGCAGCCGGAGGTTTTCAGCTGCTGCTTCTTGCCGTTCACCATGACCGTGCTGTCCATGAAGCTGCCGACAAAGCCGGAGCTCCCCGCAGCCATGAGTACATAGCTGCCTCTGCCGTCAATGTTGCAGCTTGTGAATCCGTCATTCCCCAGCCCGTATTCCTTGCCTGTCTCCGCGATGAAATCCCTGTATTCCGTTATGCAGTCCGGCACGAATCCGCGCCAGTCCGTTTCCGTGACCTGCAGCTCCGGACCGACCGCGAAGATATACTGATTGTCCTGATCCGATTCCTTGTTGTTGACAGTGTCATAGTCATAAAGCACAACGGTTTTTGCTTCCTCCGGCTGATAGACCGTGACATGGTAGTACGGATAAAGATCCCCGTATGATTCAAATTCGCCCTTGTACCATTCGTCAGCGAGTGTTTTGCAGTTTCCGCTGCCGAGCAGGGGCAAGCGCTTCACGGTTCCTTCTCCGGTATGCCGCGTGACAATGCAGATGATATCGTCCTTTATGAGCGTGCTGCCGTAGGTGTTGCTGAACGTGCACGCTGACCGGAAATCGGCAGGAACCCAGTCGGGGAGTGCTGTTTCAGCCGCATAAACTGCCGGGAACGCCGGAAGCACCGTACAGGCGGTCACCGCTGACAGGATTGCTGATAATGCTTTGCTGTGTTTCATCGTGATCACCCCTTCGTTTGATGTTTTCATCCTTTACATGCCTGACGCAGCGGGGCGGCGCGCCTCCGAACGGCCGCCTGCCGCATCAGTACCTGCTACCTATATAGACAAGTTCCGGGAAAAAAGGTTACACACAGGACAAATAATATTTTGCGCCGGATATCCGCCGATTTCCGGGATGTGCGTTTACGGCAGGATTCATCAAACAATAAAATTATAAGTGCGGATATGAACATTCAGCGAAAACAAACGTCAGTTTCCGATTGTTATACAAAAAAATAATATTTTCCATGTAACCTGATCGCGCTGTTTCCGGTCTACAAAGATAAGGCGGAGAACGGATGCGCACCGTTCCTGTCCTGAAAGGCGCGGCTTTCTGCATGCAAATGCCGCGAAAACATCTTGGAAACAACATAAAACAGGAGGATCATTATGAAAAACACGTTCAGACGCGCAGCAGTCATCGGGCTTGCAGCTGCAATGAGCGGCTCCGTTCTGCCGGCAGGCAGTGCATTTGCGGCGGGCGGTTCCGGTTCGGAACCCGCACTTGTCAGCTACGATGTCAACGGAAACGGGACAGTCGAATCCGGCGAAAAGGCGTACCGCATTACGACTGCTGACCAGCTGGACTGGTTCAGTCAGCATGTCAATGCCGGAAATCCGCAGAGCAATGCATTCCTTGCAAACAATATTGATCTGAGCACACGTTCAGGTTCGGAACCGTTCCGGCCGATCAGTGCCGGATTGCAGGCAGCTGATTTTTCAGGTCTGACTTCAGACAAATGGGGCAAAATTGATTTTGAACCGATATCTTTTGCGGGCACATTCGACGGAAACGGCAAATCTGTCCGGAATCTTTATATCAGTAACAGCGAGCATCTGGCGGGTCTTTTCGGAAGTGTTGCGGAGAGCGGAGAAGTCAGAAATGTAACTGTATACGGAACGGTCAGCGGTATGCGTGCAGGCGGAATTGCAGGTGATCTGTCCGGACGAATCGTAAACTGCACCAGCTATGTGAATGTGAGCGAAAATGCAGCAGGTACAAACAACAACAGCGGAAATATTGCCGGCGGAATTGCAGGCTACATGAAGGGCGGCACCGTTGAACAATGCACGAATTACGGAATGATCGAGGATACGGGTATGATGGGCGGAATCGCCGGTTATACTGTTTACGGTGCGCTCGTTTCAGATTGTTTTAATTATGGAGATGTTCACGGAAAAGGAAATGTCGGTGGTATCTGCGGCTTTATGGAAATGAAAACGCTTGTCAGGTGCTGCGGGAACGAAGGAGAGATTATTGATTCAAGCACATTAACGGAAGGCAGGGCAGGAGGTTTGTGCGGTTTCTCGTACGGATGGCTTGAAAACTGTTATAATATCGGCAATGTTAGCGGAAAGAGTGACAGCGGCGGTTTGGTTGCCGGATTTATTTCCAGTTTAACATATGATTATGGAACAACTCCTTATGGAAGTACTGATATGGATTATTCGATAGGAATCAAAAACTGTTATAGTATCGGAAGAGTGTACAGTCCTATTTCGTGGTTCGCAGATCCGCTTGGCCGGTACTATAAAGGTGTCCAATATCCGGAGAACTGTTATTATGCAAGTGACAGAACCAGTAAAGTCGGCACGAAGCTGTCGCTGACAGAATTTGCGGATGAATCGAACTTTACAGGCTGGGATTTCGACAATGTCTGGATCATGGATTCCGTGAAGGGCAGACCGGTTCTGCGTGTGTCAAATCTGTCCGGTACAATAGATACAACATCAATGGAAGGCTCTGAGCACAGGAGAGGCATTGGTTCTAAGGGTGTGTATTATATCCGCAGCAAGGCAAACGGTCGGTATCTCGATCTGGCAGCAAGCAGCTATACAACCCTGATCTGTCACGGATTCAACGGCGGAAATAACCAGAAATTTGATTTCATACAAGGCTGCCTGAAATCCCTCCAGAATGACAAGTTTGTGACAATGGGCGATGTCTGTGACGGCGGATTCAAGGCTGTGGTCGGTGTCAGTTCGTCTGGTTCGGCAATTCAGCGGGTTGATGCTGACAGCTATCGGATCATCAAGACGCTGCGTAATAAGGCAACGAACACGACAAAAACCTATGCGCTGGAAGTGAAGAATCCGGGTTCCTCCAGTTCGCTGACTGTCTGGAATGAATACCAGCCCGGCAATGTGAATCAGCTCTGGAGCCTTGAAGATGCCAGAGGCGGCATTTACACGATCAGAAACGCAAAGAGCGGCCGTGTGCTGGATATGTATGAAGCAAACGGCAATCTGCTGCAGCACAGTGCCAACGGCGGAGATAATCAGAAATGGGAAGTGATTCCGCAGGGTAACGGCTATTACTGCATCAGAACGCTGTCTGCAGTATATCCCGGTTATCTCAACCGCGGCACCGGCAGCAGAGCAGTCGTCAGTGCAGACAGCTCGATCGTCTCACTGGATGAGGTGCGGAACGGGGTTTTCAATATTTT
>JAFYBM010000166.1 GCA_017540225.1 Oscillospiraceae bacterium | reverse complement strand
GACAGATAGGCGACTGTCACATCCTCTCCGAACCGTGAGACAGGCTGGAGCGACGTTGTCGTTTCGGTGGCGGTCGTAGTAGTTGTTGTAACAGTCACAGTTGTTGTCGTGACGGTTGCTGAAGTTGTTGTCACTTCAGCGGACAAATCGGAGGATTCTGCGAAAAACGGCTCAGACGTCGTGGTAGGGTTCTCCTTCTCCGAGCGCATCCGCTCAATCACAGGTCCGGCGATGTGATAGCCCACAAAGCCCATCGCAGCGATCAGCACCAGCATCACGGCTGTTCCGAGGGCGGAACGGAACGGATGATACATGCTGAAAATGCGGTGATTCCGCGCACGCCGCGTATAAATTCTTCTGCCTTTCTTTTTTCGGCTCACAGATTTTCTCCTCTCTCTTTTGCGCAGTCAGCGGCATACACCAAAGTACCGCTGTCTGAATAGAATATCTTTATATCAGGGGCATTTATACCGGAAGTGTTTTCTTATTGTCCGTTCCGTTTTTGTGTCGGCTTCTGCTTTCCCAGCGAATGAGAAAGCGCAGTCCTGCCGCAGCAGGTCCCAGAACCACTCCGACCCACATTACGGCTTCGCTGTTATACCGAAGGGTCCATAAAATAGCGGATGCTGTCATCAGTCCGAACAAAACTCCGGCAGTTTTCGGGGGCGCAAAGCCGGTTTTTCCATAAATAAAAACAGCGGAAAACAACAGCTGATTGCACATCAGAACCGCTGCGGATGCTTTAACCGGAAACCGGAAAAACGTGAAAAAGCAAAATGCGCAGACAAGCGGCAGCAGCATCGGAACGATCACATAGCCCGAAGAATTGTTCCGAACAAGAAATACAGCTGCGATCACGAGCAGCAAAAATAACGAGCAGCTTCCGAGCGGAAGTCCGGGCACGCCGATAATCCAGTCTACCGGATTCGGCGGAAACCGGAAATGCGTGTTCCATCCGGCGGACGCTCCCGCGCTCAAAAGTGACCGGTTGACTGAAAGCAGCGGAACAGCACCCTTTGCGGCAGGAAACTGCATGACGCCGGCACGCCGGATCAGCCATGCAAGGCAAAAGCCTGCCGGAGCCGCCGGAATCACCGGCGCCGTATCGCCTTTTATCCGGAAATTCCCGATGATAATTGCGAACACACAGGATATGATAAGCAAAGGAACCGGTACTGTCACCGGCATCAGCATCAGCAGGATCCATCCGTCCAGAACAGACTGCGCCGCACGGAAATCCGGCTTTCTTTTCCGGATTCGCAGACAGATCAGCTCTGCTGAAAGCGCTGTCGCCCCGGCGATCCCGCCGAGCAGCCAGACCCGCAGTCCGTACAATCCGGACGCAATGCCGAGCAGCGAAAGCAGAGCAGCACCCGTCAGGATCATTCGTTCCTTCTGACGTTCCCGTGACTTCTGCCCGCGCAGTCTGCGGCGTGTTTCCATGATAGCCTCCATTTCAACAGAAAGGAACCGATTTTCATGACCGTAAACCGGCTCTCCGCACAATCCGTAAAAGTGCAGCTTTCGGCGGATGAACTGAAGCACTTTCTCGCCGAATCCGCTTCTGCCGCTGATGCCCCGCAGATGATGCGGCTGATCTCGATGATGCTCTCCCACGCAGAATCCGTCAGCGGAATTCCGTTTTCAGAATATCCGGTCACGGTCGAGCTGTTTGCAGCTCCGCAAGGCGGACTGACCGCCTATTTCACCGTACAAATGCCGGCAAGCCGGAATGATACCCCCGTTCAGACAAAGAACGTCAGCACAGCAGCAGGCTTTCCGGATCAGAAATCGCTGCTGTCCTGCTGTATGCAGCTCAGCAGACACAGCAGCAGGATCCTGAGCAGCACACTGTACCGCTGCCGCAGCAGGTATATCCTGACACTGAAGCTGTGCCGAACCGGATCCGGCACTGTTCAGCATATTCTGCTGGAATACGGTCTCCCCTTCCGACTGTCCCCGCTGAACCGCGCAAGGCTCAGTGAATTCGGAACCTGTCTCTGCGAACAGGACGCAGTCCGTGCCGTTTGCAGCGGTACTGCTCAGATCACCTCGCCGCGCAGCAGCCGTACGGCTTCCGCAGGTGATGCCGCGCCGAGCAGATAAGAACCGGCAACCAGATAATCCGCACCGGCTGCACGGCAGCGTGCGGAGGTCTCTGCATTGATACCGCCGTCCACCTCGATATGCGCAGTCATACCGGCATTTGCAAACATTTCGCGCAGATGCCGGATCTTGGGCAGAACCTCCGGCATAAATGACTGCCCGCCCAGTCCCGGACGCACTGTCATCATCAGCACGAAATCCTCCTCACGAAGCAGCGGAAGCAGCGGTCTGAGCCGCTCCTCCGGTGTC
>JAFYBM010000165.1 GCA_017540225.1 Oscillospiraceae bacterium | reverse complement strand
CATACATCGGCTGAGGTAATTCCCTCGCGGTTCAGTTCACGGGCAATGCCCATAAGCGTGAACAAATAATTGTCGTTGTCCTCCCACTTGTCAGTGAGATATTCCTTGTGTCCCTCGCCGATGAGATAGTAGTTTCCGTCATAGCAGAGCGTGTTCCTGGTGAAGATCGGTGCGGCATCCAGCTTGGTGATACCCGTCGGTGTGACCGTGTTCGCGGTCTTGATGTTCCCGTAACCGTGGTCGATGCCCACGATCAGGAAATCTTTGTATCGTTTCATTTGCATCCCTCCGTATATATTTCGTATTCAGTTCTGAGATACGGCCGCTATCTCCTGAACCTGAATCCATTATATAACTTTTCAGAGGGCTCAGGGATGGCTGCGTGTTGCATGAGAGTTGCATGAAATGAACACAAAAAAATCGCTTTGACTTATTGAAGGTAAGATGTTTGGAATATAAAAAAGCGTATGCCTCAGAATCAAACCGAAGCATACGCAAGATAATTCCCATAAGAAAGTTGTAAAAAAGCTTTTACTCTATATCAATCGTTTTGTAATGTGCATGGTCAGTATTCCAGTTCAGAATGTTCAGCCGCAAAATCCAGCAGCTGCTTTTCCTGCTGCCGCGGCATCAGAAGCATTTGCTCGGTCATTTCAAAATACTTCGTATATGCGGGCTCACTGCCGCTTACCGAATAAAACACCAGCGAAAGATACCGGCACATGATGTCCGTTTCGTCCGGAATATGCAGTGTCAGCTCTGCCGCGCTGTGTGCCGGCACCGTGATGCAGTAACCGTTTCCGTCCGGCAGCTCCCGCAGCGGATTTTTGCAGAGATATCCTGTCAGAAAGCCGCGCTGCCAGAGCGGGAGTGCTGCATTGTCCTGCACAAGCTCCTGATTTCGCTCATAGTCGTACAGCGCAGTTTTCGTGCGGAATACCGCATCCGCATCACCGGAATTCACCAGTGTAAAAAAAAGGAGCTGCTCCTCCCTGCAATAGCCGATTCCGCAGGTGCGGAGCGGGATACTGTCAGCATCCTGCTCCTGAAAATACAACAGGATTCCGCGCATGGTGTTCGCCGGTTGGAGATACTTCCACGGGTTCATCAGTCTGCCATCATCCGGCTCGGATTCGAGTCGTTCCTGTTCCTTTTGCAGTCGCTGCAGTTCCTGCTGTTGCTCCTTTATGCATCTGTTATAGCTTGAAACGGCAACCGATCCGATCGGATGCGGCATTTGCTGAAGATCAGCCTCAGTTTTCAGGAAATAGTCAGAGAACGCCGTATCCGTAAGCTGCTCCGGCACAGAACAGACAACAGGGGTGCCGGAATTCTGCGGAACAGTTCCTGCTGCGGAATAAAACAGGATTCCGATGCTGATGCAGACAATCAGCACGGCCGCCAGTCCGCTGACGCGTTCAAAGCGCTTCCATGCAAAGGCGGACGGTTCGGAGCCCGTCATGCGGGTATCCGGCGGTAATTTTCCGGATTCATCGCAGAGCATCTGCATCATGCTGCGTCTGGAATCCGTACTGACATGCATGGACTGCACAAAGCTGATATAAGCATCAAGATTCTGTTTCTTCATATCAGATCGCCTCCTCATCAAATGCTTTTTGCAGCAGCTTTCTCCCTCTGCGAACGGCTGTTGCGGCGGTTCCGGGCGGGAGATGCAGCATTTTTGCAATTTCCAGAATTGTGTATCCCTCCACAATATGCAGATAGACCGGAACACGGTATTTTTCCGGCATTCTGCGAAGCGCACGCTTCACGGTGTGTTCCACGGAATTCGATTGCGCAAACAGATCGGTGTGATCGTCAAGCGGTTCCGTGCGCGTATACTCAGCGGAGCGCAGATAATCTTTTGCAAGGTTGATCGCAGTGCGCAGCAGCCACGGCAGGATGTGCGCATCGGTCATACTGTCCTTTTGCTGCAATAGCCGGAGAAATGCCTCCTGTGTGCAGTCCTCGGCGGACTGCCGGTTTCCGGTCAGATGCCAGACCGCCCGCAGAACAGTATCTGCATGGGCGGAATAGCTTTCGGCAACGCGGGAATGCTCCATGAAGCGCACCTCCTTCCGTAAAAAATAGTTTTCTGTCTCTTTGAATACGATTCAGCATCGCAAATATATTCAGTCAGAATGCACAATGTTTCAGCCGGAACTTTGTGCATTATTTTTTGAATAATTCTCCCGCACCCGTTCGTATTCAGGGTGAAAGGAGCTGATCTTATGACACAGATCATACGTAGTCTGCGTGGACTGTGGCGTACAGAGCGCCTGCTGTTCTGCATAATGACCGTCTGCATCTTTTCCTCTGCGCTGCTCATGCAGTTTTCCTACGGACTGTATCAGAATTATCATGTGACATTGCTGGAAAGCGAGGATGATCTGAAACAGATTTCGGCGTCAGTCGCGGACGGACAAAAGCTGCGTGTCGGTGATGTGCGCGAATATATCCGTGTGCTGCCGCAGGAGATCACGGACAATGTGACGAATTTCTTTGTGCCGGTGTATTTTGGCTGCCTCACAGATCACATTGACCGCACCGATGAAGAATGGGAAGCGCTGCGGAGAGAATATGCCGACCTGCTGTATGATGAGATTCCGGAGGATGTATGGCAGGAGGACAATCAGATCGTGCAGCAGATCGTGGATGCGGAGCAGGGCAGACTGGATCTGTCGGAGGATGAAATTGAACGCCTGTGGCAGAAACTGCTCGATCTCCGGGCGCCTTACCGCGAAAAGGACATTCAGCACCATATCTACGGCTACTACGAGGAAGAAGACCGTTATCTCGGTTCAATCGCGCTGCGGTTCACCTATCGCAACGGCGATTTTGCCCCGTCCGATCTCTATCAGGACAACATGGTGAAAAACGGCAACATCAAGGACGGCGACCGCTTCTTCACCAAGGAGGAATACGCGACCGGCGCCCATGTGGTTTACAACGCCGGCAATGAAGATGTCGCGGCGTATCTCAAGCTCGACGAAAACCACATTTCGATGTGGGGCAAACCCTACGAGGTCATCGTCAAAAAGGGCAGCGAGGCAGTTCCTGACCCGCCGATCACGGCAGTACCGGCAGACTGCTATACCCCGTCCGGCGATGTTTTCGGATTTGAATTTGACCGGAATATCCGGAAATCGGAATACGACACGATGCGCACGCTTGCCGAAGAAATGATGCCCGGCGTGCTGGTATTTCCGGAACTGCCGTTTCCCGATAATGACAGTATGTATCTTTCGCGGAATATCATGCTGATCTCGGCGCTGATCGCGGTGCTTTCCGTGCTGAATTTCGTACTGCTGTATCACTTCATTTTGCAGCGCCGCAGCCGCAGTCTGGCGATCTTCCGCATGACCGGCTGCACAGCGTTCAAAGCGGTGCGGATGTATCTCGGCGAATGCTTTTTGCTCGGTATCCCTGTATATCTGCTCGGGCTCGCAGCATTTCTGCTTTTGCTCAAATATGCATTCGGCAGCATTTTCCCGTATATGGCGGGTGCATTCAGCATCAGGGTATATGCCGCGATCTTCGGGATGTATCTGCTGACGATGCTTGTTATGCTGACAGTTATGGTCACGCATCATGTCCGGCAGAAGATTCTCAGCGAATACTATGGAAGGGAGGATTCATAAATGGCATATCTGAAAATGGCATTGGCAGCGCTCAAACGCTCAAAACTCTCGAATCTGCTGACGGTTTTGCAGCTTGCCGCTGCGCTGATCGTCACGGCAGTTATGGTGAGTGCCGTCTGTCTGCGGTTCCGGAAATATACGCCTTTTGCCGATTATTTCAACCGTGAGGGTTTTCTGATGAATACGGCAGGATGGGCGGAGTTCGGCGAGATGGTTGCAGGCGGAGAATTGGAAAACTTTGGCAGCAATGAGCAGATCAGCAAGCATTTTTCTGCACCGGTTGAGGTCATGTGCCCGCGATGCGCTCCGTTCTGGGTAAATGTTGAGGCAAAAAACGATCCGCAGTGCAATCCGCAGCTCAATGCCTATACGGATGATTTTCTCGCACGGTGGACGCCGAAGCTCCGGACAGGCCATTGGCTGAAAGGCGACTCCGGCGGCGATGTAATCGAAGCGGTCGTGACCTATAACGATTCCGAGTGGCAGGTCGGCGATACCGGCGAGCTGCAATGGATGGAGCTAGACGCAGAAGGCACACTTGATACGGTCGGGACTTCACCGCTCAAAATTGTCGGGATGCTGGAGGACGGCGAAGCGATCGCCGGTCAGAGCCAAATCAACACGCAGGATTTCCGGCTGTTCTGGATGCCCTTTTCGCAGGACAGAGAGGGCAATTCGCTCTATTTGCTCTTTTCGGCATCGCAGCTTGCCCGCCTTGCTCAGACCGATCAGTTTCATCTGCTGTTCGGGCGCACCATGCTTATCCGATACACCGAGCCTGTCACGGAGGAGCAAATCGAAACCGATTACAAAATGCTCGCACGGCAGGGTAATGCCGCCTATCTCATGAAAATGTCGGAGGTACATGAAAACTCCAAGTCATATCTCTACACGGAGGTCTACAAGCTGCTGCCGGTCGTCATCATGCTGACGCTGCTTGTCGCAGTATCCAGCATCAGCGCGACCGCGATTTCCACACGCAAGCGCCTGCACGATTATGCGGTCTTTTCTTTGAGCGGACTGCCGTGGGGGCGGTGCATTGTCATCAATCTGCTGCAATCGCTTCTCACGGCGATTCTGGCTGGTATTCTTGCTGCTGCGGGGGCGATTATCCTGCAATACACACCGCTGAAAGAACATTTTTATGTGACAGTCGGAATATGGCAGATTCTTTGCTGCGGCGCATTGATTGCGGTCTATCTGCTGATTTCGCTGCTCATGCCGAAAATCATGCTCAGCCGGAACAGCGTTCGCGAGATTTTGAAAACACAGTGAAATAACGGAGGGATATACCATGATTATACTCAAAAACATCAAAAAAGTCTATAACCCGAAGAAAGCAAATGCATTTGAAGCATTACACGATGTCTCGCTTACCATTGAGGACGGCGAGCTCGTAGCAGTAATCGGAACATCCGGTGCAGGTAAATCAACGCTGCTGCATATTCTCGCCTGCATTGATTCCTATGAGAAAGGAGAATACAAGATTGACGGCTTCTCCACGATAAATCTTTCAGAGCGCAGATCGGCACAGCTCCGCAACGAAAAAATTGGCATGGTAATGCAGGATTTTGCTCTGGTAGAGGATTTTTCTGCGTTGGAAAATGTGTTGCTTCCGCTTGAATTTGCAAAGCGAAAAAAGCCGAACAGAAAATTAGTCGCAATGAATGCACTAAAATCGGTCGGTATGGAGGAATATGCGAAAAAGCCGGTCAATAAGCTTTCAGGCGGACAAAAGCAGCGTGTTGCCATCGCAAGGGCAATCGTCAATGAACCGTCAATCATTCTCGCAGATGAGCCGACCGGCGCGCTCGATTCCAAAACAGCAGCGGAAATCATGGGCGTATTCCGGGAGCTTCATACGCAAGGCAAAACGGTTATTATCGTCACGCATGATATGAGCATTGCACAGCAATGCGGGCGCATCATTGAAATTTCCGACGGTAATTTGATTCCATAAAGAAAACCTGTGCTGACAGCTATGTCTATCAGCACAGGTTCCTTTTAATATTCTATCTTGTCATTTGAGGGATCTTTTCTATAACTGTAACTATATTATATTTTATGATCCTTGATGAAATGTGGGAGTATAGATATTTCTGGAAATAGCTGCTTTGGCGTTACTCTCCATTTGTACAGTCTACAGGTTCAGAAACTCTGTGATACCGTTCACGTTGCTCGCTCGGCTTACTATAAGTGGATGCACCGGGCACCGAGCCATAGTCAGCAGATCAATGAACAGCTCGTAGAGTGGATCAAACAGCACTACGAAGAACGTAATGGCATCTTAGGATATCGTCAGATGACGGTCGTGATCAACCGTGAGCATGACGTACATTACAACAAAAAGCGGATTTACAGATTGATGCAGACACTACATCTGAAATCTTGCACCCGCGTCAAAAAGAAGACATATATCCAATCAACACCGCAAATCACCGCGGAGAATATCCTAAACAGAGATTTCACGCTGACAAGCCCAATGAGAAGTGGCTTACTGATGTAACAGAGCTCAAATACTACGTTGGTTCGGCTGTCAAGAAACTGTACTTGAGTGCCATTCTCGACCTTTATGACAGGCGTATTGTAGCTTACAAGATTGGAGAACACAATAACAATCACCTTGTGTTTTCT
>JAFYBM010000164.1 GCA_017540225.1 Oscillospiraceae bacterium | reverse complement strand
GATGTAAGTCAGATACCCCAGCATGGACTGGTTATCCAGTTCTTTCGGTACATGCGCCGCGGCGATGAGCTTCAGGACAAAACTGCTGATCTGCCCGATCAGGATGAGGACTGCAATGAACATTGCAATGCGGCTTGATTTGCGAATCTGCTCATTGGATTGCTGCTTGTTTGCGTCATGATTTTTTTCCATAGTATGCCTCCTTTAGCTGTGATGTCATTGTCGCCGGAGTGTTTTTCTCCGTTGCATGCAGTATATCACGAAAATTAACGTTTGTCAACTATATTTTAACGATAAACGATAAATATTATATGTTTGCACAATCCGGCATGACGGATTTGCAGACCCCTTATGCATATTCACGATAAAAAATTATCGTTTAACATTAAATGGTGAGATCATATGGATGCATTTTCACGCTATGCCCCTTTTATACAGTACTATATTTACCGGTCAGGCTGGGAGAAGCTCCGCGCCGTTCAAGTTGCTGCTGCGGATGCGGTTTTCCAAACCGAAGACAATGTGCTGATTTCCGCATCAACGGCCTCCGGCAAAACAGAGGCGGCCTTTTTCCCCGTCCTGACGCTGATGGATGAAAACCCGCCTGCATCGGTCGGTGCGATCTACATTGCGCCGCTGAAAGCACTCATCAATGACCAGTTCAGCCGCATGACTGAGCTTTGCGAACCAGCCGGCATCAAGGTCTGGCGCTGGCACGGCGATGTCGGGCAGTCACAGAAGGCGAAATTATTGAAGCACCCGTCCGGCATTTTGCAGATCACGCCGGAATCGCTCGAAGCACTCATGCTGCACAAGCACGCGATGATTCCCGCGCTGTTCCGTGATCTGCGCTTTGTCATCATTGACGAGGTGCATTCCCTGCTGCGCGGTGACCGCGGCGGTCAAACGCTCTGCCTGATCGAACGGCTGTCGGATCTGTCGGGCGCAAATCCGCGCAGGATCGGTCTATCTGCTACAATCGGCAATATTGAACAGGCTGCGGCCTATCTCGGCACCGGCTCCGGCAGGAATACCGTCATTCCGCAGATCGCGCAGCAGAAATCAACATGGCGGCTTTCGATGGAGCATTTTTATGCGATGGATACACAGGCGGCGGAGGGCAGAGATGTCGATGCACCGGAACCGCTTGAACGCGAAACCGATCCCGCGCCAAAGCACGCAGACCCCGCATACGGCTATATTTTTTCGCATACAAAAGGAAAAAAATGTCTTGTTTTTGTCAATTCCCGTGAGGAATGCGAGGCTGTGACGACCTCGCTGCGGCAATACTGCGAATGGAATCACGAGCCTGACAGATTTCAGATTCATCACGGAAATCTCTCGGCATCCTTCCGTGAAACAGCTGAGGCCGTCATGAAGGATGAGGAGCAGGTCATGACAACTGTTACGACCGCAACGCTGGAGCTTGGCATTGACATCGGCAAGCTGGAGCGTGCGTTTCAGCTGGATGCACCGTTTACTGTCTCATCGTTTTTGCAGCGGCTCGGCCGCACAGGACGGCGCGGTCTGCCGCCGGAAATGTGGTTTGTGATGCGTGAGGAGGAGCCGGAGGCACGAGCCATGCTGCCTTCTACGGTTCCGTGGAAGCTGCTTCAGGGGATTGCGCTTGTGCAGCTTTATGCCGAAGAACACTGGGTTGAACCGCCGAAGCTCGACCGGCTGCCGTTCAGTCTGCTCTATCACCAGACGATGAGCACCCTTGCGGCAAACGGTGAAATGACGCCGGCGCAGCTTGCCGGCAGAGTGCTGAAATTGCAGCCGTTTCACCGCATTACACAGGATGATTACCGTATTCTGCTGCGGCATCTGATCGAAAAAGACCATATTCAGCGAACCGAACGCGGCGGCCTGATCGCGGGGCTTGCCGGAGAACGTGTCATCAACAATTTCAAGTTTTATGCGGTTTTTCAGGACAGCGAGGAATTTACGGTCCGCTCGGAATCGCAGGAGATCGGTACAATCGTTCAGCCGCCGCCCGCGGGCGAGAAGATTGCAATTGCCGGTCATGTGTGGGTTGTGGATGAGGTCGATTTTGACCGTCATATCGTTTATGCAACAATGGTCAAGGGTAAGGTTCCGGCTTATTTCGGTGATTGCCCCGGCGACATCAATACGAAGATTCTTGAACGGATGCACAAAGTCCTTCAGGAAGATCAGCAATATCCGTATCTCATGAAAAATGCCGTCGCACGGCTGGATCTTGCGCGGCATACGGCCGAAAACTCCGGTCTGCTCGGGGAACCGCTGATCTGCCTCGGCGGGGAAATGTGGGCGCTGTTCCCGTGGCTCGGCAGCTATGCATTTCTGGCAATGGAACGCTTCCTGAAAGTAAAATGCACGCAGAAGCTGCATTTGCAGGGACTCAGCCCTGCGCGTCCCTATTTTATGACATTCAAGATGAAGGTCGGAAAAAAAGAGTTTTACCGCATTCTCGCGGAGGAAGCCGCAGCGGATTTTGATCCGCTTGATCTGGTTTATCCGGATGAGATTCCGCTGTTTGAAAAATATGATGAATATGTACCGGCGGAGCTGGTACGAAAGGGTTTTGCCTATGGAATCCTTGCTGTTGACGAAATGAAGCAGCGGATTCTGGAATGGTGTGAACGCGAAAACCGCACTTGAAAAGGTGATATGCATGAACGCGAAAGCAAAAAGAATGGGTGCCGCTTTGCTCGCAGCGGTTTCACAAAGCATGATGCTGCTGCAAATGCCGTTTTCTGCGGAGGCGGCAGGGATCAGACCGCAGTCGCTCGCTGATTTTACGGCTGCCGTGCAGGCACTGACCGTACAGGATACCGACAGGGCGCTGTTTACGGAGATTGTCTACGACAAAGCAGCAGGGACGCTTTCTGCTGACGGCGGCAAAGCGCAGAAGTCCTGCGGCGATCTTTCCGTGCGCGGCGGCGAGCTGATGCTGAGAACAGGAGCGGCTGCCGGCGGCATTTCCGTGCAGTCCGGCAGCAATTATGAGCCGTTTGACGAAGCGGCTGCCGCATATGGCTATACCGCGGAGGCGAAAGGTGATACCGTTACCATCACAAATGAATTTCAGACTGCTCGGCTGATCGTAAAGGCAGCAGGTAAAATTGACACGTTCGGTGCGGAATCCGCTGCGGAAGGCTATCATGATCTCCATATTCTGCAATATGCGGATGCAGCGGCGGCTTTTGCGGCGTATCAGCGTTATCAGGATGATCCGGCCGTGCAGTATGTGCAGCCTTCACACCGTGTCCGGCTGGATGAGGATGCGCTTGCAGCATCTGAAAAATATGCGGAAACGCTGAAAAAGGATACGAAAAAGGATTACATGACATGGGGTGCCGGTTATATCGGAACGGAGGATTTCATTTCAGCATATCTGGATGCGGAGGTGCTGCCGCAGGTTACGGTTGCCGTGATCGACACAGGCATCAATGCGTCACCGGCGTTGTTTCAGGGCAGAATCCTTGACGGCGGCATCAATATTTCCGATTCCGGCGATGATACCGTTCAGGACGATCTCAGCCACGGTACGCACGTTACGGGAACGATCTGTGAGCTGACTCCGCCGAATGTCAAGATCCTGCCGGTCAAGGTATTCAGCCTTTCGGGTACTGCTTCGGATGAGCAGATTTATCTCGGCCTGATGTATGCACTGGAACAGAAAGCCGATATTCTGAATATGAGCTTCGGCGGACTGGGCGTTAGCCCGCTGGAGGTCGAAGCGATGCACATTGCGGATGAAAACGGGATTATCTGCTGTGCGGCCGCCGGCAACAACGGCGATGATGCCGGCTATTATTACCCCGGAAGCATCGACAGCTGCATTACGGTCGGTGCCGTAAATTCTGATATGCAGCGTGCCGGTTTCTCCAATTTCGGAAAATCGGTTGATATGGTCGCCCCCGGTGTCGGCATTGTCAGCTATGTGCTCGGTACTGCGCAGGAGACTGATACGAAAAACGGAACCAGTATGGCAACGCCGCACGTTTCCGCCTGCTGTGCATTGCTGCGCAGCTATGACAAAACGATCACGCCGCGCCGTGCGGAGGCTTTGCTGCGCGTAAATGCGGTCGATCTCGGAGAAGCGGGATTTGACAGCGATTATGCATGGGGACTTGTGAATATGTCGGATTTCCGCTGGGATGACGGCATTTGTCCTGCGCCGGAGATTTCTCTGAAATCCGGAAGCTACGGGCAGGCACAAACCGTATCGCTGAAAACTGAACTGGAAGATGCGGCGATCTATTATACGACAGACGGCAGCATTCCCTCTGCGGAAAACGGCACACGTTATACGGAACCGATCACGGTTTCAGAATCGGTCCGGCTGCTGGCAGTGACCGTGCAGAACGGCTGGATTACAAGTACGCCGGCCGAGGGCATCTATATGATCGGCGGCAGGGACACGGCAAATGCGTTTTCGGTCAGCAACGGTGTGCTGACGGCCTACCGCGGCATCCGCAAGACACTGACCGTACCGGAAACAATCAACGGTCAGACAGTACGCGCGATTGGTGAAGGCGCGTTTCGGGATAATCATGTGACAGAGCAGATCACACTGCCGGAAACGGTTACAGAGATCGGCGCTCATGCCTTTGAAAACTGCCGGCTGCTGAAAAAAATCACCGCACCTGCTGTGAAAACGGTCGGTGACGGTGCGTTTGCAGATGATAGTTTACTGGAATCCGTCAAAACAGCAGAAACAATGCAGTCACTCGGCTCTGCCGCATTTTCAGGCTGTACTGCACTGACGGCGTTTTCCGGTGCGGGTGTAGCGGTGCTGCCCGATGCGGTATTCTGCGGCTGTGAATCACTGGAACGCACGGCGTTTCCCGATGTCCGGCAGATCGGTGCATCGGCCTTTGCGGACTGTGCAAAGCTGACTGCGACGGAAATCCGCTGGGAAACGGTCACGGAAATCGGAGAAGCTGCATTTTCAGGGTGTCAGATTTATGCGTGTGCTTTGCAGCTTTCGGCGCTGGAAAAGATCGGTGCATCGGCCTTTGAAAACTGTGCTTCACTGCGGCGCATCTCTCTGCCGGAAACCATTACGGCGCTGCCCGAGGATGTTTTTGCCGGATGCAGCGGCCTTTGTCTGCTGCAGCTTCCTGCCGTGACGGAGATCGGTGCGCGCGCACTGGCATTTTCCGCTTCATCGGAGCTGCGGACGGAACTCAGTTATGACCGTCTGACCGCAGTCGGCGCGGATGCATTCCGCGGATTCCGGATCGGCGGCTACTATGATACAACAGAATTTACATCACTGATTACAATGCAGGAAAATGCTTTTGCAGGAGTGCAGGCCGGCGGCCTTTCATTCCCGCAGATCAAAACCGTTCCTGCGAACGCCTTTGCGGATGCATCGGTCAGCATCATCTCACTGGAAAATGCGCAGACCATCGGAGCAGGCAGTCTGACCGGCTGCCGTGCGGTCGTGCTGACCGCTGCTGCGGAACAGATCGCACCGGATGCACTGCCGGATGAGATGATCGTGGTAACACTGGATGAGATTCCTGCACTGCGTGCGTTTTCGGCATTGCAGCTCTGTAATGAACCGCTTGTGATGCGTGTCAGCAAACAGGAGCTTTCCTGCACACAGCATTCGCCGGCTGCTCTCTCTGTACTGGCTGGCGGCGTCGGCCTTCACTATCAGTGGTATCTGACTGACGGGACGCAGAAGCAGGCGATTGAAGGCGCGGTATCGTCCGTTTATGTACCGGATACCGCTTCTGCCGGAACCCGGAATTATCTCTGCATTGCGACCGATGAAGGCAAAAAAACCGAGCGTGCTGAATTCTCGGTTACGGTCACGGCGGAACAGGATGCGGAGCCGCTTGTTCCGGAGCAGCTCACCGATTTCAGCGGAACACAGATCAGCCGGATGCCTGTTTCCGTTGCGGAAAGCGGTACCTACCGTCTGACCGTCTCCGGTACGGCTGCTGTTTCCGGAATACTGACAGACGCATCCGGCAGAACGGTTGGTGCGCTGACGCACGGCTTTGCGGATGAAATGACCGTGCTGCTTGCAGCAGGTGATGTGTATTATTTGCAGATTGCTGCAATGTGGGAGGGAAGCTATGCGCTTTTGCTGACAAAGGACACTGCGCGTCCATGTCCGCTGAAAGACTGCACCGTTGTGATGAAGGCGCCGGAAGCAGCATTCTACGGCGCAGAGATCATGCCTTCGGTCACGGTATCCGCGCCGGACGGGAACCCGCTCACAGAGGGACGCGATTATGAGCTGCGGCTTTCACAGCATAATCAGTGGCTGCGCGCCGCCATTTACGGAAAAGGCGCTTACAGCGGCTGTCTTGAAGCAGAAACACCGGTCATTCGCCGCGTGCAGGCGGATACTCCGATCCCTGTTCAGCTGGAGCATTCAGAAGATACTGCGGTTTATTCCTTTGTTCCGGCAGTCAGCGGAACCTATCATTTTTATGCGACCTATGCAGAAGGTTATGCAGCGGAAATGACAAATTATCTGCGCACAGGCCGCTATAACAGCGGTACACGCTATATTTCGATGCACACAAAATGCGTTGTTTCAGATACGCCGGATGCTTCCGGAACGGTTTTTGCCGAAAACAGCTATTCTGTCGTGACAGGCAATCTGTTCCGTTCAGAGGTCAAGCTGAATGCGGGACAAACCTATTATTTCATTTGCAGCGCGGATCATGCTGCTGCATATTCCCTTGTCATCACGCAGAATGATTACGATCTCCGGAAAGCGGTCATGCAGGGCAATTTCAATGCGATTTATGATGAAAACCGCTCGGCATATCCGAAATTCACCGTGACAGCGGACGGAAAGACGCTGACCGAGGGCAGAGATTATCTCCGCGTTGATAATCTCAATGATGTGCCGGGACAGGCAAAGCTCATGATTGCCGGCACGGGGCTATACTACGGAACAGCAGATCGCAGCTATACGGTGTATTTTTTTGATGCGTATCCGCCGGAGAGCTTTACAGCGCTCGATACACCGGTTACGGTCACAGGCTCCGACCGCCGGCTGACGCTGATATGGTTTCGGGCTGACCGCGGCGAAACGGCCGGACACCGTGTGCGCTACCGCATTCTGAATAACAGAAAATCCGGTTCTCCGATGCGCTGCACGATGTTCCGCTATGATGAGGAAAGCCAGATGCTGACAGAGCTTTCGCCGCTGTCTGAGATAAGCAGTGATTATATGCTTCGAAACGGTATTTACTGTGTAGCGGTCTGCCGGCAGTACGCAAATGCTGCTGCACAGGCGGAAATCAGCATTTTGCAGCCCTATAATCTGGAGGAGGTCACGCTGTCGATCGACCGCGCCGTGTATACGGGTGACGCAATTCCTGCGCCGGTCACGGTCACTGCACCGGACGGCACGATCCTGGAGGATAAAAAAGATTTCAGGTTTGTTTATCCGGATGAAAATACGCTGTTCGGTGAAACGCCGTTCGAGCTGATTGAAACAGAACGCAGCTTCGGCAGACAGTCCGGCTCCTTCATGATTGATGTCAGTCTGCCGGAAGATGCGCCGCTGCTGACAGTCGGTGCGCATGAGGCGCACGTTACAAAGGAAGAACGGCTTGCTGTTTACCGCGTAACGGCTGAAACTGAAACTGTCTACACGCTGACATCGGATCATGCCGAAAACCTTGTTCTGCGCGTGTTTTCACCGGAGGCCGAGCTGCTGGAGCAGGACTACGGCAACGGCACTAATTCTGTCAAATTTACGGTTCCCGCCGGTGAAATGCGCTATGTCATGGTGAAATTCAACGGCACAGACCGTGAGGGTACGATCCGTTTCCGCCTCGATACCGAGCTGCATCTGCTCAGTGACTGCAAGGCAGAGGCGGCAGCACAGGTCTGGACGGGAGAACAGCTCGCGCCGCAGGTAACGTTTTATGACGGCGATGTACTGCTGACCGAGGGCGAAGATTACCGGCTGCGCTATACTGCGGATGATGTCAATATCGGTACGGCGACAGCAAATTATATCGGAATCGGGAAATATTTCGGAACCGTTGATGTGACATTCCCGATCACGGCGCCGGATCTGCTGCATATCGAGGAGCTGGATGCTGTCCCGCTGATGCTGAACCATGTCTATTCCCCGAAAAAAAACGATGACGAAATGCTGCTTTACAGCTATACGGCCGGCACGGATACGGCGCTGCATCTGATTGTGCGGGATGCATACTGCAAGCTGACGCTTCAGCGATATGATGCGGACGGCGTATTTCAGGATTCCCAGTTCTTCAAGCCGGAATGCACAGAGGATGTGGCGCTCAAAGCAGGCGAAACCTGCTATTTCCTGTTCACTGCAACGGATATTGCAAGCTGGAACCAGACCTTCCGCATGGTTGTGCATGACAGCAACAGCGACAACTTTGAGACAGTGACAGATGAGGCGGGCGGTTTCTCCTATCGGATCGCAAAGGACGGCAGCTATGCAGAGGCGCTCGGGTTCAGTGCATCTCCGCTGCCGGAGCAGCTGACGCTGCAAAAGGAAATCGGCGGCGTACCGGTGTCATTTGTGCCGGCATCGCTGTTTACGGAGATTCCGGCAGATACGGTCGTGATCGGCTATGCCGGCTGCGGGGTCGAAGAATATGCAGATCAGTATTTGTTTATCTATCAGCAGAGCGGCGAGGCAGAGCAAAGTATTGCGGGGGACATCAACCGTGACGGCAGATGCTCACCGGCTGATGTTGTGCTGCTTGCGGGCGTTCTCTCGGAGAATCAGGCGCTGGATCCGGCTCTGCTGGATTCCGGCCAACTTGATCTGAACGGAGACGGTCTGCTCGATATCATTGATCTGACGGTTCTGCTCCGGATGCTGCATGAGGACTGACGGCATCCGGACTGTCCGGAAATCCGACGCAGCACGCCGTTCTCATCGGGATAAACGGGAGTTTCAAAATGTGAACGGGGCGAATCCCGATCATGGTATTATCATTTGAAAAAACAATAGATTCTATTGAAAAAACAGGTTTTCTGTGCTATAATGACCTTACAGGCAAGCCCCGCATGAACAGAATTTTACAAAAAAAGGAGGGAGAGGGCTTGGAGATTTCTGTGGTGATTCCGGTATACGGCTGCCGCAAGGCACTGAGCGAGCTGCATCGCCGGCTGACCGAAACGCTCAGTCAGCTTACGCAGGAGTATGAGATCATACTGGTTGATGACAATTGCCCGCAAAATTCATGGGAAAGCATTGAGGAGCTTTGTGCCGCCGACAAAAAAACAAAAGGCATCCATATGGCACGCAATTTCGGTCAGGCCTCTGCAATCACTGCGGGCGTTGATAACTGCTCCGGAGAATGGGTTGTTGTGATGGACTGTGATCTTCAGGATCGTCCGGAGCATATTTTGAATCTATACAGCAAGGCCAAGGAAGGTTATGATGTCGTTTTTGCAAGGCGGCGGTTCCGCAAGGATACGGCGCTGACGATGTTTCTTTCCAGAATGTTTTATCATGTGCTCAGCTATATGACCGAGGAGGAAATAGATCCGACGATCGGTAATTTCAGTATATCCAGAAAAAAAGTGATCGACAATTATTGCAGAATGCGCGAGCACAACAGAGCTTATCAGCTTTTCATTAAATGGCTCGGCTTCAGACAGACGGCGATTGATCTTGAGGGCGATGAACGATTTGAAGGAAAATCATCCTATTCTTTAAAGAAAAAGCTGCATTTTGCCGCTTCTCTGATCGTGACGCATTCCAATAAACCGCTGAAAATGTCGGTCAAGCTCGGATTCCTGATTTTTACGATTTCCATGATCTATACGTTGGTGCTGATTATTCAGAAGCTGATGGGATATAACTATCTTGCCGGCTGGACAAGTATTCTGTCCTCAATCTATATTATGGGCGGTCTGCTGCTTGCAGCACTCGGCATCATCGGCATCTATATCGGGAATATTTTTAATGAGGTCAAAGACAGACCGATCTATGTTGTCACGGAAATGGTCAATTTTGATAAAGAGAAGCAATGTGAAAAAGACTGATTTTCGGAGCATATCTGAAAAATGACGTTCCGTGATCTGAGAAGCACAACAAGGGGCGCCGTCCCGCGCCCCTGCATACTTTTTCCGACAAACAAAAATGGCGGTTATCAGCATACTGATAACCGCCATTCTGTTTATGATCTGGAAACAGCGGTTGTTTTGATAGCTTCCCGCTTTATCATGGAAAGATCTGTCGCAGTGATTATCCCGTCTCTGTTCATATCGCCGCGCTTTGCCTGCTCTGCGGAGAGTGTCTGTGCCGTGCAGAGATGCTTCGCCAGCATGACCGCATCAGCGGTCTGCACAAGCCCGTTTCCGTCCACATCGCCGGACAGCGGCCTTTCCGAAGCAGGCGCCGTAGTTTCCGCCAGTGCGGGCTGTTCGGTTTCACCACTGAGATAGGCATTAAGATTCCGGAACCAGAATTCGCCCATTTTTTTGTAGCCCTGTTCATTCGGATGCACACCGTCCACAAGATCATCAAATGTCAGCAGCTTGTTGATTTCCGCGAGCTGCACGGGCTGACCGGCAGCCAGCCGCTCCGCAGCGATTGTGCGGATCTGTGCATTGCAGAGATCAATGCATTCATCCATCTTTTCCTGCGAAATATCAATATATGTGGTCACATCGGCGTTCATCACCGGCAGTGTCGCCAGATACAGCATTCCGTCCGCAGGAATATGCGCAAGCAGAATGTCCAGCAGCACATTGAGACGATCACCGAAATGCTCCAGCTCAAACTGGCTCAGAATATCGTTTGTGCCGATCTCCAGAAAGATCACATCTGCGGGGTATTCCTCCATCAGCCACTCCGAAAAATTCCGGATGCCGACACGCTGATTCGGAATATCCTCAATGCTGTAGCCGGAATAGCCGGCGTGCTGCGGATCATAACCGTCGCCGCCCCACTGCGGGCCGACCATGTCAATCTGCTGCTCCATACCGTTCTCGGAAATCAGTCTGCACAGTGTATTGCGGTAACCGCCGGGCATCCAGAAGCCGTCCGTAATCGAATCACCGAGACACATCAGCCGCAGCGGTTCTGCGGTGTCTGCGGCAGCGCCGGTGCGCACGGCGGCGGCTGTCCCCGTCAGCATGACCGCAGCGGCGCTTGCAGCTGCCGCGAGCTTTTGTAGATTGCCATACATAACATTACTCCCGTTCCGAAAATCGGCGCCGCCTGCTGTGCGGAAACGCCGTATGCTTTGCGGGCTGTCCCGCATCTTGGAATTATTATAGCAGATACGCTGAAAATGCGCAATGATGTTTTATCGCAGCTATATGTCCGATTCTGCCACGAAACAAAACAAATCTGTGCTGCTCCGGCAAATTGCGACAAAAACGGTGCTGTTTCCCGATTGACTTCCGGACAGGATTATGCTATAATAATGACAGTGCAAGCCGGTACAAACCGGCAGATTCTCAACGCGGAGGTGCTGAAAATGAAAAAATCAAATCGGGCAGCCGCAATCCTGAATGCAGTATTGATGCTTAGTGCAGCTTGGCCGGTCAGTGCAGAACCGGTACAGGATCCGGATTACGGTGATGTGCTGCTGCTGCAATCGGAAGATGCAGCGGAGGAGGCAGATGCGGGTGATCCGCTCTGCAATGTCATCAATTCGGTGCGGGAGGAAAACGGTGCGCAGAATGTTGTCTGCGATGAAGGCCTGATGGAGCTTGCGACAGAGCGCGTTGCGGCACTGGACGGCAGCAGTGCTGCCGCGGATGCAGGTGCTGTCGGCTATGAGATCGCAAGTGAAACGGTCATCCGCGGCCGCGCCGATCTCAACACCATGATCTGTTCCATTCTGCTCAGCGAAAAACAGCTGCGCAATCTCACCGATAACCGCTATATGATGATTGGTTATGCCAGCAACGAAGCCGAAACACTCTGGGTTCTGCTGATGGCCAGACCGGTTGATGTAAATGAGACAAACGCAGAATGATTTTGCCGGATTTTGTATAAATCGCCGTATTTTTAGAAATAGCTTGACTTTTTCCGAAAAATCGGTTATACTAACTTAGTCGCTTGTGAATTAGCAAGCGTATGGCTGCGTAGCTCAGCTGGCTAGAGCAATCGGTTCATACCCGATCGGTCACTGGTTCAAATCCTGTCGCAGCCACCA
Source organism: Oscillospiraceae bacterium (assembly GCA_017540225.1). Lineage (GTDB taxonomy): Bacteria > Bacillota > Clostridia > Oscillospirales > Ruminococcaceae > Firm-04. The sequence continues at coordinate 4,510 of JAFYBM010000164.1, read as the reverse complement.
GAAGGCCCGTTGGTCAAGCGGCTAAGACGACGCCCTTTCACGGCGTAATCATGGGTTCGATTCCCGTACGGGTCACCACACACAAGGCTCTCAAATGACGATACTACGTCATTTGAGAGTTTTTTATTTTCCTCAAACGGCTTGCAGTTCTTCTGATGAAAACCGAATACCCAAACAGATTACGATAACTCAAAAATAATTTGAAAAAAGGCTTGACATTCCGGTTTGTTTATGATATAATAACAGAGTTGACGGTTGAATCCGCCAAATGCGCCGGTAGCTCAGCTGGATAGAGTAACTGGCTACGAACCAGTAGGTCGGGGGTTCGAATCCCTTCCGGCGCATATCAAAACCTCCCGCAATTGCGGGAGGTTTTCTTTTTGTTACAGCGCCAGACGTTTCACAAGCTCCTGCATCGGCATTCCGCCGACCGTTTTCCGGATAACCTTGCCGTCTTCAAACAGCAGAAATGCCGGAATGCTGTCAATTCCGTACTGCATTGCAGGTTCCTGCGCCGTGTCCACATTCACTTTTACGATTTTCAGTTCGGGATATGCCGCAGCAAGCTGCTCCAGCACAGGTCCCATCATCATGCACGGGCCGCACCACGATGCCCAGAAATCGACCAGCACCTTTCCCTTTGCGTTCAGAACCTCCGGTGCAAAGTCCTTTGCATTTTCAATATGCACGATTTTCATGACTTTCTCCTCCTTATTTTTCCTTATAATACAGCCGGCAGTGGCAATAGCCCTCAAACTCCGGATCTGCAATCTGATTACGGAATTCCTCACACATACATCGGTTTTCCTCCGTGCGCTGCAAACGGCACGGACAGTAGCCCTCTTTTTTCAGCAGCCCTTCACGGATCCGCGCAACGACCTGCTCATCCTCATTAAAACGAATTTTCATGCTGTTTACGCTCCTTTATTATGGTATTTTGACTCCCCCGTTTCAGGAAACAGCTCCTGTGATAAATCAGAATTTGCAGGCAGTGCCCGCAAATTACGATTTATTACAGCACCATAATTCCTAAAATGAGAATTATATAATAGTATGTCCGCTTTCACCAGCCTCAATCCCATTCTATCATAATTTTCAGTCAGTGTCAAGCAATTTCACTGATTGTTCACAAGAGAAAAACAAATGTCTTATCCGGAAACACATATTATTTGAAAAAGTGCTTGACAAATCGCCTGCAATGTGATAGAATAGAAGCACGGACAGAGGCGCGGGCTTGATAAGTCCTGCCGGATGAGGGTGCCGACCCGTGATGTGTAATCAGATTCCGACAGAAAAGGCAAGACCGCCGAAGTGTTTCCGCCGGCAGCGGAAATGCTGGGCGCGTACCGAACAGGTGCGTGACTGTCACAGTGCAGACAGTGGTTCTGCTTGTGGAGTGCTGACCGGTTTTCCGGAATGTCTGCATCCGTTGCAGAACCGGATCCCGTTCAACTGCTCAATGTCCGCCAAACATGGCGGATTTTTTCTGCCTCATTTTCAGCGCCTGCTTCCCGCAGGCAAATATCAGAACGGAGGTTTATCTCACATGAAAGAATTTCGGGTTGGTATCATCGGTGCAACCGGCATGGTCGGTCAGCGCTTCGCACTGCTGCTCGCAGATCATCCGTGGTTCAAGGTCACGGTAATGGCTGCATCCTCGCGCAGCGCAGGCAAAACCTACCGTGAGGCAGTCGGCGCAAGATGGGCATTCAAAGATCAGCCGATGCCGGAAAAATTTGCAGATCTCGTCATTTACGATGCAGGCGAGGATATTGAAAAGATCGCTTCGCAGGTCGATTTCTGCTTCTGCGCCGTTGATATGAAGAAGGATGCGCTCCGCGCACTTGAGGAGGCCTATGCAAAAGCAGAATGCCCCATCGTTTCCAACAACTCCGCACACCGCTTTACGCCGGATGTACCGATGGTCATTCCGGAAATCAATCCGGAGCATCTGGACATCATCGCTTCCCAGAAGAAGCGTCTCGGAACCAAGCGCGGCTTCATCGCCGTCAAGTCCAACTGCTCGATCCAGAGCTATGTGCCGGCGCTGCACCCGCTGCGCAAATTCGGCATCAAGACGGTGCTCGCCTGCACCTATCAGGCAATTTCCGGTGCCGGCAAGACCTTTGAGCGCTGGCCGGAAATGATCGACAACCTGATCCCGTATATCGGCGGCGAAGAGGAGAAATCCGAACAGGAGCCGCTGAAGATCTGGGGTACGATCGAAAACGGCGAGATCGTCAAGGCAAAATCCCCGCTGATTACCACGCAGTGCCTACGCGTGCCGGTTTCAGACGGCCATACGGCAGCTGTGTTCGTCAAGTTTGAGAATAAGCCCACGGAAGCGGAAATCAAGGCTGCATGGGCAGAATACAAGGGCGTCCCGCAGGAGCTTCAGCTCCCGCACGCACCCAAGCAGTTCCTCAACTACTTTGAGGAGCCGGACCGTCCGCAGGCCAAGCTCGACCGCAATCTTGAGGGCGGTATGGCTGTTTCCGTCGGCCGTCTGCGCGAGGATACGCTCTTTGATTACAAGTTCGTCAGCCTGAGCCACAATACGCTTCGCGGTGCAGCAGGCGGTGCTGTCGAGCTGGCCGAGCTGCTCGCGGCAAAGGGCTATTTCGATTGATCTTCTGAACATTCCGGAGAAAGGAGGCAGCTTCGATGCGGCACGTTTTTGTCTGTCCGATGGATGATACCATTGAAATCGCAGCAGTTGAAACGCTGAGCGAAAACCGCGTCCGCGGCAAGCTGCTGTTTGAGACATTTTATCCGCAGCAGGTGCCTCTTTATCCGTATGTTCCCGCCTATTTTCAGGATTACAACCATCAGCGCGGCCCGCTGCGGGATTTCCTGCGCGAGCATACCTACGGACTGAAGCCGCATAATTATCTGCTGGCACTGCATGACGATGCGACCGATCTGGAGGCACACGCACTCAGTGAGCTGCTGATTGCCTGCGGTGCAAGGGAAACACTGGTCGAATACCGTGCGTTCCTGCTCTCATCTGCGCCGGAATATATGGCGCTGACCGGCTCAAAGCGTGCCGTGACCGTGACAAAGGTCTGCGCAGAACAGTCCGAAACAGAGCGGATTTTTATTCCGGTGAACGAAGCTTCTCCGGAGGCGGTCGCTGATGCGATCCGTGAGCTGGATCCGCTCGGCGCGCTGCCGGTCTGCCGCTTCGGCGTCCATGAATCGCTGTTTGATCTCGGCAAAATGGTTCATGCCACTGAGGTTGTCCGGAATTTTGTCAAAATGCTCTGATAAATAATATGATAGGAACAGGGGGCGTGCAGTGCAATGCAGACCTATCTTCTCCGCATTACCGCGGAGGGCAGAATCATGCCGGAATGTACGGAGGAATCACCGGTTTCGGCACAGACGCTTGCCGCAATGCTGCAAACGGATGTGACCGAGCGAATGCGGATGCCCGTGAAACCTGCGTCATTTGCGGATGAACGGGTGCTGTGTTATCTGATTGATGCACGCGGCGGCGACCGCAGTCTGCCGGCCAATTTCCTCGGCACCTGCTTTTACCACACGGGATGTCCCGTTTACGGTGATCTGCTGATTGGTGTCTGCGGCGAAAACAGTCAGTCCGATGCAGTATCCGGATTGACCGGTGCGGAGACTGAATTGCTGCAAAACTGGCTCAGAGAGCAGTTTTCTGCATATCTGCACGATGCATAACCCCCGAAACATCATGATACAGAAAGGATGAATTAGAATGAAGCCTGTTATTTTTACCGGTGCGGCAGTCGCACTCGTGACACCGTTCAATGCGGACGGTTCCGTCAATTATGACGCATTTGCAAAGCTGATCGACTTCCAGATTGAAAACGGTACCGATGCACTTGTCATCGCGGGCACTACGGGCGAAAGCTCGACGCTCAGTGAACAGGAGCATATGGATGTCATCCGGTTCGCTGTGGAGCATACGAATCACCGTGTACCGGTCATCGCCGGCACCGGCAGCAATGCAACCCACACTGCCGTCATGCTTTCGCAGGAGGCAGAGGCAGCCGGTGCGGATGCACTGCTCCTCGTCACACCGTACTATAACAAGACCACACAGCGCGGTCTGTATGTGCATTACAAGACGATTGCGGAGAGCACAAAGCTCCCGATCATTCTCTATAATGTACCGTCCAGAACCGGCCTCAGCATTGATGTTGAAACCGCGGCTAAGCTCGCTGAGATCGACAATATTGTTGCAATGAAGGATGCGGTCGGCAATATCACTTATACCGCAAACCTCATTGAGCGCTGCGGCGACAAGCTGACCGTCTACAGCGGCAATGATGACCAGATCGTTCCGATGATGAGCCTCGGTGCAAAGGGCGTGATTTCGGTGCTCTCGAATGTTGCGCCGAAGGAAACACATGAGATGACAGCGGCAGCACTGGCCGGCGATTTCAAGACCGCAGCCGCCTTGCAGCTGAAGTATCTCAAGCTCATTCATGCGCTGTTTATCGAGACAAACCCGATTCCTGTCAAGGAAGCCGTC
>JAFYBM010000163.1 GCA_017540225.1 Oscillospiraceae bacterium | reverse complement strand
GCTGCAAGGCTGCGGAAAGCGAAGATATCAATGTCTACAAAAAGCGCAGCTATCAGAATATGGATAACATTCAGCGCGACATTTCCCGCAATAACCAGATGTCCTGCTCGCTGGTGGAATGCGACAGCTTTGAGGAGTATATCTCTGCACTCAAGAGCTTTGTGCTGAAAACAAAATGCGAGGAGTTCTACCTCTGCCTGAATGATAACTGGCACACCAAGCAGCTTCAGCAGGAGGGCGGCTATGCCGGCCAGATGCTTGCGGAAACCTACATCACGCGCGGCTATTCCGACCGCATGATTATGCCGCTGGCCTATTACGGCGGACAGTTCCACAACGAAATCGGCTTCATGTCCTCGGAGATTCTGCCGCACCTGCGGACAGCTTCCGGGAAAACACGCAATCTCTACTTTGTGCCGCTGCATTTCCGCGAGCGCTGCCTCGGCTATTTTGCAATTGTCAATTCGGAGTTCCCGATGAACAGCGCCCTGTTCCATTCGTGGAGCATCAATATCAGCAATACGCTGGAAAATTTCCGCAAGATTCTTTGTCTCGACGAGGTTGTGCAGGAGCTTGATAAGCTCTACGCGATTGATTCACTGACCGGAATCTATAACCGGAACGGCTTTAAGCGCGGCTCGCAGGGGCTTTTTGAGGACTGCATCCGTCAGCACCGCACAGTGATGGTTATGTTCGCGGATATGGACGGACTGAAGACCATCAATGACAACCACGGTCACAAGGCCGGCGACCACGCAATTCGCAGTATTGCGGCAATTTTGCAGGAATCCTGCATCAACGGCGAGATTGCCTGCCGCTTCGGCGGTGATGAATTCTTCATTTTCGGCGCGGATTATGATGAGGAAAAGGCTGTTGCGCTGCGCGACCGCATTATGGCTGCGCTGGAAATCTGCAACCGCAATGCCGGACTTCCCTATCAGCTCAGTGTCAGCCTCGGAGCCTGTATTACGATTCCGCCGAAGGGAAGCTCGATCTTCCAGCTCATCACGATTGCGGATAACCGGATGTATGAGGAGAAAAAGAAGAAGAATCCTTCCAAATATCTCAAGCAGGCAATCAAATAACAGGAATAATATGAAAAGGCAGGCCGCATTTCTGCGGTCTGCTTTGTTTTTCGGGAAACTTATTGAAAACCGGCTGAGAAACGGCTCCCTGTACGGGAGCCGTTTGGTGTTAAAAGAGATCAATAATCGCCTGAATGCCGCCGTAGGAAATCAGGCACATGATAACCGTTGCCAGAATCAGTCCGAGGAAAATGGCCGGAACGGATTTCTTCCGGCTGACATGAAGCAGAGAAGCAATCAGCGAGCCTGTCCATGCACCGGTTCCGGGCAGCGGGATGCCGACGAACAGCAGCAGTCCGAGAAATTCGTATTTCCGGATCTTTTCCGCTTTTTTTCCGGTGCCGCGCTCTTTCAGCCAGACTGCCAGTTTGCGCATCCAGCCGACTTTGCATCCCTCCATCCAGTCCAGAATCTTCTCAATAAACAGCAGAATAAACGGGATCGGCAGGATATTGCCGATGATGCAGGCGCCAATGGCCTCCCACATCGGGATATTCAGGATTGAGGCGGCGATCAGTCCGCCGCGCAGCTCCAGAATCGGGATCATTGAAATAATAAAGACAACCGCGATCGGCGGTAATCCGTGCAGCAGCTGAGTCAGCTTTTCGGCAAGCGCCTCGGTGCCGCCTGCCATCAGTGCAATATTCAAAAACATCCGGTTTTCCTCGTTTCCTATGGATTCGGCGGTGCTTGTGCCCGCCAATGCACACTGCATCTATTATTGCATAAAAACGGCCGGCAGTCAAGCAAATGCGCAAAAATAGCTGTTTTATACAAATTTCCGGCAGCAATTTCCTGAAATCGTAGATTATCTCTAAAAAACAAAATGCGGTGATCAGGTTCCTTGATGAAATGCATAAATCGGATTTGCGATACTTTATTTTTCGGCCTGCATATGATAAAATAGAAACATATTTTGTGCAAATGCGGCTCGGCGCCGATCAAACGGAAAGCGGCGCATCCTGCACAGGGAAAGGAAACGAAAAATAATGGGATTTTCGGTTACGGAGCTTTATAAAAAATACGGAGAAAAGGTCGTTGTCGATCATCTGAGCTTTGAGATGAAGGAGCCGGGCGTCTATGCACTTCTGGGCACGAACGGCGCCGGAAAAACAACATCCATCCGTATGATTCTCAATATGCTTGCCAAGGACGGCGGCACCGTCGAATGGAACGGCGGCCCCCTGACGCTGCAAACCTGCAATGTCGGCTATCTTGCCGAGGAGCGCGGACTTTATCCGAAAAGCACGCTGATGGATCAGCTTATGTATTTTGCAACGCTGCGCGGTGTGCCGCGTGCCGAGGCAAAGCAGCGGATCCAGTACTGGGGAGAGCGTCTGGATGCGACGGAATACCTGTTTCCGCCGCAGGAGGGCAGAAAGCCCCCGAAGCCCAAGAAGGCCGATCAGCTCTCCAAGGGCAACCAGCAGAAGATTCAGCTTCTGCTCTCCCTGCTCAGCGATCCGGAGCTGCTGATCCTTGATGAACCGCTCTCCGGCCTTGATCCGGTCAATACCGATATTTTCAAGAGCGTGATCCATGAGGAGATCGAAAAGGGAAAATATCTCATCATGTCCAGTCACCAGATGGCAACAATCGAGGAATTCTGCACCGATCTGACCATTCTCAACCGCAGCAAGACTGTTTTGCAGGGAAATCTCGCGGAGATCAAAAAAGGCTACGGCCGCATCAATCTGTTTATCAAGGCGGAGCAGGAGCTGCGCCCGATGATCGAGCAGGCCGGTATCACGATTCTTTCCAGCGTCGGCTTTTCATATCAGTGCCGCGTGACGGGCGATGCGCAGGCAAATGCGCTGCTGCATGATCTGGTGCAGCGGGAAATCCCGCTCGTAGCCTTCGAGCTGCGTGAGCCGAGTCTGCATGAGATTTTTGTGGAAAAGGTAGGCGAAACGCATGAAGAACAGTAATCTGCGCGGCGTCGGCACAGTATTCCGCTATACGGTGCAGCAGCACTATAAAAACACATCCGTCAAGGTGTTTCTTCTGATCCTGTTCGTTCTGGCGGTTGCCTCCCTGCCGGCCATTGCATTTGCCTCCGGCGGGAAAAGCGAAGTGACCGAAACAAAGATCACGCAGCTTTATCTGCGCAATGAATGCGGCTTCCCGCTTGATGAAAAGGATGTGCATTCCGACAAGATCTATGCTCAGGTCAAAATCAAGCCGACCGAGCAGGATGACAAGGCACTTGCCAAAACGCTTGACGAGGAAAAGACCGCTGCCGCTGCGGTCATTACACTGAACAACGAAAAAATGCAGTTCCATATCAAGACGACCTACGGACAGGACGGCGAGATTACATCCTCCGATGCCGCTGCGCTGAACGGCGTGCTGGAGGAAGCGCTGCACAAGGCGCTGCTGCGCTCACTCTCTGTCACGGAGGCGCAGGAGGCCACTGTCCGCAGCACTGCGGTCTCGCAGGTCTCCAAGATCAGCGATTTCCTGCGCGGCGCAGAGGAGGTCGGCACGGATACACACGTTTTCGCCAATATGTTCTATTGCTATCTTATCATCATGCTCACCTCTCTTTCAATGGGCTATATTTTCCAGCTCTGCATGGAGGAAAAGGTCTCGAAGCTCGTTGAATCGCTGCTTGTGAGTGTGACGCCGCTTGCACTGCTCACAGGCAAAATCCTTGCTGTCACGGTATTCATCTTCGGCGGCGCAGCGGTGATTGCAGTCGGTTTTGTGATCTCCTATTTTGCTGCGCAGCAATTCTTCAGCCTTGATACGATCCGTGCGGTGCTGGAGAAAATGCTTTCTTTCAAGCTCTCAGCGCTGCATATCTCAGCCGGAACAATTCTGCTGCTTCTGGTCTGTGTGCTGCTCGCCTATGCGATGTGTGCCTCACTCAGCGGCATTGTCGGATCCTGCTGCTCCAAAACAGAGGATACCCAGCAGGCCAGCCTTGTTGTTGTCATGTTCATCATGATCGGTTATATGGCCGGTGCACTGGCGCCGATGTTCGAGAGTGACGGCGTCAATCTGTTTTGTTCGCTGTTCCCGCTGACCTCAATCTTTTCGGCTTTCCCGAATTTCGTCTGCGGCAAGATCGGTCTGCCGGTCTTCCTGCTCGCACTGCTTCTTCAGGCAGCAGCGGTCGTTCTGCTTGCACGGACAGCCGGCAAGGTCTATCAGATGATGCTGCTCTACCGCGGCAATGTTCCGAAGCCGAAGCAGCTTTTTGCAATGCTGAAAGAACAGCGTGCAGCCGCAAAGGCTGCTGCCGGAAAGGAGGATACACATGGCGCAGAATAATATGCACCGCAATCCGGCGGCAGGCACCGGAAAGGTTTTCTGGTTTTCGCTGAAGCAGATGCTCTGCTCCAAGGGCTGGCTCGGCTCAACGATTATCGTGGCGCTGCTGCTCCTGCTCGGTATTCCGGCGCTTCTGCTTGCGATCACATCCATATCGGAAAATGATGATGAGGACGAGAATGATGAAACACCGGTCCGGCAGGTCTTTGTGGTCGATGAAACGGAGGGCAAAGCGGATTACAGTGTCCTGAGCGAATTTTATACGGAAGCAGAATGCACCTTCACAAGCTGCCCTTCGATGGATGAAGCAATCAGCGAATCCGCCGGCAGCAATGATGCCGTGATCCTGCGCGTTACGAAGCCGGCGGAAACATATTCGCTGACGGTTTACCTGACACAGGTGACAGATGTTTCGCGCAGCAAGGCAAGCAGCTTCGGCAATACGGTCAGCGGTGTGTTTTCAGCGATTCTGATGCAGAAAGCAGAGCTGACGCCGGAGGGTGTTGCACTGCTCTCTCTGCCGGTCACAACGGAAACCGCAGCGCTCTCAGCCGATGCAACAGAGGATGCCGATGATGACAGCGGTCTTGCCGATTTGCTTGATACCCTTGTGCCGTTCATGATGGTCATGCTTATTTATATGATGGTCATTCTCTACGGCCAGAGCATGGCAAACAGTGTCATGCTGGAAAAGACCTCAAAGCTGATGGAAACCATCCTGACCGCCGTGCATCCGTTTGCACTGATGGCCGGCAAGCTGCTTGCAATCGCAACGGCGGCAATTATCCAGATTCTGATCTGGCTTGCTTCGCTGATCGGCGGAACGGTCGGCGGCGCATTGTTCGTGCTCAGTATGCTTCCGAAGGTGGAAGGCGGTGCAGCCGAATTGATGAACGGAGCAGGCGCGGACGCGGCTGAAATGATGAGCGAGATGAATGCGGCCGAAATGATTAACGAAATGACGGGCAGCATTACAGGGCTGATCTCAATCCCCGGCATTTTGGTCAGTATTCTGTTCCTCGCACTGGGCTTCCTGCTGTATCTCTCGCTCGCAGCCGTTTCGGGCGCGCTGGCCTCAAAGCAGGAGGAGCTGAACAAAACAAATGTCATTTACACGCTGGTGCTGGTCGGCTCAATGCTGCTGTGCATCATGCCCTCCTCGTCCGTCCAGAATACTGCGGCAGCAGGCGGCGAAGTGTCCATTGTTTCAGATGCACTCTGGCTCAAGCTGTTTCCGTTTACGTCCATTCTCCTCATGCCGGGCAAGCTGATCCTCGGCAAAGTCGGAGTCGGTGTGACCTGCGCATCAGCGGCCTGTCTGTTTGCAGGCGTGCTGCTGGTGGTGATAATTGCAGCCGTGATCTATAAGCTGCTGGTGCTCTACCGCGGCGCTGTCCCGACACCGAAAGTGCTGCTGGCAATGCTCAAAGACAGCCGGAAGCCGAAAACATCGCCCGAAAATCCGGAAGGAGGCAATTGATATGCGCAAAAAAGGGCTGCTTGCCGTACTGTTTGCAGCGATGCTGCTGACAGGCTGCGGCAATGATGAGCTGCCGCAGGCAGAAGGCAGCTCTGCCGCCGAAACTGCCGTGACAACTGCTGCCGAAACAGAAACCGCTTCAACCGCGCCGGCAACGGAACCCGATGTCAGCACAGCATCTGCTGCTGATACCGCACAGCAGACCGCGGAAACGCAGACGACAGAAACGGATGCGCCGAAGCAGGAGCAGTCCGCCGATGCAAAGCCGAAGCTGACTGCCGTTGCACTGACAGAAGCACTGATTACAGGCGGCAATATGCACGGTGCGGATATGACTGTTTCCAGCAAAATCCTGAATGCCGGCGAGACCGCTGAGGTCATCGGACTGGATACGGACGACTGCTATACGAATAATTATATTGACTTTCAGATCGGCGATGAGCCGCCGTATACGGGCAGACTGGATCAGTTTGCACTGCTGCCGGATGAGGCTTATGTCGCAAGTCTCTCCGATGACGAGCTGAAAGCGCTCGCCGCGGCGCTGTATTATCAGTATGCCGATCAGTTCCGGAAGTTCGCATGGAACGGCGGCCCGCTCAATCTGGAAGGCACCGGCGAGACCCGTGAAACGGAACCGGGAATGTGCTATGAGCGGCTGACGCCCTCTCACACATACGATGACCTGATGCGTGAAATGCACAAGTATTTTACAGCTGATTACATCGTCTCCGGCACGGACAAAAATGAAGACATCGGCTTCTATATGAAGGAGATCGACGGCTGTCTCTGGCGCGTCAGCGGGATCGGTCAGGTCGCAATTGATACTTATGTAACCACAAGCGGCATTCGCTCCCGTACAGACAATGAGATCGTGTTCGATATGAGCGTAACGCGGGATGAATCCTTTGTTCAGGGCGGTTCGGCGGCAACGACAGCCGAGACATTTATCATCGCGCTGGATGACGGAATGTGGAAGTGCAAACAGGTTCCGTTTGAGTGGAATATGTCATAACGCACAAATATAAAAGCGCAAACCGCCGAAATTTCTCTGCGAAGTTTCGGCGGCTTTCTTGCCAATCTGCGGAAAATATGATATAATAGTAAGGCACTTCGCACGGATTTGCACAGCCGCTCGGTTCAAACAGGCAGCTTCCCCGCACGACTGCGAGGGAGGCGTGCTGAAAGACGCGGCGACTCCTTGTGTGATCCGGAGGTCAAACCAAATCTATTTATTTTATCAGGAGGTATTCCAAAAATGGGCGTTGTATCTATGAAACAGCTCCTCGAAGCCGGCGTACACTTCGGTCATCAGACCAGACGCTGGAACCCGAAAATGGCTCCGTACATCTTCACGGAGCGCAACGGCATCTACATTATCGACCTTCAGAAGACCGTTCGCAAGCTCGAAGAGGCTTATAACTTCGTGCGCGAGCT
>JAFYBM010000162.1 GCA_017540225.1 Oscillospiraceae bacterium | reverse complement strand
TTGACGAAAGTGCGCTTCTTGTGTTATACTGTTCATAGACAACTTCCTTTTTGATATTTTTGTTTTGGTGGTACTTAACATTATATCATTTTGGAAGTTGTTTTTCTATCCCCTCTGTTACCTATCTATTGTATCATAACAATACAAGATTATTTATTGATTTTTCTGTTGGAGTGCCGATTATAGGTAAAACTTTTTCAAAGCAAAAAGAAAAGTACACGTAATGGAATACATTGTCTATGGACTGATACGAAGGTAACCGGAAAAGGCAAAGTTTTCTGTCATTTACATAAGCGACCAATACGCAGAAAGCCTAACACAACCTGCGCGCATAATGGCCACGAAAAGAATATGCAATAAAGCAGCAATACCAACGAATTGAACCAGATGGACGCTCCAATGTAATATTCTTTTTGATTTTGGCAGCACCAATTGGACGATCAAAGCCATTGAATCCAATTGATATCATCCTATGCAAAAAGCAGGCTGACAGCAATCAAACCGTCAGCATGCTTTTTTCGACTCAGTTTAAGTTGATTCCCCGTGCCCGGCATCCAATACGATGACGGGTGTTCGCTGTGCCCCCGTTTTCCGGACGGCAGGCAAATCTGCTGTCCGCATCATGACCCGGTGAATCCCCGCCACGCTGACCGTCAGCATCAGAAACAGGAACGTGCTTTTCCGGACGATTCGTTTAGTCACTGCATCCATATCATCACCTCTGAGATTCGTTAGTAGAGATGTATGCGGGAGGCGGGCAGGATATGACAAAAGGTATGTGCGGGAACAGGGGATTTTGTTCCAATGCAGCATACGTTGATTTGCAATGATACAGAATTGCTCCACAGAAAACGTTACTTGAAAAACTGCTTTCCGTATGCATCGAAATAAGACAGGCATGGCTCTGTGAATTTCCGCCACGCTGACCGTCAGCATCAAAAACAGGAACGCGCTTTTGCGAACGATCTTCTTTGTTCCTGCATCCATACCATCACCTTTGTTATCCGTTCTCAGAGATGTATGCGGGCGGGATATGACAGGACGGAAGCCTGATATTGTTTATTGCATCAGCACCATCTTCATCATAGAAAGATCGTGCGCATCAAGCAGGTTATTCGCACTGAGATCCGCCGCTTTCCAGTCCTTCAGTTCGGTATCCGGTATATTCAGCAGCCATTGCTGCAGCAGGACGGCATCCGCGGAATCGAATTTCCCGTCTGCGTTCACATCGCCCGCAGGACGCTCCGGCTGTGTGCCGTCAAACGGGATCACCGCAGAGCCCCTGAGCCTTCCGCTGTCCTTTGCCGCAACGATGACCGCATACGACTGCCCCGTATCCGGGTCTTTGACATAGGCGGCCGTGAAATCATTGCCCTGTTCCGCTTCGGTTTCCTCACCGGTCTCCGGGTCGGTCAGCGTGACCGCGACTGCCGGTGCAGCGGGATCGACGTTTTCCGGTGCCGCACAAACCGCCGCATCCTTTGTGCCGGAGAGCGCATCCGCTGCAAACGTGGCGGTATGCCCGCAGTCAGCACATTTCAGCGTGATGCTGCCCGCCGTATCACCGTCCGCCTGCTGCATACTCACAAATTCATAGTTGTGCTTCGCCATGAACCGGACGTTTTGTATCCTGTTTCTGTGCATATCCGGTTCGAGCTGGATTTCAAACACGACAGCCGGTGCATCAAACTCGCTGACGGTATACAGCCAGGTATCGTAGTCAAACGGCAGCTCCGCCTCGCCCCGCAGGAACATCCGGAAGAATCGTTCCTCGTCAATGTTGAATTGATCAATGCGCAGCGCGATCTCGTCGCCTGCTTCCAGATACTCCGTTTTCGGGCGGAACAAGGTTCGCACCCAGCGGTCATCGGGATAATCCGTAACAGCAGTTCTTACAACATTTTCCTGTGTCAGATCATCCTTCGGAACGGCTGCGATCATGATATTCCGTGCCGTTTCCGATTCACGGAACGTCTGACTGACGGCAAGATCGTACCAAAGATCCGGATTGATTTCATTGTACGCCATAATATAATGCATGCTGCTCTGCACAAATCCGCCGACCGCGGCACCGGTATAATTCAGGATCCTCATATCATCGAGGTCTGCATCCTTCGGGTCTCCGTATTCCGCCATGTAGACAGAACCGTTCCGGCCGGAGGAGGACAGGCGGTTCAGCACCACGGCACGCGGGTAGCCGTCGCCGTGATTCAGCATCACGATGTCATCCTGATCGAGCAGCACAAACTGATTGAAGGAATCTGTTTCCCGCAATCGCAGGAAATATCGCGGGCTGCACAATCTCCGGCGTGTGCCTGTACTCTGCTTTTCCATAACTGAAACGAGGGAGCCTAACGGCTCCCTCAAATCATATACATTTGCATGATGCCTGCCGTTGGTTTCCGGCCTCCTGCTTCAGCAGTTCCGGTACCGCCGGAAGCGAGATTCCACACAGAGCAGAACATCCGCCAAACGCACCGCCTTCGATCGTTTTCACGCCTTCCGGGATCGCAGCTTTCCGCAGATTGGTACAGCCGGAAACAGCAAGACTGCGCCTTGTCTCAAATGCTGTCCGCATGTTCCGAAATCACATTGCCGGATCTGTCAAATTCAACCGTTCGGCTGTGCTTTCTGTTCGGAGAATAGATCACAGCCTTTTTCAGCACACCGCCCTGCTCACGGGAACTCGCATCAAATGTTTTGATATGCCGGTGTGCAGCTTCATGCTCCGGTGAGGAAAAATCAGGATCATAATGCGGATTCAAAGCGAATCTGACCAGTTTCCCTTCTGCGTCAAATTCACACTCCGAAATGAAGCTGTAATGTGACGGAGACAGTTTTCTGATCAGCCGGATCTCGCCGTTTTCATGCAGCAGCACTTCAAAAATGGACTGTATCCTACGGAAGACCGGAATAAACCGTTTTCTGATGAAAGCATCCGCAATTTGTAATGCGGCCGCACTGTTTATTTGCGTTATGTTGATTATATTTATGCATACCGACAGTTTTGCATCAAATAATTGCGGTTGCCTTGTCTAACTGCCGAAAAAATGTTATAATAATAATTAAAGATACCCCCTGCTTTTTTAGATTTACGATGAGAGAAAGGAACGCTTCCGGATCAGTCAGGAACAGGCGAACAGAGATACAGCCGGACTGATGCGCATGACACGGTGATTGGTGCATTATAAATGCGCAAATCGATATATTTTTTGAGAGGGGCAAATTTTATGAAAATTCAAAAAGCGTTCAGTGCAGTCTGCGCATTTGTGATGTCAGC
>JAFYBM010000016.1 GCA_017540225.1 Oscillospiraceae bacterium | reverse complement strand
GTTGCTGACACGCGGCTGCACGGACCCGCTGTACCGGCGTGCTGCGCGGGTGAGTATGGGTACGGTGTTTCAGGTGCCGTGGTATCAGTTTCCGGAGGCGCCGATTGCGGCAGACCTTCTGAAAAAGCTGTCGGGGTTTGGTTTCCGCTCGGCAGCGATGGCGCTCTGCGATGATTCTGTCAGCATTGACGATCCGGCGGTCCGGTCTGCGGAGAAGCTGGCAGTCGTGCTCGGAACAGAAGGGGAGGGGCTCAGTCCGGAAACGATAGCAGCCTGCAACTGGACTGTTCGGATACCAATGGCACACAATGTTGATTCGCTGAATGTAGCGGCGGCCAGCGCCGTAGCCTTCTGGGCGCTGCGCCGGAAAGTATAAACAAAGGCCTGCGGTCACGGGGCGTGACGGCAGGCCTTTTGCAGTTACCGGACGATCGCAACGGAGAAATACTTGAATTCCTTGATCTCATCGGTATATTTCTGTATCGCTTCGATTTGCCAGTTGTTGATGATATAGACGCCTTTTTCGCCGGATGTCAGCTTGTCATGATCGAAAACGTAGTTACCGTAGGATGCAACGGTCTGGAACTGATCTCCGGGGTTGTCATACTTCACGGTATCGACAAATTGATGCGGGTCATACTGCGTATAGAACAGGGTATAGATATAGGCCATATCGACCTGTGCAGCGACAAAAACGGTATCTTTTTCGCTCGCAGTGGAATCCGCATATTGGATTGCATCACCGAACGATGCATAAAACACCTCGCTGAGCCCTTTTCTGTAGTCTGCATTGAAATACCGGCCGAAAAAGCCGCCGAAACAGATCATATAGGCAAGGAGGATTGCGGACAGGGCTTCTCTGTTTGCGCTGATTTCGTAGATACCGAGAGCGGTAAAGAGCAGCAGCGGGAAATAGATCGCATTGACGCGGTTGATATTTGTCTGCGCATAGTAGGCAAACAGCATCAGCGAGCTGATGAGTGTCAGGAGCAGAACGATGCCGAAGGGCTTGCGGCTGCGGAGCGTGCTGACGATGCCCAGCAGCGTAAAGGGGAGCGAGATGGTATAAATGCAGCCATAGAAGGGGAATGCATTGCGATCCGCGCCGTCAAACTGTTCCAGACAGTACTGCATCAGATTGTGCAGCGCTTCGGAGAGCGTTGTGCCGAAGGATGTGGCAATGCGTTCGCCGTAAGTATGCGGAATGGTGATAAAACCGAGCTTGATCGTATCGTGATCGAACACATTGACATACATAAAGAGGTAGATCGGGGCAGAAACGATGAGAAACAGGATGGCCGGCCCGATCATTTTGCTGAGTGGGAAAACCTCCCGCATGAGCTTGCTTTCGGTGAGGCGCTTTTTGCGGATGAGGCAATAAAAGTACGCAGCAGCGAGCAAAACCAGCAGCACCGTGATAACAAGATACGCCGCGCCGTAGGAATACATCGTAATAGCAAAGAGGAATGCGGCGAGATACAAAAAGCGCGGCTTCTCAAAGCTCCTTTCAACAGCCCACAGGCACAGCACCAGCAGGGAGGGGAACAGATTGGATTCGAGCCCCCATCTGCCGAGCATGATGTTCCACGGGGCGATTGCGGTCAGCGCCATTGCGAGCAGGCCGGCTTGTTTGTCATAGGTTCTGCGGAATACAGAATATACAGCAAACATGGACAAAATGGAGAAAATCAGATTGACACAGCGCACAGAAAAGACATTGAGCCCGAAAATTGCGATAAAAGGCATGGATAAATAAGCATAAAGTGCATTTTGTCCGCTGCCCCATGCGATCAGATGTACCGGGAATGAGCAGCCGTTCCGGTCGATACCGGCTTTCAGCAGGGCATATGCGTCATAGCCGATCGAAGCCTCGTCCTGATTCAGTCCGCCCGGATGCTGCGGAAACTCGATGGTACGGATCATAATACCGATTGCCGCGATGAGGATAAACAGCAGGTGCAGCGGGAGGTCATTCTTCCGCGTTGCGGTGTTTTTCTGCATGGAAATGCAATCCTTTCATTTTTCAATACAAACAAAGTAATCATATCACAGTTTTCGGAAAATGTCAATACGTCCGCACGCGAAGACCGCAGCGCGCCGCACTTGACTTTCGCAGCAGAATGTGATAAAATAGTGATAATTCATTCTTTGGATCAGAGCATGATCCGAATACACCGGACGGAGGAAACAACAGTATGAGTAAAAAGCGCAAAACGGCGTCATCAGTGACGGAACCCGCAGCCGCTGCGGAGCAGCCGGCGGAAGCAGCCGCACCGGCAGCCGAATCTGCGGAGCAGCCGGCGGAAGCAGCCACACCGGCCGCCGAATCCGCGGAGCAGCCGGCAGAAGCAGCCGCGCCGACCGCCGAATCTGCAAAACCCGCTGACAAAAAACGCACTGCCAAGCAGCCGAACGGCTTTCT
>JAFYBM010000161.1 GCA_017540225.1 Oscillospiraceae bacterium | reverse complement strand
GTAGGTATTCTGTACCTGCTGCCATGCGTATGACTGTCCGGCTGCGGGCGTATTGTTATAATTATTGAGTGCTGAGATATAGTCGTTGCATCGCGGCACAACCATTACATTCCAGTCGTTACATCTCGTCACCGCATCGGTATACGCCTGCTGCGCCGCTGCATACGCCGGATTTGCCGCTACATGATAATGCACCGAGCAATCCTCAGTCGGACAAGCCTGATTCTGGTATTCTGTTTCCGTCACCGCGACCATTTCCGCGATAATCGTATCAAATACATCCTGCGTATATGTGACCGGATACAAAACGCCCTGAGAGCCGTGCGTCAGGTTCTCCTGTTTTTCCAGATGCACATAGGCGATTGCAATCGCTTCCGCTTCAGTCACATCGAGCTGCCATGCGTTTTTCAACTGCGTTTTTCGTGCATCGGTAGCAAGTGAAGTCTGGAAAGTAGCAGGAGGTTCGTTCCGTATCAGATACACAGTATCATTGTGCGGCATATCTGCGGTATTGAATATGAGGGCATCAATCTGATCTGTAAACTCGCGCTTTTTTGCATTGACCGCAGCTTCAAAAAAGCCCTTTGCTTCTGCAATTTCATCCGGAATGTTCTCGCCAAGCGCGACCGGCGTCGCATAAGCCTGCTGCTGCGCATTGTTGTCCTGCGCGGCAACACCGGTCAGAATGATGAGCAGCATCATGAGCAGATACAGTACCAGCCCGATTGCCAGAATTACCCATGTTGCAGGGGAGATCAGGATGGCGACCACATGAACGAAGATGTTTCCCATCACGCGCACGGCATTTCCGACTGCCTGCGCCGTGCGCTTGACCGCTTTCGGCGTACTCCGTATCATTGATGCCGCAGATTTCACCGAACGTCCGGCAGATTTTGCTGTATGAACGGTTTTCTTTGCCGTACCGTATGCAAGGCGCATACTCTCAATGCCGTGATCGGCGGTATCGTTTCGGTTGATTTGCTTGCCCAGCGGGTTTGTTTTCCGCAGAACATCCTTGACAGTGCGTGTCGATACGGAAACCGCAGCTCTGCCCGGTGCTGCAATCAGGCGCACGGCGCGGGAACCCGCATCGGTACGCTTCGCCTGATCGAGCCTGAGATCGTTCAGTTCCTTTGCAGCCGTCTTGCGCTGCTCACCGATTTTCTGCTTATCCTCAAATAGCTGCCTGCGCTGTTCCTCGGTTTCGTACCGCAGTTCTTGCAGCCGCTTTTCTTCTCCAAGCAGTTCCATAGTACGCTGCGGCGTTACTTCGGGATTGTTTCTTTCATCCCAGATTTCCGACAACTGATAATCAAGCTGCTCTAATTCCGTGTCCAGATCTTCAATATGGCGGTCAAGCGCGTCTTCCTGCTCAGTCAGTTCGCGCAGCGTATCTTCCAATTCCTTAATGCTTTTCGGAGAATCCCGTTTCCTGTCTGCCATGATGCACCTCATTTCTGCACTTCACCGAATTTTGTACTTATAATACGGTATATATCCGTGTCAGTCGGAAAACTGTTGTCAAAGGGAATGACGCCGAAATCTCCGGCATAGATCATGCCGTTTCCTGCACCGACGCCGTTCAGATAGGTGTCCATTGTTTCTTTCGGGATATGCAGCAGATTTGCAAGCTGCTCGCGGTCAGTTTCATTCTGTCCGAGCATCACAACAAATTGCGTGTTTGAAATCATTGTTCGTGCCAGTTCCGAGCGCAGCAAATCATCCACATTCTGCGTGATGCCGCAAGTAACGCCGCCCCATTTTCGGGCGCGTTTATACAGTTCATAGAAGAAGTTTGCAGACTGCTCACTCTTAAAAAGCAAATACATTTCATCAATCATGATGTGTGTGCGGATGCCGCGGGAACGGTTTTTCGCAACACGGTCCCAGATGTTTTCCAGAACAATCATCATGCTCAAAGTCTGCATATTCTTTCCGAGTTCCTTGATGTCATAGGCGACAATACGCTTCTGGATATTCACATTCGTTTCATGTGCAAAGACGTTCATCGAGCCGTGAACATAAAGGTGCAGCGTCTGCCGGAGATATGCAGCAGCAGAACGTGTTTCCTCTGTTGCGTTGTGCTCATATTCCTGCAATTCGTCGTAATACTCCCGCAGCGTCGGCTTCTCATGGTGTGCATAAG
>JAFYBM010000160.1 GCA_017540225.1 Oscillospiraceae bacterium | reverse complement strand
GGAGAATCGTGACGATTTCCTTGTCAGTCGGAAGCGGGATCGGACCCGAAACCTTCTGCGCACCGCCGCGCTTGGCGGTCTCCACGATTCTGGCTGCCGCGGCATCGACTGTCGCGTGCTCATAGCCCTTGATTCTGATTCTCAGTTTTTCGCTGCCTGCCACTTGATTTAGCCTCCTTCAGATTTTTTGTTTGCCTTAGGGGGTCATGAATTGAGCAGCCTATGTGTTTTCCGGAAAATCCGCGTCTCAGCTCTTACAACCCAGCCGCGTGTTTCCTGAACCGGAAGTCCATAAAAAACCCCGATTGCAAGTTTTCTTGCATCGGGCTTTCCGGAAAATGAGATCACAGAGCGTGGCTCTGCGTTTGTACGCAAAAAGACCGGCGACCTTCAGACAGCGGTTTTCCTTTCTGTTCCGCCCGTAAGATGACAGAGCAGAATCCTTCAACCGGAAGTCTGCGGTTTCGCAGCTTTTCACACACACAGTGCAATATCTCAAATCGCCCGTCCAGCGGGACGTACTCCGCCGCGAATTACCGGCCACAGCCGCAACCTCGCAGTTTCTCAGTACATCTTGTGCAATCAGCCTTTATATTATATCACACCCCGCCAAAAATTGCAAGTTTTCAGCCGGATTACGTCCAGAGAACTTTAACGAATTTTGCATCCGATATTTAGCAATATTGCACAACGCATTCTCAGGCTTTACACATCCAGTGTTATACGGATATTCTCCTCTGTCAGACCATAGTCACCGTAGTCATTGGCACTTCCCTTTGTATATCGGTAAAAATTCCGGCGATACACCCAGACCGGAACACTCCGGTTGTCGATATGGTATTCCGGCTCCTCCTTCTGATACTCATCGAAGGCGTGCAGAGAGCTGACGCATCCGTCCGCAAGCTGGAAAACCTCATATGCGCCGTAATCGGCATTGAAAAAGCCGGAAATGATATATCCGGTTTTCGGTGTGTAGAGGAAATTGCTGTAGCCGTCACAGCAGAGCTGTTCGCTGAGCAGAACCGCTTTACTATTATAGTATGTATAAAGCTGAATCGCATTGTTATCATGTGAAAACGCTTTTGACATATGCAGCACCAGTTCCGGAATGTCGTCGCCGTCCACATAGCAAAAGCTGAACATTTCCGCCTCACTGCTGCGCAGGATTTCTGCGTAGGCCTTCCGCCACGGCTCCGTTTTTTCATTGATTGGCGCAACGGCGGACGGTTCTTTTTTTTCGCCCGATGACGCATCATCCGCAGTCGGGCGCAGAACCGTAGTCCCCCAGCGCGAGGGAATCTCCGTCAGATCCCTGACAAACAGGCACAGCAGAACCGCCGAAACAGCCATCAGCACCATATATCTTTTCCGTTTCATCCGGCTGCGCACCTCCTTTGGCTCCGGTTCCGCCTGACAGTCTATCACAGCAGGCACAGATGATACAAACGCAGACCGAAGCATTCTCCGGTCTGCGTCATTCTGGTCAAATCATTCCTCGCTCTGAACAAGCTGCTTTCTTGCTTCCAGCTCCGCAAGCGCATCCTTTCTCGAAAGCGAGATCTTACCCTTCTGCTCGTCGATCTCCATGACCTTGACAACGATCTCATCACCCAGCGAGACAACGTCCTCGGTCTTTTCGACACGCTGCTTGTCCAGCTTGGAAATATGAACGAGTCCCTCCTTGCCCGGAACGATCTCAACGAACGCGCCGAATGTCTGGATGCCTGTGACCTTACCCTTGTAAATCGCGCCGATCTCCGGACCGTTTGCGATGGTATCGACGATCTGAATCGCCTTTCTCGCGTTATTGAGATCAATGCCGGAGACAAACACGCTGCCGTCCTCATTGATATCAATCTTGACATCGCACTCAGCAGAGATCTTCTGGATGACCTTGCCGCCGGAGCCGATGACCTCACGGATCTTATCGACCGGCACACGGGTCTGAAGCATTTTCGGTGCAAATTCAGAAACAGTCTCGCGGGACTGCGGAATTGCCTTCAGCATAATCTCATCGAGGATATACAGACGCGCCTTGCGGGTCTTTTCAAATGCTTCCTTGATGATTGCCGGGGTCAGGCCGTCAACCTTGATATCGACCTGAATCGCGGTGATACCCTTGTGGGTGCCGCCGACCTTGAAGTCCATATCGCCG
>JAFYBM010000159.1 GCA_017540225.1 Oscillospiraceae bacterium | reverse complement strand
AGGAGATCGACGCACCGGTCAAGGCGGGCGATAAGCTCGGTACGGTTACGCTCAAGCTCTCCGGCGAAACGCTGGATGTGATTGATGTGGTTGCTGCTTCGGATGTGGAGCGTTCCTTCTGGAAATACAATTTGGCGGAAATTCCGGGCTTTTTCCGTTCCAAATATCTGAAAAAGACATGGGTTCTGGCGATTGTGCTTTCTGTGCTGTATATTGCAGCCTGCATCTTCTTTGCGTTCCGCTATCATGAGGAGCGGAAGCAGCGGGCAGCTGCACGCGCAGGTCATCTGAATAATCAATCAAAGTAAAAAAAGAGGCATCTGTTCATTGCAGATGCCTCTTTTCACATATTATTTGTCAATCCATCCCACATATCCGTCCGCATATTGGCTGTCTGTAATCGGAGAATACTTTGTCTGATCGGAGCCGATGTCATCAAGGAACCCGTTATAAGCACGGTAAATATTGCCTGTTTCGTTATCGTATACACGCTCATATTCACCGATCATATCCGAGCGCTTTTCCTGAATAATCGTATCCTCAGTCATCCGCTGCTCAAAAGCCTCCATGACCGGATCAGTATCGCTTGAAGTCGAGATCGGTTCCGTTCTCTGGCCGAGGCGGGACATCATCTCCTCCCAGTAGTAATCGGTATAGGTAAATGACTGCGCGATCTGACTCAGGACAGGCTGCCAGTTGACAAGCTCTCCGAGCGGCGCAAACTCTGTAAAAACACCGTTGATCTCCCACATCGCATAATTGTAGCCGCCGGTCAGGATTAAATCCGGTGCTTCCATAATAACCGCTGAATAAATGCCTTCGCCGTCCACGCCGTTTTCTGCGAAGGTTGCATAGAGTGACTGATAATCCCAGATTTTTTTATCGTTCCGAAGCGATTGCAGCATATCCTTATTCGCCGGCACACAGGAATTCTGTACCGTAAAATAATCTGTCGTGTCAGCATAGAACTTCCCGAAAAGCTCCTGCACGCTCCCTTCTTCCAGATAAAAGCTGTGCGTCAGCAGATTAGCCATCTGCTCATTTTTTGCTGCAATCAGATGGTCAACATTGCTCAGGCCGAGCATTGAACCGTCTCCTGCATTTGCCTGCCAGCTCAGCGCTTCGGAATTGCCGTTCCACTGCACATCCCAGCCGACCGGAATGTTCAGCGTAAAGTAAGCGCACTGAAACTGCGTCCACTGCACATCCGTCCATTCCGCGGATCTGACTGTATATTCCGGCTCAGGCACTTCCTCCGGTATATCTATGATTTCCGGAATATCATCCACTCCGGTTTCTTCAGAACCGGAAAGCTGCATCTCTGTTTCTGTATGCTCTGCTGCCGGCTGTTCAGCCGCAGCCCCTTGGCTGTCTGAAACCGAAATATCCGGATTCCCGCAGGAAGAACAAAAAACGAGCAGCAGCCCTGCGCTCAAAACAGAATAAAACCGTTTCATCTGTTACACCTCCGTCCGCGGTATCCTGTTTTACAGTATGCCGCCTTTTGATACTTGTGATGTTCAACATTTATTTTCTTGTTTGTAGACAGTAACAGTACAATAATACTGCAACTCTATTGTAGCACAGTCCGGAAGAAAAAGCAAGTGTTTTTGCATGACAGATATGAGATTCGGCATGTTTTTACAATTTATTCACAGATTTCTGAAAAAACGGCCGGACTGAATGCAGTCCGGCCGTTCAGATTGCCGATAAAACGTGATTTCTTATTCATTTCCGGTAAATCGCTGCGAATAATCGGCGGATGGGGGAGGGAAGACACTTGTTTTATCTGATTGCCCGTTTCATTTCTGCGGTAAACTCCGCAACGGTTCCGGCTGCGCTGCGTCCCTGTGATGCAATGCGCCGGACAATTGCTGAACCGACAATCACGCCGTCCGCGAGCTTTGCCATGCCGGCAGCCTGCTCCGGTGTCGAAATGCCGAAGCCGATTGCAACCGGAATCTCCGTATTTGCGCGGATACTGCTGACAATCGTTTCCAGATCCGTGCGGATCTCCGCACGTTCGCCCGTTACGCCGAGGCTTGAAACCAGATACAAAAAGCCCTCTGCATCCTTTGCTATTTCCGCGATCCGCTGCTCGGAGGTCGGTGCAATCAGCGAAATGAAATCAATCCCGCGCTGCCGGAAGGCCGGCGCAAATTCCTCCTTTTCCTCAAAGGGGACGTCCGGCAGAATCAGTCCGTCAATGCCGCTTTCGGCACAGGCCGCCGCGAAACGCTCAATACCGTAAGAAAACACGACGTTTGCATAGATCATGAATACCAGCGGAACCGCAACATCCTTCCGCAGCTCCTTCACAAAATCAAAAATCTTATCGGTTGTCACGCCGCCCGCAAGTGCGCGGATATTCGCGCCCTGAATGACAGGTCCCTCTGCGGTCGGATCGGAAAACGGAATACCAAGCTCAATGAGATCGGCACCGGCATCCGCCATCGCACGGACGATCTTTCCTGTTGTTTCAAGATCGGGGTCACCGCAGGTTATAAACGGAATAAATGCTTTCCCGTTTTTGAATGCATCCTGAATCTTACTCATGAATATCCTCCCCTCTGTAGCGTGCAATTGCCGCACAGTCCTTATCGCCGCGGCCTGAGATCGTGATAACGATGATCTTGTCTTTTTCCATCTGCGGTGCAATTTTCATTGCGTGTGCAACGGCGTGTGCGGATTCAATCGCGGGAATGATGCCCTCGGTACGCGAAAGATACTCAAATGCATTGACCGCTTCGTCATCGGTAACGGCAACATATTCTGCTCTGCCGATGTCATGCAGATATGCGTGCTCCGGCCCGATGCCTGGATAATCCAGACCGGCTGAAATCGAATAAACCGGTGCAATCTGGCCGTATTCATCCTGACAGAAATAGGATTTCATGCCGTGGAAAATGCCGAGCTTTCCGGTATTGATCGTCGCTGCCGTTTCAAAGGTATCAATGCCGCGTCCGGCAGCCTCACAGCCGATCAGCCGCACGCTCTCATCCGGAATGAAATGATAGAATGTACCGATTGCATTGCTGCCGCCGCCGACACAGGCCATGACGGCATCCGGCAGTCTCCCTTCCTTTTCGAGCATCTGCGCCTTGATCTCGCGGGAGATTACAGCCTGAAAATCACGCACGATCGTCGGGAACGGATGCGGTCCCATGACCGAGCCGAGACAGTAATGCGTATCGTCAATACGGTTTGTCCATTCGCGCATCGCCTCGGAAACAGCGTCCTTGAGCGTTGCGGTGCCGCTGGTGACCGGAATGACCTCCGCACCGAGCAGCCGCATCCGGTAAACATTGAGCGCCTGCCGCTTGGTATCCTCCTCACCCATGAACACGACACATTCCATGCCCATGAGGGCGGCTGCGGTCGCCGTTGCAACACCGTGCTGACCGGCACCTGTCTCCGCAATCAGGCGGGTTTTGCCCATTTTCTTTGCGAGCAGCGCCTGCCCGAGCACATTGTTGATCTTATGGGCGCCGGTGTGGTTCAGATCTTCACGCTTGAGATAAATCTTTGCACCGCCGAGATCACGGGTCATTTTCTCAGCAAAATAGAGCCGCGACGGGCGGTTTGCATATTCATTGAACAGCGTTTCCAGCTCCGCATTGAACTGCGGATCATTTTTATAGAAATTGTATGCTTTTTCCAGCTCAATCACAGCATTCATCAGTGTTTCGGGGATATACTGCCCGCCGTGAATGCCGAATCTTCCGTTCGGATTTGTCATAATAAACCTCCTGTTTGTTTTTCGCCGCGCACGGCCTTTACAAATGCCGCCATTTTCTTTTGATCCTTTTGTCCGTCAGTCTCAATACCGCTGCTGGTATCCACAGCAAACGGTGAAAGCTGCTCAATCGCTGTACCGACATTTTCGGGATTGAGTCCGCCGGCCAGAAAGAAATCTCTGCCAAAATCCTGAATCAGTGTATGATCGAATGTCTTGCCCGTTCCGGTTCCCGAATCGAGCAGCACATAATCGGCGTTACAGTTTCTTGCGGCCTGTATATCCGATTCTGAGGTGATCCTGAATGCCTTGATGACAGGCTTGCCGGTCTGCTGTTGCAGTCTGCGGATATAACCGGAATCCTCATGGCCGTGAAGCTGAATCAGATCGAGCATCTCCGCATAATCGGTGAGGATATTTTCAAGCGGTTCATCAACAAACACGCCGACTGCCTTTGTTTTGCTGCCGATGAGAAAGCTGTGCAGCTCGCAGAATGTCCCAAGCCCGATCGAGCGTCGGAAGCCATCCGTCAGCACAAAGCCTGCGTAGTCTGCGCCGAGGTCTCTTGCGGCTCTGACATCTGCGGGACGCATCATTCCGCATAGCTTGATCTTTGTCATATATTATCCTCTCAGTTCCCGCAGCTTTGCCGCCTTGTCGGGCGCACGCATCAGCGTTTCCCCGATCAGAACAGCATTTGCTCTGGCCTCGCGTGCCGCCTGAATATCCGCTGCTGTCTGCATCCCGCTCTCCACAACAAACAATGTATCATCCGGTGCATAGTTCCGCAGATTGCGTGCATGGTTTGTATCAACCGAAAAATCCCTGAGATTTCGGTTGTTGACGCCGATGATGCGGGCGCCGGATTCTGCTGCGGCTTCGATCTCGGCTGCATCGTGCGCCTCAACCAGTGCGGAAAGCCCCAGCGAATCCGCAATGCTGCGGTATTCCGCAAGCTGTGCTTTATCCAGAATCGCACAAATCAGCAGCACCGCCGATGCGCCGAGCAGCTTTGCTTCATAAATCATGTAGGGGTCAACCGTGAAATCCTTGCGCAGGCAGGGGATATGCACCGCTGCGGCAATCTCCTGCAAATACCGGTCATTTCCGAGAAAATACTGCGGCTCCGTCAGAACGGAAATGCAGGCGGCCCCTGCCGCTTCATAGTCTTTCGCAATTTGCAGATACGGAAACTCCGGCGCAATCAGCCCCTTTGAGGGCGAAGCCTTTTTGCATTCGCAGATAAAGGCAATATCATCGGTTTTCAGCGCATTCTCAAAGGCGAAGCTGCCTTTTTCCATTGCCTCTGCATCGGCGCGCAGCGATGCGAGCGAACGGTTTTTTCTGCGTTCTGCCGTCCGCGCACGGGCACAGTCCGCCAGCGTGTCAAGTATCGTTCCCATCATGCTCACCGGTTCGAGGCTGCAATGAAGGCATCCAGCTGTGCCGCCGCCTTGCCGCTGTCGATCAGCTCTGCGGCAAGCGCAACGCCCTCCTTCATGCTCTTTGCCTTGTCTGCGATATACAGTGCTGCGCCGGCGTTCATGAGCACGGCATTGCGCTTTGCGCCCTGCTCTGCTCCGCTGAGAATTGCGCGTGTGATCGCGGCATTTTCCTCCGGCGTACCGCCGCGCAGGTCATCCTTTGTGCAGCGCTCGAAGCCGAAGTCCTCCGGCGAGACGGTGTAGGTTCTGGTGCCGTCCTCCGAAAATTCGCAGATCATTGTTTCGGCGCTCGCAGAGATCTCATCAAGACGGTCAAGGCCGTAAACGACCATGCTGCGAGTCACGCCGAGGCGCATCAGCACTTCAGCCAGCGGGTTGACAAGCAGCGAATCATATACACCGATGACTGCGCGCTTGGCATTGGCAGGATTGGTCAGCGGGCCGAGAATATTGAACACCGTGCGCACACCAAGCTCCTTGCGGATCGCGCCGACATATTTCATGGAGGTGTGATAGAGCTGCGCAAACAGGAAGCACATTCCGACCTCGCCGAGCAGTGCTGCGGCCTTCTCCGGATCCTGTCTGATATTGACACCGAGTGCTTCGAGACAATCCGCGGTGCCGCACTTGGAGGAGGCGGCGCGGTTTCCGTGCTTTGCGACCTTTGCGCCGCCCGCTGCCGTAATGATCGCGGCAGTTGTGGAAATATTGAAGCTGTTGGCGTTGTCGCCGCCCGTGCCGACGATCTCGACCACATCATAATTGTGCTGCACCTGAAGCGCGTGCTCCCGCATCGCAGTTGCACAGCCGGTGATTTCGTCAATCGTTTCGGACTTGGTGCTCTTGGTCGAGAGCGCCGCAAGGAATGCAGCATTCTGTGTCGGGGTTGTTTCGCCGTTCATGATCTCATTCATGACGGCATAGGCCTCTGCATAGGTCAGATCCTTCTTATCTACGATTTTTTTGATTGCATCTGCGATCATTTTCGGTTCCTCCGTATTCATATTTGTTTTTGTTTCTTCTGGTTTCTGTCCGGCTTCTTCTGCGGCGCCGACAGCGGCTGCCGCTGCTTTCAATACCGGTTGATCCGCTGCGGTATACTGTAAGAAGTTCCGGAGCATTGTCATGCCGTCCGGCGTCAGGATGGATTCCGGATGAAACTGCACGCCGAACACCGGATATTCTGTATGCTGCACCGCCATGATCTCACCGTCATCCGTCCGTGCCGTCACGCGCAGGCATTCCGGCAGCGTGTCTGCATCCGCCGCAAGCGAATGGTATCTTGCGACCTTCGTGCGTTCCGGCAGTCCGCGGAATAACGGGCAGTCCGGCGAAAGCGTCACCTCTGACTGCTTTCCGTGCATGAGCTTTTTGGCATGGATGATGCTGGCTCCGTATGCAGCGCAGATTGCCTGCTCGCCGAGGCAGACACCGAGGATCGGAATGCTGCCGCCGAGCTTCTGTACCGTTTCAATGATGATGCCGGCATCCTCCGGACGGCCGGGGCCGGGCGAAAGGATGATATGTGTCGGATGCAGTGCGGCAATCTCATCAACGGTCATTGCATCATTCCGGATTACCTGAATCTCATCGGTCAGCGCACCGAGATACTGATAAAGATTATATGAAAAGCTGTCATAATTGTCGATCAGAAGAATCATTGCTCAGCCCTCCTGTTCCTTCAGTGCGCGGACAACAGCCGCCGCTTTGTTCAGGCACTCCTGATATTCTTTTTCCGGAACGGAATCCGCGACGATGCCCGCACCGCTGCGGATATAAACGGTTTGCTCCTTGCGGTAGGCGAGCCGGATCGCAATGCACATATCCAGATCACCCTGAAAGGAAAGATACCCGACCGCGCCGCCGTAAATGCCGCGCTTTGTTCCTTCCAGTTCTCCGATGAGCTGACAGGCTCGGATTTTCGGCGCACCGGAGAGGGTTCCGGCCGGAAGCACCGCGCCGATTGCATCCAGTCCGTCGCAGTCCTCGCGGATTTCGCTGCGCACCGAGGATGCAATGTGCATCACATGGGAATATCGCTCGATTGTATGGTATTTTTCAACGGCGACTGTCCCGAATTTGCTGATGCGGCCGAGATCGTTCCGCCCGAGATCAACGAGCATATTGTGCTCGGCAAGCTCCTTTTCATCGGAAAGCAGATCGGCTTCCAGTGCCTTGTCCTCAGCCTCTGTCTTTCCGCGGGGGCGCGTGCCGGCCAGCGGGTAGGTATGCAGGATGCCGTTTTCGAGCTTGACGAGTGTTTCCGGCGAGGCTCCCGCCGCCTCAACATCCGTGCCGGAAAAATAGAACATATACGGCGAGGGATTCAGTGTACGCAGCATCCGGTAGGTCGGCAGCAGCGAGCCTTCAAACGGTGCGCTGAAGCGGTTGGAGAGGACAATCTGGAAAATATCGCCCTCAAAAATATGCCGCTTTGCCTTTTCAACCATCTCACAATAAGCCGCCTTGTCAAACATCGGTGTCAGCTCACCGGTCAGGCGGCTGCGCGGTTCTTTGTAGGGTGTGCCGTTCCGGATGAGATCAGCCATCTGCGCAAGCGTCAGAACCGCTTTGCGGTATTCTGTCTCCGGATCACTGAGCCGCATATTCACAATGAGGATCAGCTTCTGCCGGAAATGATCGAATGCGATGACTTTATCAAAGAGCATGAGATCCAGATCACAGAAATGGTCGTCATCCGTGATCGCTGTCCGGACGGTCGGCTCCTGATAGCCAAGATATTCATAGGAAAAATATCCGACCAGACCGCCGGTAAAGGGCGGCAGCTCCGGCAGCTTCGGGCTGCGGTATTTTTGGAGCAGCTTGCGCAGCTCCTCTGCGGGGTGATCGGTTTGCAGCTCCGCATCACCAATCTTCATTTGACCGCCGCGGCAGGAAATACTGAGCTTCGGATCATAGCCGAGGAATGTATAGCGGCCGTGTGCATCGGGGCCGGAAACGGATTCCAGAATGAAGCTGTGCGAGGAAACCTGCTTGAGAATCCGCAGCACCCCGATCGGCGTAATGTCATCTGCAAGCAGCTCGCAGCTCAGCGGCAGGATCTGATAATCCTTCTGCGCAGCAAAGCTGCACGCCTGCTCCTGTGTCAGAGAAATGTTCACGGTATTTGCCTCCTTTTTTTCGGGAGCAAAACAAAAAACCCGCCCCCGACTGAACCAATTGAACAGTCAAGGACGAGTCTGCTTTCACAATACTCGCGGTGCCACCTTGATTCGCCGCATCTTCCGCACGGAATGCGCAGCGCACTTTTGCAGGATACCAGCATATCCCTGACAACTGACGTATGTCTGCACGTCGCAGTTTTACCGGCATATGCCGACTGCGCCCTCAGCGGGCCATTTGCTGCACTGTTTCCTGTCCGGCTCTCAGCATCCCGGATTCTCTGTAAGGTCATACACAGCTTTATCTCCGCTTCAACGGTTTTTCTTGTTGTTGTTAATTATACAACAGAACCAGCGTATTGTCAATAGCAAAGACAAAAATTTTTTATTTAACTATTATTCGGAGAGGGCAATTCTGCTGCATCGGATAATAATATGTATATGCGGATCATGCGCATCTCAAATTATAATTATATTGCGATTGCGGGCGGAAAATTCCTGCCGAATTTCGGAAAAATCCATCGCAAATATCTTGACAAATTCCCTGAAATGTGCTATAATATTCTCAACGGGTGCAAGGACGGCAGCGGCGCTGCCTTGTGTCCGGATTTTTGTATCATATTGCAGAAGACAGGAAAGGATGTGTTGCTATGCTTCTGACCGCACTCTCCGCAGCCGCATTTGAGCTGCCCCTCGATCCGATCACACTTGGCATTATTGCCATCGCCGTGATCCTCCTCATTATCGTCCTCGCCACGGGCTATCTGAAAGCCCCGCCGGATACTGCTTTCATCATTTCCGGTCTGCGAAAAAAGATCATCATCGGTAAAGCCAGTGTTCGCATCCCGTTCTTTGAGCGTGTCGATAAACTGAAGCTCCAGCTGATCGCGGTCGATGTCAAGACCTCCAGCGCGGTGCCGACAGCCGACTATATCAATATCAATGTCGATGCAAACGTCAATATCAAGGTCTCCAGCGACCCGCAGCTCATCAAGCTCGGCGCAGAGAACTTCCTGAACCGCGATACCGATTACATCGCCAAGATCGCCCGTGAGGTGCTCGAAGGTAATATGCGTGAAATCGTCGGCCAGATGACGCTTGAGGCAATGGTCAATGACCGTAAGGCCTTTGCGGAAAAGGTGCAGGAAAATGCCGCACCGGACCTCAACCGCATGGGTCTGGAAATTGTTTCGTTCAATGTCCAGAATTTCACCGATGACCAGAACCTGATTGAGAATCTTGGTATCGACAATACGACCAAGATTCAGAAGAAGGCCGCCATTGCGAGAGCGGATTCCGAAAAGGAAATCGAAATTGCAAAAGCAAAGGCGAAAAAGGAAGCCAACGATGCAAGAATTCTTGCCGAGACCGAAATCGCCCAGAAGAACAACGATCTTGCGATCCGTCAGGCAGAACTGAAAAAGGAAGCAGATACCCAGCTCGCTATTGCCGATGCTGCTTATGAAATCCAGAAGCAGGAGCAGAGACGCTCGATCGAGATCTCCAAGGCAAATGCAAATATCGCTGCATCCGAGAAGGATGTTGAACTGAAAGCAAAAGAGGCCGAGGTCAAGGAAAAGGCGCTCGATGCAGACGTCAAGAAGATGGCTGAGGCTGCACGCTATAAGGCACAGCAGGAAGCCGATGCAAAGCTCTATCAGCTCAAAAAAGAGGCCGAAGCAGACCGCTTCCAGCGTGAGCAGGAGGCTGAGGCGCAGAAGGCCGAAGCTGAGGCTGCAAAGTTTGCAAAAATGCAGGAGGCCGAAGGTATTGCAGCCGTCGGTCAGGCAGAAGCTGATGCGATCCGTGCAAAGGGTCTTGCTGAGGCGGAAGGTATCAATGCAAAGGCTGAGGCTATGAAGAAATACGGCGAGGCTGCCGTCCTTGAAATGTACTTCAAGGCACTGCCGGATGTTGTCAAGAATGCCGCTATGCCGCTGGCACAGGTTGATAAGATCACCATGTACGGCGATGGCAACTCCAGCAAGCTTGTCGGCGATATCATCGGTTCGACCACGAAGATCACGGACGGTCTGACCGAAGCAACCGGCATTGACCTGCGCGCACTGCTCGCAGGCTTCCTCGGCGGAAAGCT
>JAFYBM010000158.1 GCA_017540225.1 Oscillospiraceae bacterium | reverse complement strand
TAACGGCGAGATCACCGGACTGCATCCGGCACACAAAGATTCTGTGCAGCTCGCGGCGTTCATCGCGAACAAGACTGTGCCGCCGGTCTCTGTGACGGTTGAAGCGCTTGACGATTATGTCTGCGTGACGGTTCCGAAGATGCGGAGCATCACGGCATCGTCAAGCGGAAAGATTCAGCGCCGCCGTCTGAAAGCGGATGGCACGCCGGAGAATGTACCGATGTACCCGCATGAGATTGCTTCACGGCTCAGCGACCTGCGTATGCTGGATTACTCCGCGCAGATAGTGCCGGATGCGGATTACGCTGATCTCGACGATGTGGAACGCGAACGGTTGCGCGGCATCATCCGCAGTTATCACGGCGAGCAATCTCTGCTTGAACTGGACAACGAAGAACTTGACAAAGCGCTTCGCCTTGCAACAGAGGACGGCGGGAAACTCGTTCCGACTTTTTGCGGCATGCTGCTCATCGGCAAGCGCGAAAGTCTAGTGCACTGCGTGCCGACTGCCGAAGCTGCGTTTCAGGTGATGAACGGAACAAGCCTCAGTGTCAATGAATCCTTTACGCTGCCGATTCTTGCTGCCTTTGAAAAGATCAAGAATTTCTTCGATGCACGCAATTCTGAAGAAGAAATTGATGAAGGACTGTTCCGCATTTCCGTTTTTGATTATGACAAGCGGGCATTTTGTGAAGCATTGGTCAACGCATTCTGCCATCGCGACTACACGGTGATGGGATTCGTGCGCGTCATGCTGGACGACGACGGCCTGACAATCAGTAACCCCGGCGGCTTCATCGAAGGCGTCACACTGGAAAATCTGCTGACGGTCGAACCGCACGGCAGAAACACTGCGCTTGCAGATGCCTTGAAACGAATCGGACTTGCAGAGCGGACCGGCAGAGGTAGCGACCGCATTTTTGAAGGCTCGCTGCTCTATGGCAAGGCATTGCCGGATTACTCTGAATCCACAAGCGTGACGGTCAAGCTGTTTATTCCCAAGAGTTTGCCGGACAAAGCGTTCACCCGGCTGATCTCCGAAGAACAGGCCCGGAACGGGAATCCGCTGCCGCTTAACACTCTGCTGGTGCTGAACGAGCTGAAGCGAAGCCGCCGTGCATCCATTGCAGAGCTTTCCGCTGCAATTCATGTCAGCGAAACTAAGGTGAAGCATACGGTCGAGCGTCTGACGGAATCCGGGCTGATCGAAGCAGTCGGAACCGGACGCGGCAGGCACTACACGCTCAGCGCGAAGGTCTATCAGCAGGCGGATGATGTCAGCGGCTATGTGCGGCAGAAGGGCATCGACTCCGTGCGCTATCCGGAGATGATTCTGCAATATGCGAAATCGAATGGCGGAAAGGTGACGCGGGCAGAAACAGCTGAACTGCTGCGAGTGTCGCCGCCGCAGGCGTACCGGCAACTGAAAAAGCTGGAGGATGCAGGAAAGCTTCTCGGCATCGGGCACGGCAAGGGGGCATATTACAAAATCATGTGATTTGCTTGCCAAATCAGCATGGATATGATATAATTATTTCAGATCACCGCAAGCTCCGTGTTCAGCTTCACGCGATACGAATTCAGACTACTCCACAGCACAGCCTTCGCATAGCCAGCATAGTTTTTGATATGCGTCGAGGCGAGTGCATCGGTGAAGTCATCAAGTGCGGATAAGATCATTTCGGTGAGCGTGCCGCAGCCGCAGCACATGGACGCTGCATTGATTGCGTCGATCACGGCGCAGGCATCGGTCTGTTCGCCGGAGTAGATTTGCGTGCCGGCTCTTGTTGCCATGCTGACCAGACTGTTTACAAGCAGCACGAAGTTGTCAAAGCGGTCAACAGTTTTCAGATCGGTCTTGTCGCAGGGATGCTCCATGTAGAAGTCATACTCACAGAGCCAGCGAATTGCTGCCTGCATCTTCTTCGAACTTTGCGAATAGGCATACGGAATCCGCTGCGCTGTCGTGATTTCAGAAATCACCTGCTCTGCGATCTGCGAATCCGTCAATCCGTCCGTCGCATCTTCGCCGCGCGAAGATGGATGGATAGAAATCTCTGTAGAAGTCTTTGTAGTAATCTCTGTATTTGTCCGGGGAAATTTACTATAGGGGTCTGTCGAAATTTCGGCACACCCCCCTCGAAATTCCGACACAGGGGTATCAGAAATTTCGTCAGATGCCCCGTCCGATTTTTCAGGACACCCGTCCGGTGAAATTTCGCCACATGGGTAGGTGAGCGCTTTCAGGCGTTCCACATCGAGCGCGAGGTAGAGGACATTCGCATAAACCATGCCGTTTGACCGCAGTGTGCGGAACTCCCGGCGCACCACTCCCATTTCCTCAAGGAACACGATCGCGTCCTTTGCCTGACCGGAGGAACAGCCGAACTGCTCCGCGATCTGCGCATAGCTGCGCTGGAGCAAGTCATCCCGGAACTTCTTCTGATAACCGATCACCTGACCACTGCCTTCGTCTCGGATCTCCCGCGGGCGATACCAGTAGACGATATCTGCGAGAATGTTGATTGCGAGCAGATGCGGCTTCGGATGTTTGAGGTCTGTCTTGACGAACACACGATACCAGATCTGCGGTATCACATTGCCGGTGAAGGCAACTTCTCTCAGCTGGTCACAGGTCGGGATTCCGGTCGTATACATGATTACTTCCTCCGTTTCAATCGTTTGAAACAGAATAGGCGATGCATAATCCGCCAGCAAAAAGTGCCAGCAAATCCGCCAGCAAACTGCCAGCAATCAGAAAAACTGAATGGATTATACAGACGAAAATGCGTATTTTGGATTGGACAAAAGCCCGTAAAACCAATAAAAAAGCCCATTTCAGACGAAATGGACGATCTTGGATATGGGTCTTCTGCCTCCTAAGCGTTAGGCCATCGGTTCGACTCCGGTTTGGGGCGCTCTGCATCAGCGAAAGCGCCCGAAAACGCGTGCGTTTTCGCTGTTGCTGTAAAATGGCAGATAGGGAGCAGATGACGAAGAATACAGGGTGAACAAAAATAATACGCAGAAGATGGAATCGGTACCTAGTCGATTCCATCTTCTCTCATTTTGAATTAATACTGCTCGAAACGCCTGACAGCTAGCGTAGCATATTTTATCCCATCAGAAACGAGTTGTGTATCAGTTCATGTCAAAGTTGACACAAGTGTCAACTTGATTGAACCGGTCATTATCAGCTTGAGCAGCCTCTATGAGTCGAATCACACTTGATTTCCGTCCCGAATTGTGATACACTATATGTGAACACGAATGCAAAGGAGATGACAGCCATGAAGGAGAGCCCGCGCTGCTTATATCATAGCATTTTCAAGGAATTCCTGTGTGAAGATGAAAACGCAATCCTCGGACTTCTGTGCGATCATTACCA
Source organism: Oscillospiraceae bacterium (assembly GCA_017540225.1). Taxonomy (GTDB): domain Bacteria; phylum Bacillota; class Clostridia; order Oscillospirales; family Ruminococcaceae; genus Firm-04. Next base: position 16,683 of record JAFYBM010000158.1, on the reverse strand, counting down.
CGGCGATGCGAGCCAGAGCCGGCATGGTGATCTGTGTTCCCGCCGGCAATCCGCACAAGAATCCGAGCGGCTTCTGGGAGGACAGCACCCGTATGCCGGAATTCTATGACGAGGCTTATCAGTATCTGAAAAGCCTTGGAATTCAGGTGATACCATGAAAACAATCAAAGTCGTTGCAGCCGTGATTTGTGACTCTTTCCAAAGCAAAGCACAAATATTTGCCACGGCAAGAGGATACGGCGCGTTCAAAGGGCAGTGGGAATTCCCCGGCGGAAAGATCGAACCCGGCGAAACACAGCAGCAGGCATTGGCAAGAGAAATCCGGGAGGAACTTGATACCACAATCAGAATCGGTGACCTGATCGAGACCGTCGAATATGATTATCCGGATTTTCACCTGTCTATGGACTGCTTCTGGTGTGAGGTCATCGAAGGAAATCTGGTGCTGCTGGAAGCGCAGGAGGCACGCTGGATCACAAAACAGGAACTTGACAGCGTGAAATGGCTGCCCGCGGATCTGGGGCTGATCGACCGGATTCGTGAGCAGATGCACTAATATGGTGAATAAGCAAAGCACTGAACTCGGACAGGTTCAGTGCTTTTCTCTTGTATTCTCCTACTGTGATATTTCGCCTCCAACCGTGATCCCGCAGGAAACATCAAGCCCGACAAGGAAAAGTCCACCGAGAAGATCGACGGAACGGTCGCCACGATCATGGCGCTTGACCGTGCGATCCGCTGCGGAAACGAAACCGGCGAGATTCTGTTGACGGATGAAGATTTATCAGAAGAATGAAAGAAGCACGGCTCTCGGGAGAATCGAGAGCCTGTTTGCTTTCATCCGTATTCAATCATTTTTCCAAACCGACAAATCCGCCATGCTTTTCAGTCCGACTGCCAGTATGGATGCATTGTACAGCAGCGCAAAGGCCGCGAGCGGCAGAATACCGGCCGCACCGAGCAGAATCAGCCCCAGATTGCTCGTGACGCTCCAATAAACAACTGCTGTTTTCACCGCACGCGTCTTGCCGCGCTGTATTTTTTTGCCGTTTCCATTGTATTTTCCCCCGCAATATGGTAAAATGGAAATGACAGATCATGTCTATCAACGGCCGGATGCATTTCAGGAATGGAGACCGGCCGCTTCCGGAGGAGGCACCTATGAACAAACATACAGCGACAAAAACAATCACAGTTTTGACAGCCGCCCTGCTGCTGGTCAGCCATACGGTTTACGATCTGCCGTTCATTCCTGCTGCGGATGCGGCACATACCGTCTCTGCCGCAGAATTTGCGGCACAGCTCGCTGCGCATTGCAGCAGCAGCGAGGACGCATATACGGAGCTGTGCTTCTGTCCCGACACCGCGCAGTACCGCTGCGGCGGCGAAAATGTCGGTTCGGAGTATCAGGGATGGCAGGTTCGGAACGGCGCACCGGTCTATAACGAAAACGGCCGCATTCTGACAGCACAGGAGGCTGAGGCTGTCACCGGCTGCACGGTCAGGGAGAAAGACGGCGAAACCATCATCAGCTCACCATTCCAGACCGGCCGGCTGATCGTGAAAAGCGCGCGGCCTGTCCATGTGCCGGACTGTGAGGAAATTGCTTCCGGCTATGCGAATCTGCACGTTCTGCAATTTTCATCCGCCGGCGCGGCATATGCAGCCTATCAGTCCCTTTCCGAACAGAAAGACATCCGTTATGTCTGCCCCGATCAGATCTTTTCGGGCGATGACACCGCGTTTTCCGCCGAAGACTATGATGCTTCCGACAGCAGCAATGTCAGCTGGGGCGTTTCGGCAATCGGCGCGGACGAATACTGCGAATGGCTGGAACAGGAAAAAAACGACCTGCCGGAAATCACAGTCGCTGTGATTGATACCGGCATCAATACGGAACATATCTGGTTTCAGGGGCGTATTGCCGAAAACGGCAAATGCTTCAGCCTCAACAACGGCGGCACCATTGAAGATGAACAAGGACACGGCTCCCACTGCGCCGGCATCATCTGTCAGTCCACACCGAAAAACGTCCGGATTCTGCCGATCAAGGTGCTGAACCGGAACAACAAAGCATCCACACTGGAAATATACTGCGGCCTGATGTATGCACTGGAGCAGAAAGCGGATGTGGTCAGCATGAGCATCGGCGGCTGGGGCGAAAGCGCCCTGATGGATGACGGTGTCCGCAGCATCGCCGAAGCGGGCATCCCGATCTGCATTTCCGCCGGAAACAATACCGAGGATGTGATCTATCACACACCTGCCTACATAGAGGATGCTGTCACGGTTTCTGCGGTGGACTATGACTGGTGGGGCGACAACGGCTATACTCTGGCCTCATTCAGCAATTACGGTGACAAAATCGACTTTGCAGCACCGGGTTCCGGTATTCTCAGTGCGGTTTCAGGCTCTCCGACATCGCTGGAGGAATGGAACGGCACCAGCATGGCAACGCCTTTTGTTGCGGCGGCTTTTGCGGATCTGCTTTCCTATGATCCTTCACTGAGCTTTGCAGAAATGTACGATCTGCTGAAACAGCACGCGAAAGATCTCGGCACGGAAGGAAGGGATCCGGAATACGGCTGGGGAATGATTGATCTGCACGGCTCCTTTTTCGGAGAACAGCGCTGCGCAAAGCCCGAGATCCGCGTTGAGGAGCAGGATTATTATCCGAACAGGGTGTATTATTCTGATCCGATCACAATTCATCTTTCAACCGAAACCGAGGGCGCCGAGATCTATTATACGCTGGACGGCAGCACCCCCTCCGCAGAAAACGGGATCCGTTATACGGAACCGTTCCGGCTGGAAAACTCGGTGCATCTGAAGGCCGTCGCCGTCAAGGACGGCACAGTCAGCCGCATGACATCCGCAGATTACTGCATTGCAGAGCAGATGACCGATAATCCCTATGTGATCGAGGACGGTGTTTTGATCGGATACAACGGTCTTGCACGCTCGATTGACCTGAGAGGCGATGTGCTGCCGGGAACCGTGAAAGCCATCGGTGACAATGCATTTGCCGGCAAAGAGGTTCGGTATGTTTTCCTGCCGGATTCGGTCACATCCATCGGCGCACACGCATTTGACGGCTGCAATCTGGAGGTGCTGGAAGCAACCGGCGTCACGGAAATGGGCGAATATGCAATTGCCAACAATCAGCTGGATACCCTGACGGTCGGCAAACTGAAAAAGCTCAGCCGCGGTGCGTTCGATCATTCCGGCCTGAAGATTTATCCGGAAATGCCGGAAAACCTCACAGAGATTCCGGACAATGCATTCGCAGGATGCACCAATCTTGCATCCGTCGATCTGCATTTTGAAAATATCACGACAATCGGAAAAGGCGCTTTTGAATACTCCGATCTCAGCGGAACGGTCAAACTGCCGAAGCTGGAATCCCTCGGTGAAGCTGCATTCCACGGTGCAAAGGTCAATGCGCTGTATCTGCCGGAAACCCTGACTGCCCTGCCGGACAATCTGCTGTGTGAATCACAGTCGCTGGAATATCTTTCCGCGCCCGGCATCACGGAAATCGGTGAAAAGGCACTCTGGATTTTTGACTGCACCTATAAAGCAGATATTGATTTTGCAAAGCTCACGCGCATCGGCGCATTCGGTCTCTGCTATCAGTTTGAGGAGCCGGTCACGTTCTCTGCGCTGACCGAGATGGGAGAGAATGCGCTGTTCGGCACAAAGGCTCCGCTGATTACCATGCCGAAACTGACCGAGCTGAAATCCTACAGTCTCGCAGCATCGCAGGCGCCGGTGTATCTGCCGAATCTCCGGCATCTCGGTGAATTCGATTTTGAACAGAATGAGCCGATCTGGTATCATTACGGCCAGCCCGTAATGAAAGCGCTGATCGTCGGGGATAAGCTGGAAACCGTAGATCCGGATATTCTGATCGAGCCGGACTTTTTTGCCGGCCCCGCCGAATCGCCGCTGCGTGATTACGTTGAACAGTATAATCAAAAGCAGCGCAGATTATACGGCAATCAGGCAGAGCTGAAAACCTACTATGTCACACCCTACCTCGCACCCGCTTCCGCATCCGAGCAGCGTATTTTGCAGTATGCATCCGCCGAGCTTTGTGTTACATCCATCTCGGCAGATTTTGCGGATTCCGTAGAATGGTCACTGCTGCAAAACGGAACTGCGGTACCGATCGAAGGCGCATCCGGCGCTTCGTACACATTTTATGCGGAGCAGCCCGGTGATTATACTGTCCGCGCAAAACTGAAAGGCGTTGAGAACAGTACACCGGCGGAATTCCGGATCACGGTGCTTCCGGCGGTACAGCTGACCGCTGACGACCTGCTTTCCGATGGGGAGACTTATGTTATTGACTGGAAGAAGATCAGCGAAGCCTGTCCGGAATATCAGGCAGTTCCTGCTTCGGAGGATGCGCTGATTGGTGCATATATTCCGATCACACCGGAAACAGACGGCGACTGGTACGCTTTCAGCAGCAATGCTTCTTCACTGATTGATCCGGAGCATCCGGCAGAGTCTGTCAAACTCAGCGGAACGGAAAACCTCGCAGAGCTGAAGCCGGTGCCTCTGAAAGGCGGAAAAACATATTATATTCTGACACAGACATATCGGGATCAGAGTGTATTTGATTATGTCCGTATTGCGGATCACGATTTCAGCGGTCTGCTCTGCTGCGATGATTCCAAGCCGTCTTATTATCTCGGAGAATTCTTTACAAAGGACGGCGAAATCATCGGGGAGCCGTCTGTCGTGCTGGATCTTCACATAGAAGCTGCCGGAGATGAAAGCAACTCTCAAATTATAACACTCAAAAATAAAAAGGATTTTGTCACATATTTCCGGCCGGATAAACCGGACAGAGAAGGCAATATTCAGGTGCGTTATTACAGCCTCTGCTGCGGAAACTATTACAGCAGAAAAATCTATTCAAGCTGGAAGAATGCATCCGCGGTCAACGGAATCCTGACGGAGAAACAGCCCGCAGACTGTTCTTTTCCGGAAGAATCCCGCTCCAGTGATTCACATATCTTTATCTGTCAGTATACGCATGAATCCGACAGTGACCGGCAGTGCTTCTATACTGCCTTCCGGCCGGATATGTTCCGGCAGCAGAGTGATCTGCAAGCCGTTATCAAAAGCGTCCAGCAGCAAAGCACAGCAATACAGATATTCAGTGCGGACGGACAGGAGATGAGGAATGCCCTGACATTCAGTCAGCATTCAGCCGACCATCTGATTTGCAAACAGTATTCCGGACTGGAAAAAGGAAAAACCTATTTCATCCGGCTGAAAACGCAGAATCCCGCTTTGCAGCTCTGCACTGCGCCGGATGCAGAAAAGCTGCTTCCGGTGATTGCGCAGGAGTTCGATCCGGACAGTGTGCAGTTCCTGACAGACGGGAATCCGGTCGAACCGGAACCGCAGTTCAGCTATAACGGCCTTGAAATCGACGCACTGACCAGAGACAGGGATTATGAGATCACCTATTTCAACAATCAGACCGCCGGCACGGTTTATATGTATCTCCGCGGCATCGGCGCATATCAGGGAGACTGCATCCTTACCTGCCCGCTGGCCGGAAGGATACAGGAAAATGAGACACTTCTCCTGAAAGCAGATGCAGGCCCTGTATACGTCATTTTCACGCCGGAATATTCGGAATATCAGTTTGTACTGGATTTACCGGAAAACGGCAAATACAGCGTTTATTCCAGCGCATATGTTGACACAGTGCCGCAGAATCGCCTTGATCAGGAATATCTCAAAACCGGAGAAAGTGTCTGGCATTATTTCAGCAGTACGGAAGACGTTATTCTGAAAATCTCGCCGACAGATCACAGTGATCTTGTATTCCGGATCGAACGGAAGCGTTCGCTCTCCGCAGCAATGCAAATTGAAGCGCCGGCCTGCATGGCATTTACAGGCAAACCCGCAGAACCGGAATATCAGCTGCACTTCACGGATGAGACGCTGACGGAAGGTGAAGATTACGAGATCAGGCTGCTGCACAATGATGCACCGGGGGAAATGCTGATCTGCGCAAAAGGCATCGGAGAATACACCGGCAGCGTGTATGCCGGCGTGGTGCTTGCAGAGCCGATCACGCCTGACAGCGGCGCCCTGAATATGGACGGAACAACAGGGTATTTCCTTGCGTCACCCGAGCCGGATACCGATTATTCGCTGTATCTGGGATATTCAGAGGAGCGCATCCGTGCAATGCTGGAAAGCGGTGTTTACGATGCAGCGTATTTTGAAGGCTTCACGGAAAAGACAAAATCATGGCTCGAATTATTCATTCAGGATGATCCGTATTACCCGCTGGACGGCATCGAGGGAAACGCATCCGCGACAAAGGGGCTGTATTATTTCCCGTACAGCAGCAAAATCAGGGAATGGGGTGAAAGCAGCACCGGACGCATCAATACCTATTGCAGTCAGCCCTACAGCATCTATTTCCTCAGCAAGAAAAAGCATCTCCATGAAGGCTCCTTTACCGGTGTGCTTTCCAAGGATACCGGCACGGGAAAGATTTCAGAAAAAGAGATCAGTCTCTATTATAACGGCAAATACCTGAAACGCGATCTGGATTACAGCTTTACGCTGCTGCAGGACGAATCCGGCGAATACCACGGAATCGTCTGCGGTTTGGGCGATTACTGCGGCACAATCGTAACTGTTCCGCGCATTGAGCTGAGCCATGATTCCGAATTATCGGAGCTTGCACTGGATACCCCGACAGAATACCGCCCGTTCATTGATGAGACATATCAGGAATTTGAGCTGAACCTTGAAAGAGAAACGACCTTTATACTCGAATCCCTCAGCGGCGGTGAGCAGATTTCCGGATTCATCGGCGACAACATCGGCAGCAACGATCTTGGCATCGGCGTGCCGGTTACCATGTCCGCAGGCCGTTATACGGTTCGGCTGACAGGTACGCCGTCCGGAAAACGCCCGCTGGTATTCCGCCTCAGTACACGCGCTGTATCACTGGACAATGCAGAGGTTTTCGCGGAAGACTGCATTTATACCGGAAAACCGGTCATGCCGCAGGTGTCTGTCACGCTGGACGGACAAATGCTGCAACAGGATACAGACTATGTGCTGCACTTTAAAAGCGCGCTGACCGAATGCGGACAGTATACGGTCACAGTCAAAGGTACCGGTAAATATCTGGGTGAAGCATTCGGCACATTCCATATCATTCCGCAGCTTGATCCGCAAACGCTTCCGGCACTGAACGAAGGCAAAAACACGGCAGAAATCACCGAAGCCGGAATGCCGGCATTTTACAAATGGAATCCGGAATACGGCAGCTACTGCTTTACAAAGGATGAGCTGGATCACACTGCCATCAAAGTATACGACAGCGAATGGAAGTGCATCAGCCGCATCGGCGGCATCTCCTATACCTACGGCACAGTGCAGCCGGAAGCCGGAAAACAGTATTATGTCAGTGTTTCGTATTTTGACAAAACCGCAAAGGGAAGTATCCCGTTCAAGCTGACCTCCGCCTACCGCCTGCTGGATGACTGTGAAGCTGTCCTGCCGGAAACACCGGTGTATATCGGCACCGGCCTTCCGGAAATCACTGTCACGGACGGCGGCAAGCGCCTGACGGAAGGCTTGGATTACCGGATCGAATGGCAATGCAGTCAGTCGCATCTCGGCAGAGCCTATGTACTCCTGCGCGGCATCGGCATTTATATCGGCGAGCTGGAGGTTGCATACCGGATTGCACCGGCTGATATGTTTACGGCTGCGGATCCGCAGCCTGATACAGAGGTACCCGAAACAAAACTCACGCTGGACGAGGCGGTTTTCGTTCCGCACGGCCGGTTTGGCGACGCACAGCGCTTTGTATTCACAGCCGGACAGGACGGAACCTATTATCTGACTCTGCCGGATGCCGAAAAGGACGAAATTACAGCATATGTATACGCGCCGGACGGCAGTCTGCTGCCGGAGCTGCCTGCTTCTCTCACGCTGCAAGCCGGCGAAACCTGCTCGATATACTGTGTTGCGAATTTTGTCATTGATGATTTAATCGACGCGGCATATACCGTGGCGGTTTCCGCAAAGGCACCTGCCGTGACCGTATCCGCTGACGGCGTGATCTATTCTGCCGATGCGGACGGCGCAACAGTTATCGGCCTGACGACCGATGCAGCCGGCATTGAAATTCCGGAGGAGATTTATATCAGCGAGCTGGGACAGAACGTTCCCGTCATCGGGATTGACGCTGCCGGCTTTGCAGAATTTGCAGATTCACGCACGATTTACGGTAAATCAGGCGGCATAATTGACACCTTCTGTCATGCAAACGGCTATTGCTTTGCAGCAACGGATCCTGCCGAAACAATCGCAGGTGATGTCACCGGTGACGGCGTTGTCGATATTGACGATGTGCTGACCTTTGCACGCTGGCTCTCGGAAAGCAATGGAATGCATCTGAATGACACGGCATTTGCACAGGCAGACCTCAATGCAGACGGCATTGCCGATCTGTCGGATCTGCGGGCTATGCTGGCACTGGCAGAACACGAGACGGAACCCGCTGAATCACACAAAACCCGCAGCAGAGATGATCCCTGCTGCGGGTCTTTTTATGAACCGGCGGTCAGCCGGATCCGGATCTCACCGGAGCTGCGCCATTGCTCCGAGCCGTCTGCATACCGCACCAGCAGCCGCAGATCGTCATCGACAGCAAGCGCCTCTGCCGGCTGCTCCGCACCGTTTTCCAGTACCGTCACCTGTCTGCCCAGAACGCAAAGCCGTGCCTTGTAGCCGGAAAGATACTGCTTTCCCGCCAGCCCGCGGTAATTCCGCATCAGCGCGGAGATCAGCGCTGCGGCACACACTGCATATGCATTCTCCGGCATCTCGCGGAATACTGCACCTGCAATTCCGGCCAGCTCCGGCGGAAAACCGCCCTGCGGTGCCGTCAGATTGATGCCGATGCCCACGATCACATAATCCGGCACCGGTTTATCTGAAAACTGCGCCTCAGCGAGGATCCCACAGATTTTTCGCCCGTGCAGCAGCAAATCGTTCACCCATTTGATCTGCACGGTTTCGCCGCAGCATTGCTCCACTGCCTCTGCCGCCGCGACTGCCGCCATCGTTGTCAGTGCAAGCGCATCAGCCATCTGCGGCCGGAACAGTATACTCAGATAGAGTCCGTTCTGCGGCGAAAAAAAACTGCGCCCCTGCCGGCCCTTTCCGGCCGTCTGGCGCTGCGCCGCATAAACGGTAAATTCCGGCGCCCCCTGCTCTGCCGCCGCCCGAAGCAGATCGTTTGTCGAGGTCACTTCATCAAATAAATGCAGCCTGACACCGTCAGCATCCGGCGTCAGGCGCGAAAGAATATCCTGATACAAATTATCCATACAAATCCCCGCTCAGCGATTCTTTTTGTAATCGCGGTGATGCGTAATAACGTGCATATCCGCCTTGCGCAGCTCCTCGGAAACCAGCTCGGCAAAGGTCACGGAACGGTGCTGACCGCCCGTACAGCCGAAGCCGACCACGAGCTGCGGCCGTCCCTCACGGATATACAGCGGAACCAGAAATTTCAGCAGCTTTACAACCTTGTCGAAATATTCCTTTGATTCCGGCGCATCCATGACATAATTCTGCACACATTTCTCCACGCCCGTATGCTCACGCAGATAATCCACATAGTAGGGATTCGGAAGGCAGCGCATATCAAACACAAGGTCTGTTTCCATCGGCGCACCATACTTAAAGCCGAAGCTCATGACCTGAATCGGCATCGCATCTGTGATATTTTGCAGAAAATGCGTCTTGATCTGATCCTTGAGCTGCGCTGCGGTAATCAGCGAGGAGTCAATCAGAAAATCCGCCGTTGCACGGATAATTTGCAGCTGATCGTGCTCAAAATTGATTGCAGCATCAAGATCGCCCTCAAATTTCCGAATTGCAACCGGATGTCCGCGTCTGGCCGTCCGGAGACGCCGCGAAAGCACATCAACGGATGCCTCGACGCAAACCATGCGAAATGTGATCTCCTCATGGTATTTCTCACGAATAAAGCGATATGACTCTGCAAGCTGCGAATACCGGTGACAGGAGCGCAGGTCGATAACCACAGCCGTCCGCGAATAACGGCCGCCCTTTTCGAGACAATATTTGAGATACGGCTCCAGCATTGCAAGCGGCAGATTATCTACGGCATAAAAGCCGATATCCTCCAGTGCGTCCAGCGCACTGGTTTTGCCGGCACCTGCCATGCCGGTAATCAGCACCATTTCCATCATTGTTTTGATTCCTCTGTTTTATCTGACATCGTAATAATAATGATCGGCGGCTGAACGATCCTTTCCGGTGAAGATTGCTTTGGTCAGCTTCCGGTTTTTCAGCAGATACCAGTCACCGAATTCATCGAATTTCCGTGCGGAAGTCAGGATTTTCGCCCGCAGTGTACCGTATTTTTTCCCATGCGCTGCGCCGTACTGCTTCAGCCGCTTCGCAAAATCAAGATCCTCAAGACTGACCAGTGACGGATCAAAGCCGCCGACTGCGTCAAAATCCTTTTTCCGGCACCAGAATACCGCACCGGAGAGCATTGCGCGGTTTTTAATGAGCATCGGCAGCATCTGGAAGAAAATATAAAAGGTCGTCAGCGCAATGCCAAGCGAGGCTCTGTCAAATACGGGCATGGCACCGCCGCCGATGTATTTTCCGCTTCCGAGCCGCGAACGGATCTCACAGAGCGTTTCCGGCGCAATGATCGTATCCGCATCAACCGTGACCAGAATCTTTCCCGTTGCCGCCGCCGCACCCGTATTGCGGATAGCAGCAATGCATTTTTCGTTGTTTTCGAGCACCTCTGCGCCGAATTCTGCGGCAATTTCCGCAGTGCGGTCCGTGCAGCGGTTCGCAACGACAATGATCTGCACACGGCTGGGCGCAGCCTGTTTCTCCGCATCACGGATCGCTTTCAGACATTTTCCGATATATTTTTCCTCATTGTGCGCCGGTATCACGACAGAGAAAAGATACGTTTCCTGTACGCCGCTCATTTCTTTGCCCCCAGAATCTCCGGCTCCAATTCCAGCTCATAGCCGGTTTGGGCCTTCACAGTTTCCTGCACATGGCGGCAGACGGCCATAACATCTGCAAAGGTTGCGCCGCCGCGGTTGATGACAAACCCCGCGTGCTTCTCGCTGACCTGTGCGCCGCCGACCGCATAGCCTTTGAGTCCGCATTCGTCGATCAGCTTCGAGGCATAGCTGCCCTCCGGCCGCTTGAATGTACTGCCGGCACTCGGAAATTCAAGCGGCTGCTTGGATTTTCTGCGTCCGAGCAGATCCTGCATCTTATCACGGATCACATCGGTATTGCCGAATTCCAGCCAGAAGCCGGCATTGAGAACCGTCCAGTCGCGCTCCATCAGTATGCTGTGACGGTAACGCAGCTCCAGCGCCTCAGCGGGAACCGTGCGGAGCTTTCCGTTTTCGTCAAGAATCGTCACAAATTGCAGCACCTGCGAGATTTCTCCGTCATAAGCACCCGCATTCATATACACGGCTCCGCCGACAGAGCCGGGGATTCCGTAAGCAAATTCCAGACCGGTCAGGCTGCGCTCCAATGCAAACAGACAGAGATTTTTCAGTGATACTCCTGCCCCGCAGGTCACAACCCCTTCATCGACCGTGATCTCGGAGCTGAGCTTGCCGCTCAGCTTGAGTACAACACCGTCATAGCCCTCGTCCGGCACAAGCAGATTGCTGCCGCGCCCGATCAGCGCATACGGAATCTGATTTTCACGCAGATACGAATACACAGTCTGGCAGGCCTGCGCATCCGGCAAAGTAATGAGCGCCTTGCAGTGTCCGCCGAGCTTAAAGGTCGTCAGCGGTGCGAGTGCAGCGTCCGGCATTAGCTCCGCGCCGGCCTGCTCACAAACCGCAGTCAGTTCGTCAAAATTGATCATAGCTGCCTCTCTTTCTTGGAATGACGTCCGATCCTCTCTCAGAATGTGATGCCGCGCTTGGCTGCCGCCAGCTCTGCGATCCGCGCTGCATCCAGATTTACAATCAGCTTTTTCGGAAAATCCAGATCCAGCAGAAGCTGCGAGGCAAGCGGCGTTTTGCCGATCAGGCCGGCATAATGGGCGTCTGTATTCAAAACAATCGGTATTTCGTGCTTTTTGCAGAGTGCATAAACAGTTTTTGCATTTTCGAGTGCGCCCGGCTTCCAGCGCAGCGAGCTTTCGTTGATCTCGACGAGCTTACCGGCCTCCTTAAAGAGCTTCAGCACAGGCTCGTATTCAAACGGAAAAAACGCAGTCGTCGGGTGTCCGATCACATCAACATCGGGGTTCTCGCAGACTTTGCGGTAGCCCTGCGTCACAAGCTCCGGTGTCCGCGGAAACTGCACACACTGTGTATGATAGGACGCAATGACCCATTCGCAGAAGCGCAGCTCCTTTGCGTCCATATCCAGTGTGCCGTTCTCGTCAATGATATTCGCCTCGACGCCGTAAAGCATTGCAACACCGTCGATTTCGCGCGGCAGCACTTTATAATTGTGGAAATGCCAGAGATGCGGTGCATCGGGCATCGCCGGCCCGTGATCGGTCACAGCCAGCAGTTTCATACCGCGTGCCTTTGCAGCGGCAGCGTTCTCATTGATGGTAGAATAACCGTGCGTCGAAGCAACCGTATGTGTATGAAGATCGGCGGCCGCCGTAATTTCAATCTGTTCTGTCATTGCCGGTCAGAATTCATCGAAATTCTTGACAATCTCTTTCCCCTGCATGGTTTCCAGACCGAGATTGTGCAGCAATTCTTCCGTTGCATTGTAGCCCATCTTCTTCTGACGGCTGTTCATCGCCGCGACCTCCATGATGACCGCAGTATTTCTGCCGGGCTTGACCGGAATCGTCATGGAAGGGATTTTCACGCCGAGTATATTTGCATACTGTTCATCCACGCCCATACGGTCATAGATCTTGCTGGAATCCCACGGCTCCAGCTCGATAATCATGTCGATCTCCTGCTGCAATTTGACGGCGCCCATACCGAACAAGCGACGCACATTGATGATGCCGATGCCGCGCAGTTCAAGGAAATGCCGGATGTTTTCCGGCGATGTGCCGACCAGATTGGTATTGGAAACCTTGCGCAGCTCGACAGCATCATCTGCGACAAGACGGTGTCCGCGCTTGACCAGCTCAATGGCACACTCAGACTTTCCGACGCCACTTTCACCGGTAATAAAGATGCCCTCGCCGTAGATCTCAATGAGCACGCCGTGGCGCGTAACACGCGGTGCGAGATGCAGATTGAGGAAAGAGAGCAGATTGGATGTGAAATGCGAAGTTGATTCCGAAGTGCGCAGCACCGGAACCTGATACTGCTGTGCCAGCGTCAGCATTTCCGCAAAGCAGGGCAGACCGCGGCTCAGACACAGGCATTTGATATGCTGCGCAAACAGCGCGGAAAGATGCTCCACGCGCTCTTTCTCGTCGATCGTAGAAAGATACGCAAATTCCATTTTGCCGATGATCTGGATGCGCTCCGGATTGAAATACTCATAAAAGCCCATGAGCTGTAAGCCCGGACGGGTAATATCATTTTCCGCCACAAGAATTTCAGATGCATCACCGGGGCAATAGAGTACCTCCAGATGAAATTCGTCAATGATCTGTTTCAGTGTAACTGTAAACCGTTCAGCCATTCGTTTGCCTCCTTATTATGATATGGGTTTATACGCTTTTATCATACCACAAATCGTAAAAAAAAGCAAGTCTTTTGTGAATATCTGACAAAAAAATACCGTTCCCGCAAGCAGCAGGAACGGTATTTGCATTCAGATTATTCTGCGTCTTCAGCAGGTGCTTCAGAAGATTCAGCTTCAGACTCCTCTGCTTCCGCCTCGGCCTCTCCGCCCTCAGCAGCGGCGCCGTCAGACGGGGTACACTTCATGGACTTGCCATCCTTGTCATAGAAGGTAATGTTGTCGATGTAGAAATCAACATCATTCTTCTGGCCCCATCTCATGATGACAAGCGTGGTGCCCTCATCGTTTGCGGCATAGCCGTTTGCGGGGAGCAGCGCCGGAATATCGGTTTCGCAGCGCCATGAATGCTCACTGTTCTCCCAGTCGTCATATGCAAATTCGTAGTGGTTTGCCCATTCGTTCTGAATGAGATTGCCTTCCTCGTCCGTGCCCTTCTGCGAAGCGATATTGCCCGCGAGTGCCCCGAGGAAATTGCCGACAACCAGCGATTCGGAGCCGTCATCGTTCTTCCACATCTCATTTGCGATGCAGGTGAAATCTACGGAAATGTGGCCGATGTTGCCGACATTCTCCAGTCCGAGCATCTGCGGCAGATTGAACACGATCTTGACAACGCCGTAATCCTTGGAAGGATCGTCTCTCAGCGCATGAACCTTGAGCTTCTTGTCGCCGTCGAGATCAACAATAGACAGCTCAATGTCACACTCATCGCCGCCGCCGCCCATCTGATGACCGGTATACATATTGTCGTCATCAAAGGTGATTGCATTCTCATCAATCGTGCCGACGTCCCGTGTCGGCGGCTCTTTGACTTCTTCTTCAGAAGACTCCTCCTCGGAGCTTTCCTCTGAAGACTCCGCAGAGGTCTCTGCAACAGAACTGCTGTCTTCAACAGAGGTCTCTGCCGTATCCTTGCCGCAGGATGCGAGTGCTGCCGTCATCATCATTGCTGCAAGAATACACAGTGCTTTCTTCATTTGCATTATGGTTTCCTCCTTTTTATCTTTCGGAACAAATGCCCTCTACGCTGTCGCAGAGGGCATTTGAAACAAAACTCAGATCTCACTGCTTATCGCAGTGCTTTTTGCGGGCAACAAATGCCGTCACACTTGCGATTGCAAGTGCTGCTGCTGCAATTGCCGCACCGGCATCACCGGTTGTAACATTACCGGTCACAGGTACGGGTGCTGCAGTTGTATCGGTCATTGAAGAATAACCGACTGCCTGTGCGGAATTCGTCGTACCGCCGGATACATCTGTACCCGTCTCGGATGTTGTCGATTTTTGCAATGTCAACGTTCTCTAACGAAACGGTATAAGTTTTGGGTGCATATTCAGCATTTCCCTTCCGCGTGAAAACAACTGCGGAAGCGGAAACTGCCATTGCAGCACAGGCGACTGCGGCTGCTGCCAAACCTGTGAAACACGAATGTTTTTCATGCAATCGCCTCTTCGTATTCAATATGCCGGATCAGGAGCAATCTCAGTGCTTCTTGCGTGCAGCAATTGCGGTTGCAGCTGCCATTGCGAGTGCCGCAGCAGCAATACCGACGCCTGCATCACCGGTCTTGACATTACCGGTCGTATCCTTCTTGTCCTCGGTCTTGTTTGCAGCAGTTGTTGTCTTATTGGCATTGGTTGCCGGAGCAAGGGAATTGCTGGAATCGCTTGTGCCGGTAACGCCTGTCAGAACTGCGGTTGCACCGGTTGCGCCGGTTGTCAGTGCAGAGATCTCAGCATCCCGTGTCGTTGTGCCGGCAACGGCGACAGCCGTTGTTGTTGCGAGAGCCTCTGTTGTTGTGTCGGCAGGAGCCTCAGTCGTTGAATCAGCAGCCGGTTCAGTTGTTGACGCCGATGTGTTCTCTGCATAGAGATACTGAACATTGTCAACGGAGAAATCTGCGCCCCAGTAGGACTGGATGCAAAGCTGACCCCATGCCTTCTCATCGCTCAGTGCGTCTGCGAAAATCGCGGAGCCTGCGTCATAGGTCAGTGTTGCGACCTTGCCGTTCATTTTGGCAGAGGTCTGATCCTTGTCGGTTGCAGTACCGGTGCCGCTGATACCGAACTCCTTGGAGCCGGCTGCCCATGCACGGCCTGTGCCCTGAATAACCACAGCACCGCCGGCGCCGCCCTTTGTCTCAAGGTCATCAGCGACCGTAATGGTCACGACAACGCCCTTGATTGCGCCCCAGTTCTCCTGATCATTCAGAGAAACAACGTAGCTGCCTTCGCTGTTTGCGTTGGTAACTGCCGCGGATGCGGAAATTGCTGTGGCAGCGCAAGCGACTGCCGCCGCTGCCAGTCCTGCGAGAATTCTTCTCATTTTCATAACAATCGCCTCTTTCTTAAAATAATGGTTTCGGGTTTACGAAATCAGTGCTTTTTGCGTGCAACAACAGCTGCTGCACCTGCAAGAGACAGCGCTGCAACTGCAATGCCGACACCTGCATCGCCGGTCTTTGCGCCGTCGGTCTTGTTGCCGCTGGTTGCATTGGTCTTGCTGCCGGATGTTGTAGTAGTGGCCTTGTCGTCCTTCTTCTCCTCGGTTGTAGTAGCAGCCGGAGCTGCAGTGGTATCAGCCGGAGCTTCGCTGACTTCGTCAAGTCCGACCAGTGTGACAGACTTCAGCTTAGAAGCGCCCTTGTCATAATTCTGCCAGACAGCGTGCAGATACTCATCATCAGCAGCCGCAATGGAGAGCTCCCATGTAACTTCATAAGTGTTGTCATCAATCTTTGTAGCAACAACTTTGTCCTCATTTTCCTCGTTGACGCACCACTGCTTGGTATTCCAGCTGTTTTCCTTGCTCTGGATACCGAATGCGCCGCCGAACCACGGAAGTTCGCCCTTATCATTTGCGGTTGTGGAGTTCGGGCATTCCATGGTGAATTTAATTGCAGTAACCTT
>JAFYBM010000157.1 GCA_017540225.1 Oscillospiraceae bacterium | reverse complement strand
TCAATGCCCATGCCCGCAAGTCCGACAATCGTGTGCTTTCTGTTTTGCACGCCGGTGCTGTAAACATTGATCCTAGTGTCCTTGCCGGCCACGAGATTGAGATAGCCTGCCTTTGCATATTCGTTCCGGTCACGGCGATAGGCGGAAACGCTGTAAATCCGCAGTCCGCCGATCACGAGAACAAACACCCCTGCAATGACAAGGATACTGTTCCGGAGCAGATGCGATTTCCTGGTATCGAGCTTCATTTCGGAGCCGCGAATCTGGTCGGAAAGGCTTTCGTTGTTCTGCACGCGGAGCATGACAAGCGAGGTGAAACAGCCTGCCGCAAAGGCTGTCAGCGCAGCAAGACCAACCCGGATAAAAGGCTTCACACGGTCAAAGTGAATCAGACCTTTGAGCATCTTTCTGGTTTCTTCGCTCTCGTCTACAAATGAAGCGTTGATGAGCGCCGTCAGACCAAGCTCCGTGCCGATCATTACAAGTGCGCAGATAATCGCTGAAATGATCGCCGCTGCACCCGCAAATTGCATGCATTCTATCACCGCCATGCGGTCAAGTTGTTTGTCGGTCATACCGACGCATTGCAGCGATGCCAGTTCGCTGCGGCGGTTTGCGATGCCTATGGAGATAATATTCAACAGATTGATAAGCGCCGCCAGTGCAAGCAGCAGATTCAGCATCAGCACGCCCGCACGGAGCGTCGCCAGAATACTGTGTGTTCTCCACTTTCTGCCGTAAAAGCCTTCATACTCCGTGTCGTCAGAATCGTGTGTGCTGATGAAATCCGAATGCTCCCTGAACCAGTCCTGCGCTTTTTTCAGATCCGCAGCATTGTACCGGTAACCGTCTGCGCCGCTCCCTGCAAAGGAAAAATCCGCAGTCACAAACCCGTTGAACACGCCGAACCATTCAGCTTTGATCTTTTCATGTGTCTCGATTGCTCCGTACAAGGAAAAATAGTGATCGTTTTCATCTTTCATTGAGACTGAACCGAGAATATTGAGTGAATGCTCCCTTTTCTCAGCTTTCGTGAGCTTGTAAAGATCATTGAAATCCATATTTTCACTGTCTGCATCTTCCAGCAGTGTTCTATAAGTGCTTGCAAGTGTCAGAGAACCGCTTTGCAAAGGATCTGCATACTGCGCATAATCCTTGCAGTTTGCATTGTATACATATCCGCCGGAGCTGACCAGTTCGTCGTAGCTGACCGCTGTATTCGCGCCGAACAGTCGTATGTAGGCTTCTCTGTTGACATAATAAACATCTATTTTGTCTTCATTTTCTGCCGACAGAAAATCCTGCTCCACCTGCAAAGCAATGTGTTCAAACAGTCCGCTGTCTGCGAGCGCCTTTTCCGCATCAGTAGCGCTGATGCCTTTGTCCCACTTTCCGATCTCAAACCGGAAGTCAATATCGGCTGCGCCTTCCTCACTTTCGTCTTCTCCCCATAATATAAGAGAGGTGTGTTCGGTGATACTGCGCTCGACTGTTTCCGTCATTG
>JAFYBM010000156.1 GCA_017540225.1 Oscillospiraceae bacterium | reverse complement strand
GACCGTTGTGCCGAAGATGTTTTTCATTCCCTGTGCAGACCACTGGTCAACATAGTCTGCCATCGGGCTGGAAGGTGTGATCGGGTAGATACCCGCGACTTCCGTGAAGGCGTAGGAGACCCATGCCGCAGCATTGTTGCCGTCCATCGTCTTCTTCTTACGAACGATAGCCATAAGAAATGTACCTCCATGAAAATAATATAGTGTAAAAGCTAAGATTCCGCGCAGAATCTCCGGCGAAAAGCCGGTTTCGCATTCTGCGCAGAGTTTCGCTTCTCTATTATACCATAACCGGCGAAAAAAGTAAAGCAGTTTGCCGTATTTTCAACGATTTTTCACGAATCATGCCGGAATGCGGCAAGCCGGAATTGTTTTCGCTGTAAACCTTGTTCAAAAATGATAGGCTGATTTTAGGCGATTTCACGAAAATCGGAGAAAGAATGTGAAAAAATCAAAAAAAGGTTGACTGAAACGCAGTTTTCGTGTATAATAAAAGCGGTGAAATAATGTAATGTTATTTTCACTCGTTTTGTTGTCTCCTTTCTTTTGTTCTACACATTTTGATTTGACCTCATTTTCTTTGAAGCAGAGCGTTGGCTCTGCTTTTTTTCTTATATTGAACTCTGGCGCATATACTGTAACGATAAGGAGGGGTTTTCAATGGGAGGAAGAAGAAAATATCTGCGTCCGAAGGCACTTGCGGCTGAGATCCGGAAAAACCGCAAAACGTTTATCGTCTGGACGGTGCTGCGCATACTCGTGCTCGGTGTGGCCGTCCGCAGCGCGTTTGCGCATCAGTGGGAACGGCTGTTTACCTGCATCCTGACGCTCGTGCTCTTCCTTGCGCCGACCTTCGTCGAAAAGCAGCTCCGCATCAAGCTGCCGACCGCGCTGGAAATCACGGTGCTGATCTTCATTTTCTGCGCAGAGGTGCTCGGAGAAATCGCCTGCTTCTATATCAAATATCCGCTGTGGGACACCATGCTGCATACGGTCAACGGCTTTCTGTTTGCAGCCTTCGGCTTCTGCCTTGCGGATCTGCTCAATGAAAACCAGCACATCCGGTTCCGGCTCTCCCCGAATTTCCTTGCGCTGACCGCATTCTGCTTTTCCATGACCATCGGCATTTTCTGGGAATTTTTCGAGTTTTCGATGGATCACCTGTTTGCGCTGGATATGCAGAAGGATACCGTTCTGACGGCATTTCAGTCGGTCAAGCTGGATCCGACAAAGCAGAATATTCCGATACCGGTACGGGAGATCACCCGCACCGTGATTGAAACCGCGGACGGCGGGCAGTATATCATTGACGGCTATCTCGACATCGGCCTGACAGACACCTTAAAGGATCTGTTCGTCAACTTTATCGGTGCGGCTGTTTTCTCATGCATCGGCAGAATCTATGTCAGACAGCGCGGCAAAAACCGTTTTGCGGCTGCATTTATACCGGTCGTGGAGCAGCCGGAAGCATCATCTTCTGAGGAATGACAATATGAAGCATAAACTGACAAGGGCAGAGCTGAAAGAAAAACTGCGTCCGTGGATGCGGGCGCTGACAAACCCGCATCTGCTGATCTCGGTCGGCATTGCATGGTTTATCACAAACGGCTGGGCATACTGTGCAACGGGGATCGGCTGGTATGCAGATATTCCGTGGCTGCTGCACATCGGGACGGTCTGGCTCGGCATTCTCTGGATGCCGGGAACGCCGGAAAAGCTGTTCACATTTGCGATTGCGATCGGCATTCTGAAGCTGCTCTTTCCGGAGGATACGCGCACACTCGCCATGATTCACCGCAAGCGGCTGCAGCTGACAGAGCGCACAAAAGTGAGCTGGCAGAAATTCCGTGCGCGTTTTCGCAGAAAAAAGAACTAGAAAGCACCCAAAGGAGCCGTCCTTCGGGTGCTTTTTCATTATGATGCGGATGACAGCTGCCGCCAGCGCTGCCAGTTCATGCCGGCCGCCGCTGCCAGCAGCGGATAAGCAATCCCGCCGATGACCGTCAGGAAACCGGCAGCAGATCTGACATAGGAAAGCGCCGCTATCGTTTCTGCATCATACATTGTGACAATCATGCGTGTCGCAAACAGATTAAAAAAGATCGAGAGCACAGACATGACCGGTATCGAAGCCAGAATCAGAATCAGCACCGTGCCCGCCGAGGCCGAAGGATGCTCAATCTGTGACCGAAGCAGCAAAAACAGCAGCACATATACCGCGACGCCGAGCATCGGCATGACGTATCCAAGCGGATTCATGACCGCTGCCGACAGCTTTTCGCTGCTGACATTCTGACGCAGGAGCTTCAGAAACGGCTCTGCAAAAATCAGTGCCGCGATATTCAGCGACGCACAGAAAATCTGCACAATAAGGCCGCATTTTGTCAGTGTATGCATCGGTTTTGTTTCGTTGTTCATATGATTCAGCTCCTCCCGAAATCGTATGCTGTCTCGCGGCACTCAGCCCTCAACCGCCGCCTGAACGATCACGTTGAAATCAGCAGCCTTCAGAGAAGCACCGCCGATCAGACCGCCGTCGATATTCGGCTTTGCAAGCAGCTCTGCTGCATTCTTTGCGTTCATGGAGCCGCCGTACTGGATCGTCACGGCATCAGCAGCAGCCTGATTATAGAGCTTTGCAAGGGTCGCACGGATGAAGCCGCAGACCTCCTCGGCCTGCTCCGGTGTTGCGGTGAGGCCGGTGCCGATTGCCCAGACCGGCTCATATGCGATGACGACATTTTTCAGCTCATCCTCGGTCACATCCCACAGATCCAGCTTGATCTGCTTGCCGACAACCTCCTCGGTGATGCCGCACTCGCGCTCCCATTTCAGCTCACCGACACAGACGATCGGCTTGAGACCTGCTGCGAGCGCTGCCTTTGTGCGCTTATTGACGGTCTCATCGGTCTCGCCGAAATACTGACGGCGCTCAGAGTGACCGATTACAACATATTCAACGCCCAGCTCGGTCAGCATATCAGCGGAGATCTCGCCAGTGAATGCGCCGGATTTCTCAAAGTGAACATTCTCGGCACCGACCTTGACATTGGAGCCTGCCGTGGTATTGACCGCTGTTTCCAGATTGGTGAACGGCACACAGGCGATGACCTCGATCTTGCCGGCTGCATTTGCAACGAGCGGCTTGATCTCCTCCAGAAGTGCCTTTGCTTCCGGACGGGTCTTGTTCATTTTCCAGTTTCCGGCGATGATCGCCTTTCTCAGATTCTTGTTCATGATAAAATACTCCTTTTCAAATCAATATTTTCTCCGGATAATCCGGATGATTTGCTTAACCTCTGATCGCCTGTGCGATGTAAATTCCCGCAAAGACAAGCCCCGCCCACAGCGCCAGTATTAAAAATGCACCGGCCAGCGCAGTCAGCTTGCTTTCATATTTCGGCTGCCAGACCTCCTGCGGTTTTTTCTGCTTGACATACAGCCTGCAGGCGCCCTCCGCCCCTTCACCGAACAGCGGGATCTTATATTTTTCTCCGTTTGTTTCAAATTCGGCAAAGCGCAGAACAGATGCTTTCGGCAGAACACGCGCCTTTCCGGCATCCTCCGGCTCTCCCGCACAAATCTCCGCATCTACGCGCTTCCAGCCGAAGCCGAGCGGCCTGCCGATCAGCGTGCTGACCGCGGGATGCAGGATCATCCACGGAATATAGACATACAGCACAAATAAAAAACACGCAAACGGGATAAAAAACAGGATCTCAGCGAGATTCAGCTCCATCGTTCAACGCTCCTTTCAGCGCGGTCAGCTTTGTGAGCAGGCCGGCTGCTTCCGCGGGTCAATATCATGCATTACCCTCACATCGGCTCAAAGAATCGCAGCGCCGGATTTTCAGGCTCCGGCACAGGCATTGCGCGTTCGGTGATGTTTCTTGTTTCGGAACGCATAATCGCGGAATGTGAAGCCAGAATGCGCGACTGCTCCAGTGCCGTGCGAAACATATTCTTCTGCGGCTGTGACATCGGCGGAGAAAAGCTGTCCGGCAGCGTATAGAGCTGCTGCTCCAGCGTGTGCGCCTCCTGATTCTTTCCGGCTGCATAAAGGGAATTCAGCTCCAGAAGCTGCGTATAGCACTGCATTTCGGCTTCGCTCCGGTTTGAGACCTGAAATTCCGCTTTTTTGCGGTTTGCAGCTTCGGCAGCCGTATCGTCATTCAGACGCGCATACGCAGCCGACAGCATATAATACTGAAATGCATCATCGGCATACCCGATATATTCACCGAGATAATCAGGCTGCAAATCATAAGCCGCATCGAGCTTTTCCCGATTGTTCAGAAGGATGTGCTCAAATTTGTCCATTCTGTCTGTCATCATGAAGAGCCGCAGCTTTGCAGCCGTCAGCATGGCGTATTCACGCTGCAGCAGCGACGGCTCATTGATATGCGCCATCTCAACCTCGGCCGCTTCGTAGTCTTCGCCCATCACCAGCACAAAGATCCGCAGAACATTGTCACGTTTGGTCGGTGCCGGCATGATGTTTTTGATCGTTTCCGCCATTTCGGGACAGTATCCGCGTTCACGGAAAAAGGATTCCACTTTCTGATAGGAGTTTTTGCGGGCAATCTTCGTCAGGAACTGCCAGAAAAAACCGATCACTGCAACACCGGCGACGCCCAGCGCCAGAAAGCCCAGAAACATTGCCCAGAATGAAGATGCGGACTCTATCAGCGCACGCAGACTGAGCGCAAGACCGAACAGCTCAAACAAACAGAAAAAGACGAGCACCGAAATGCGCATGGAGCGCGGCGTGGATTCCGGAAAAATCCGAGGGAGATTCATTGCTGCGGCTCCTTCCTCTTTTCAGGAAGCATGGACTGTG
The DNA here is from genome assembly GCA_017540225.1 of Oscillospiraceae bacterium. GTDB lineage: Bacteria > Bacillota > Clostridia > Oscillospirales > Ruminococcaceae > Firm-04. The sequence goes on along the minus strand of JAFYBM010000156.1, from coordinate 2,230 downwards.
CGCGGCCGAGCACACTGAGGAAATGATCCTTCTGCCACTGCTCGGAGAGCTTCGGGTCATTCATGATATACTTGTAGGTTTCCTCCTCCTGCGCCTCCGCCTTTTCCGCAAAGCCCAGTGCATAAAGCTGCATGGTTCTTGAGATCTTCGGCATTACGAGAGAATGATCCTTCATCGTTGAGAAGATCTGCTCCGCCTTTTTCATATAATGCTCGGAAGCATCGAAATCATCGGCAAGCGCAAGGATCACCGCGGCATTGCAGGCGTAGACTGCACCGTACATCGGATTTGTTTCGGAATAAATATCCATGAATTTCCGGCATTTATCGAGATATGCAGCGGCCTCGTCATAATGTGCGGTTGTCAGCAGCATATCAAGCTGCGCATTGTGATATTCAAATTGCTGGTTATCGTTCATCGGGAGCGTGGAAAGCGAATCCAGAATCGTCTTGGCCTCCTCATAGCGTCCGAGAAAGCTCAGAACATCTGCGCGGCGGAGCTTCTGGCTGCGGTCGGGATTGGGATAGATCTCGCTGTGCTTTTGCAGCCATTCATCGCAGTAACCCTTTGCCGCAAGAATCTCATTCAGCGGTTCATCCTTTTTCATGGAGGAGGAGATCATCAGAAGCAGCAGAATCCAGATAATCAGCCATACCAGAACAGCAACGCAGACAGGCTTCCAGACCGGCATGGGATCTTTTGCAAATGCAATGACCGCAATGCTGACCACAACAGCAATTCCCAGCGATCCGAAAATAAATTTGCGCAGTGCCATAAAAACGGGTTTGATGTATTTCATATCATTACTCCTGTTTTCAGCGGTGAAATAGAGTTTCAGGCGGATAGTGAAGCTATCCGCCCAAAAACTCCCGTGTCATTCAGATGGATTATTTCTCAGCGATTGCTGCAACACCCGGAAGCACCTTGCCCTCAAGATATTCAAGAGAAGCGCCGCCGCCGGTAGAGATGTGGCTCATCTTATCCGCAAAGCCAAGCTGGATTGCTGCGGTTGCGGAATCACCGCCGCCGATGATGGTTGTTGCGTCAGCAGCAGCCAGTGCCTCGCAGACAGCAACGGTACCCTTCTTCAGAGTCGGATTCTCAAACACGCCCATCGGGCCGTTCCAGACAACAGTCTTTGCGGTCTTTGCGGCCTCAGCGAAGATCTCCATGGTCTTCGGGCCGATGTCCAGACCCATCTTATCAGCCGGAATCTTGCCTGCCTCGACAAATTCCACAGAGATTTCAGCGTCGATCGGATCCGGGAATGCAGCCGCAACAGCGGTATCGACCGGCAGCAGGATCTTCTTGCCGAGCTTCTCAGCCTTTGCAAGCATTTCCTTGCAGTAGTCGAGCTTTTCATCATCAACGAGAGACTTGCCGATCTCGCCGCCCTGTGCCTTGATGAAGGTATAGGCCATGCCGCCGCCGATAATCAGCGTATCGCACTTTTCGAGCAGGTTGGAGATGACATTCAGCTTATCGGCAACCTTTGCACCGCCGAGGATTGCAACGAACGGACGCTGCGGATCCTCAACAGCATTGCCGAGATACTGGATTTCCTTCTGCATCAGATAGCCGACTGCGGTCTCCTTGACATACTTTGCAGCGCCGACAGTGGAAGCGTGTGCGCGGTGCGAGGAGCCGAATGCATCCATGACAAAGACCTGACCGTCAACGAGGTCTGCAAGCTCCTTGGAGAAGCCGTCATATTCTACCTCTTTGGTCTCCTCATTGCCGCGGAAACGGGTATTCTCCAGCAGAACGATCTCGCCGTCCTTCATTGCAGCGACGGCAGCCTTTGCGTTTGCGCCGACAACAGCGTCATCAGCAGCAAAAACGACCTTTGTCTCCGGCAGAAGCTCCTGCAGGCGCTTTGCGACCGGTGCGAGGGAAAACTTTGCCTCCGGACCGTTCTTCGGCTTGCCCAGATGCGAGCAAAGCACGAGCTTGCCGCCGTCAGCAAGCAGCTTTTTGATCGTCGGCAGAGCCGCGGTGATGCGGTTGTCGTTCGTGATCTCTCCGTCCTTCAGCGGCACGTTGAAGTCGCAGCGGACAAGGATCTTCTTGCCCTTTGCCTGAATGTCGTCTACTGTAACCTTATTCAGTCCAGCCATGTCAATAACATCCTTTCAAATACAGTATAGTTTCGGGGCCGGCGGCTGTCCGTTCCTCCGGGCAGCACAACCCGATTCTATTTTACACTATTTTCCGGAATTTTGCAAGACCT
>JAFYBM010000015.1 GCA_017540225.1 Oscillospiraceae bacterium | reverse complement strand
TACCGTTTTGAATTCCGAAATCATGTACATTCAGCGAATAATCCCCGACCGAAACAGGATTGTAATACCCTGCTTCGGTCAGCATCTGCTTTTCTTTTGATAACAGGATTCTGTGGATTACAAATGTGATCGCCAGAAACAAAATCATAATACAAGCCATGATCGCAAGTACTTTTTTTACTCTATTTGATTTTTCAGATTTCATCGCTTTATCCTCCAAATTCACACAGAGAATGCTGTTAGGATTTCTTTCAGTTCGTCAAGCTTTTCTCCTGTAAATACCGATTTATCGCAGAAACACAATTCTCTTATAATGAAACTTACAGACAAGCAGCGGCTGCATTTTTTGATACAGCCGCTGCTGTTCAGACAGTATATCCCTTTACCCGGAGTGCGTCAATCAGCTCACCGAGAATCTGTGCATTTGTCGATGAAACAGAATGCAGCAGATAGATCGCGCCGCCGTGCGCAGCCTGTGTGAGCTGTTCCAGTGAAGCGGCAGGTTCCGGCTGTGCATCGGTATTCCAGTCAACATAAGCCATGCTCCAGAACACGGTTTTATAGCCGAGCGAATGCACCTTTTCCAACGCCCGCGCATCATATTCCCCGCAGGGAGGCCGGAAATACTGCATCTCGTAATCATAGACACCCAGCATATAATCATGCAGGCTCATGATCTCCGTTTCAATTGCGGCATCATCCAGCTCCGGCAGTGCAGCGTGCGTCATTCCGTGATTGCCGAGCATATGCCCCTCACGGATCATTCGCTGCACAAGCTCCGGCTCCCGCTTTGCATAATCCCCTGTCAGAAAAAACATTGCGGTCACGTTTTTTTCCTTCAGCGTATCGAGAATTGCTGCCGTATAGCCGTTTTCATAGCCCTGATCGAAGGTAAGGATAATGCGGCTCTCATCCGGTGTCAGTGCATATGCACCGGCGGAACCGTAGTTTTCCTGAAAATCAAGTGCGCCGGTCGGACGGTTTTGTGCATCACGCGCCGTACCCTGACCGTATCCGACAGCCGCGGCGGAATAGGCCGGAAGCAGGCAGAAAGCAGTCAGCATACAGAGCAAAGAACGCAGAATTTTCATACGATCATCCTTTCTCTGCGGTGAATCCCGCTGAAATAAGGATGCCCTTTTTTCTGCTGATTATGAGAGCTTCTTTCCGGCATCTGTTTTGGCAAGTGCCGGAATATATGATAAATAATAGCCGCAGAACCATGCAGCCGATGTTGCAAGCGGCGGCAGCGCCATGCAGAGCCTTCTGCCGGCGGGAATTGCGAAAAACGGCTCCGTATTCTGTATCATCAGCCGGTAAAACTGCAAAAACGGCGCATTCAGCAACGGAAAAAGATTCAGCATCAGAATGCTCTCACGGTTCATGCAGAGCAGTAAATAGGTCAGCTCCGACGGAATCAATGCGCAGACTGCAATCAAAATGACCTTGCACGGTGAAATACGTTTTCCCGCCGAGCGGTAAAGTCCTGCATCCTCTTTGGCACATTTCTGTGCGCAGCTCGCAGTCAGCAGAATATGTGCCGCGATCCCGCAGATTAAACCGAGCACCTGTGCCGGCAGCTTCTGTCCGAGAATCGCGGCCGAAACTGCAAGAACCAGACACAGAATCTCCGAGAGCAGCAGCCAGATCATGCACCGCAGCAGATGTTTTCCGAAATGATCCATATATCCTCCGGTATGCGATCACAGTGATCGTATTCTGCTACTATTATACATGATTTTCACAGGATTGTAAAGCCTTATCAGAAAAGTTTTGGCGGCTTCACTGAAATCTCCGGATTTCAGACACGAATCACCGGAATGCTTGACGAAAACCTGAATTTGCGATATAATAACTATGTATGTCGGGGCAGTGAACAACAGCAAAGGAGGAACGATTCATGATTTCAGTTTCCATTCTGAACGGAGATCTTGCACATCTCGCACAGACAGCAGAGTTGGTTGCCGCCTCCGGAGCCGATGCACTGCATTATGATGTCATGGACGGCAGATTCGTTGACAATCTTTCATTCGGTCTGCCTGTGCTCAGCTCTCTGCGCGCCTGTACCGATCTGACCATTGACACGCATCTGATGATTCAGGATCCGCTGCATTTTGCGGAACGGTTTGTCAAAGCAGGCGCCGATCTGCTTTCGTTTCATATTGAAAGCAGATCCGATACCGCAGAAACCATCCGCGAAATCCATTCGCTCGGTATTCCCGCCGGTATCGCTGTATCGCCGGATACACCGGTTGAAGCGCTGTTTCCGGTACTACCGCTCCTGCAAAAGGATGATTTTATCCTGCTGATGACCGTATATCCAGGACTTGGCGGTCAGCAGTTTCTGACGCGATCGGTGCCGAAAATCGCTGCACTCTCGGAAATCATCCGCAGAGAGCAGCTTCCGGTGCATATTGAAGTTGACGGCGGCATTAACGCTGAAACCGGCGCACAATGCCGTGCAGCCGGAGCAGACTACCTCGTAGCCGGTTCCTATCTGCTGCGATCCGAGGATCCGGCAGCAGCAGTCCGTTCGCTCCGTGCGCCTTTATAAGGTAACTCCGCGCAGAGCGATCAGTTTCTGCACCGCATCCTTTTCAATCAGGCAGCGGCCGTATTCCGAGAGCCGCGCACGGTTCAGGACAGACATTCGGTAAGCACTGCCGTGTTCAGCCAGAATATGCCGGATACAGGCAGATTTTTCCCGCTTCACCTTCAGATACAGCACAAATTGCTGCTGATAACGGTAAAGCATACTGTTCCGGAGGGCATCGGCTTCGTCATAAAGCAGAATACAGCATTGCCGGAGCGGTTCATCTGCGGAAAAACGTGCCGCCAGCCGTACAATTTTCGGTTCATGCTTTTTCTGCGGAACAGCAGGCATCTGTGCGGTAAAATATGCCGCAAGACTGCCGTCCGCAGCGGTCAGAAGCTCTACGGTAACAGGCAGCGATGAAAACGGAATCCCGCTCGCAGCTTCTGCTTTTTCCAGCATAAAAGAGATCAGCCGCAGCATCTGCGGCGATTCCGGCGTCCGTGCGGATTCCGGCAGCAATACATTCAGTTCATCCGCGGAAAGCTGCACCTTCACGGAGCCGGCAGAAAGCCGTTGTACTGTCATAACTGATATTTCCTTTCAACTGCGGCGTTCCCGCAGGAATTGCTTTGGCAAATTTCTCAGGCAAAGGCAGGTAACGCCATGCGCAAACAAAATCAACAACTGACACAAAGCATATCCGACCGCTTTGCCGCGCTGCTTGCACTGACGGCTGCCGCCGCATATGATTACGGCATTCGGATCATCATACTGGCAGTCACCGCAGCAGGTGTTTCACTGCTCGCAGAATATCTGATGCTGCGGCTGCGAAAAAAAACGTTCACGCTGCTGAATACGGATGCTGCCGTCAGCGGACTGATTCTGCTGATGCTGATGCCGCCGACTGTGCCGTTTTCTCTGCTTATCATGTCCTGTATTTTCGCAATTATCATCGGACGCGGCCTTTTCGGCGGAATGGAAAATCCGGTCATTCCGTCTGCGGCAGCAGGCTTCTGCTTTGCTTTTCTGAATCAGCACGATGCTGTAACCGCATTTCCGGCAGAAAAAATCCGCCTTCCGCTCGTGATTCCGGATGATTTCATTCTGCGGGATGATCTTTCCGCATTCTGGAACCGCGCCGGAAAAATTGATGTTTCGGATTATGATCTTCTTACAACCGTTCCCGCACAACCGATCGGCAGTGCATCTCTGATCCTGCTGCTGGTCATTGCAGTTGTGCTGATGCTGCGGCACTCGGCCTCACCGTGGCTGATAATTCCCGCATCCGTCTTTTCGGTCACATTTCATCTGGCCATGAGCAATATGAAAACACCGCTGATTTACACTGCCGGTTGTCTGCTTGCAAATCAGCTCCTCTTTGCACTGATTTTCCTGTTCGGAGATCCGCGTCTGGCACCGCCGTCCATCGGCGGCATCACAGCCGGTCTTGCAGCAGGAATCAGCTGCGCAATTTCCTCGCGCTTCTGGTTTATCTCCGATGCGCCCGTCTTTCTAGTGATTATTCTCTCGCCGGCCATGCTCTGGATCCGGACAATGATGCAGGAGCTTCAATCAGCCGGCAAACCGAAAGGAGGCATCGGCTCCGATGAATCCTGCAAAGCTGCTCCGGAATAACCGGATCCTGCACTGCGGACTTCTGACCGCGTCCTGTGCCGCAATAGCCGTTTCCCTGCGGAATGCACTTGTGCTCTGCCTTGTGGCCGGTATTGTCTGGTTTCTGTCGGCAGTCGGCGCAGCACTGATTCCCGCAAAGCTGCCGGCATCCCTTCGTGCTGTATTGTATTCCGAAATCGCCGGTTTGGTGTATATCCCGACAGGCATTGCGGCAGCTTATTTTGCGCCGCAGCTTGCGGAAAGCATCTATCTGCCGCTCTGCTGCGCATTTCTCTGCTTTACAGCCGGCAATATTCAGATTCTGCCGCAGCCGATGACGCTGAAAGCACTGCTTTTTGAGATTGGTTCCTGCTGCGCGGTCATACTGCTTTCCGGTTTGCTGCGGGAAATGCTCGGAAGCGGTACGATTCTTTCAATTACGCTGACAGAGCATCCGCCGCTGCCGTTTCTGCTGACGGCGCCGGGCGGTGTCATTCTGCTGGTTCTGTTCGGAGCTGCATTGGAGTCGCTGGCCGCACGAGGCGAACAGAAGGAGGCACAGTCATGATGCTGCCTGTCGATTTTCTTGTCATTTTCGTGCAGAATCTGATTTTTCAGCATATGATCGGGCTTCCGGGACTGGGATTTACCGGCAAAAACGGAAAAGGACTATTGCGGCTCGGTCTGCTGACACTGCTGTTCAGCACGGTTTGCTGCGGTATGATTGCCTATATCCGGCCGCTGCTGCCGGAAACTGCCGGAAAATTCATGATACCGCTGTGTACAGCCGTTCTTGCCGGATGCCTAGACCTTTTGCTTCTGCTTGTGAGCAAACCGCTGCCGAAGCTGCACAAACGCATTCTGCCGGTTCTGCACAATGCCGCTTTCTCCGGTACGCTGCTCGGTGCTGTGATGCTCAGTACGGAATATACCCATGATCCTGCTGTTGCATGGCGCTTCGGATTTCAGACAGGCACCGGCTTTCTCGCAGCCTGCATCATGCTGAAAGCAGCGGCACCGTTCTTCAACAGCAAACAGATGCCGGATTCCCTGCGCGGACGCCGCGGACTGTTTCTTTATGCTGCAATAATTTCCATGGCCCCAGCCTGTATGTTTCCCGCTGCGTGATCCATGATGCCAATTCCCGAAGGAAAGGAGCGATGCTTCCCGTGAAGCACAGAAAAAAAGGAAGAAAAATCTACACATATCATGCCAAAAACCGCCGCATTTTCAGCAGCTACCATCCGGTACGCTCTGCCGTTACAACGGTTCTGACACTGATTGTAATCGGGGTGCTCGGCTTTGTCGGCTATAATATCGTCGGACCGGTCGTGACCCGTTTGCAGCAGGAGGAG
>JAFYBM010000155.1 GCA_017540225.1 Oscillospiraceae bacterium | reverse complement strand
CGCTCAAAATGCTGCTGAACGCACAATGAAAACAGGAGAAATCATCATGCTGACTATCTTTATCCAGACGAATTTCATGGCCTTCATGATTCTGTCTGCGCTCATCATCATTATGATTGCAAACCGGAAATCGAATATGCCGGCAGCGGGACTTTTTAAGATGGCGATTATTCTGGTGACCTGTCTGATTGCTGCGGACTGTATCGATAAAGTTGCGGTCGAAATGGTTGAAGCAGGACGGGATCAGCCGCGAGACAGGCATTATCAGCATCCGGACAGAGCGGCAGGAGAACTGCGTGGTCATCACGGTTGCGGATAACGGGACGGCGGATAAGGATAACGAAGAAGAAAAGCGTACGCATCACGGGATCGGGCTGGATAATACGCGGAAGCGGCTGGAATTGCAGTGCAGCGGGACACTGGATATGGAGAATTCTCTGAACGGCACAATTGTGACCATAACCATTCCGCAATAAAGCGCCTTCTTTGACAATCTTTCCGCAGCAGCAGCGTTTTTTCCTTTTCAGCTCTTGATTTTTTCTATGTGATATGGTATAATTAAGTATTCAGGCAGGGGATTGTGAAAAAATTATCAATCCAAGGCTTCCTGTGTTTATCAGAAAGGATGGTTCCACAGTTATGGAGAAAAAGCTGTTGAAGGAGCAGTCAGCCGCTGAGCTTGGCGCACTGCTTCGGCAGACCCAAGCGGCATATGATGCATTTCAGGCCAAAAAGCTCAGTTTGAATATGGCACGCGGCAAGCCCGGCCCTGAGCAGCTTGATCTGACCATGCCGATGCTGAATACGCTCGCCGCAGATTCGGATATGATCTCCGAAAGCGGCGATGATACCCGCAATTACGGCGTGCTCGCCGGAATCGCTGAGGCGAAAAAACTGTTTGCCGACATTCTCGGCGCAAAGCCCGAAGAAATGTTCGTGGCCGGCAATTCCAGTCTGGAGCTGATGTTTGCCTGTCTGCAAATCGCTTATGTCAAGGGCATTGCGGGATGTACGCCGTGGAGCAGACTCGATAAAGTCAAATTCCTCTGCCCTGTCCCCGGCTATGACCGTCATTTCGCGCTGACCGAATATTTCGGTGTGGAAATGATTACCGTCCCAACCGATGAAAACGGCCCCGATATGGCAGTTGTGAAGCAGTATGTCGAAAATGATGCAGCGGTCAAGGGCATCTGGTGTGTGCCGATTTACGCAAACCCCTCCGGCATTGTTTACAGCGATGACACGGTTCGTGCATTCGCTGCACTCAAGCCCGCGGCAAAGGATTTCCGCATTTTCTGGGATAATGCATACTGCATCCATCATCTCACTGAAAATCCGAAAAAGCCGCTGACGATCAATCAGGCCTGTGCAGAGGCCGGCAGCGAAGGCATCTTCTATCAGTTTGTTTCGACTTCGAAGGTGACGTTCCCCGGCGCAGGCGTTGCGGCATTCAATACATCCAAAGCAAATCTCGATGAGCTCTGCAAGCATCTCGGCATCCAGACCATCGGCTTTGATAAGATCAATCAGCTCCGCCATGTGCGCTTCTTCGGCAATGCCGACAATATGCGCGCCCATATGGAGAAGCATCGTGCCGTTCTGGCACCGAAATTCGCGGTTGTGCTCGATACGCTTGAAAAGGAAATCGCACCGCTCGGCATTGCATCATGGACAAAGCCGGAGGGCGGATACTTCGTTTCTTTCAACGCGCCGAAGGGCACGGCAAAGCGTATCGTGCAGCTCTGCAAGGAGGGCGGCGTCACGCTGACCGGCGCGGGCGCGACATATCCCTATAAGAATGATCCCGATGACAGCAACATCCGCATTGCCCCGACCTATCCGAGCGTCAGTGAGCTGACACAGGCAATGGAGCTCTTCTGCATCTGCGTGAAGCTCGCAGCACTCGAACAGCTTGTAAATTGATTCCGGCGGCATTCACTTTTTCTCATCACAGAAATTATTCCGATTTGGAGGGCTGGCTCGCTTTCGCAGCAGTGATCGCCCTGGCGGCGTTTGCAGTATATTTTGCTGTTCAAAGGGTCAAAAAGCTCCGTTTTTACCGCCGCAATACGCAGTTTTTTCTTGCGGATGTACAGTCGGTCGAATCCTACAGCTATGAGGAAAACAAATTCCGGCATACAAGATATGTGATCTATTTTTCATGGATAGACGGTGAAGCCGGACTGCGGGAATCCAATCTGGAAACGAGCCGGCCGTTCTATGCAGCATTCTGCCGGAAAAGAGGAAAAGTGCGGATTGCCGTGATCCGTGACCGCAACAGTCCTGTGTACCTGACAAAACAGGCTGCCGCGGAAAACCCGCTGCTTTCGCCGGAGGAAAAACGGGTATTGCAGCAGATTCAGATGCTCCGGCAGGAAAAGGACGGAGATGCACTGATGCTTCCTGCGGAGGAGATCTTACTCGGATATCAGCGCCGCCTGCACACATATTATGCGGTATTCTATTTCATCTGCATTTTGATCCCGATTTTGCTGGTGCCGCTGATGATTCTGTTCGGATTCTATCTGTACCTGCATCAGGGTCATACATAAATTATAAAGGAGAGATTCAAATGCTCGATATTAAATTTCTGATCAACAACAAGGATGCTGTCAAGGAGAACATCAAGAAGAAGTTTCAGGATGACAAGATTCCGCTGGTAGACGAAGCGGCAGAGCTTTATGCTGCGATTCTGGAAGCCAAGCATATCTCCGAAGATCTCCGCGCACAGCGCAATAAGCTCTCTGCCGAGGTCGCGCAGCTCATGAAGGCCGGCAAAAAGGATGAGGCCGAGGCCATTAAGGCGCAGGTCAAGGAGAACGCCGTCATCGTCAAGGAGCAGGAAACCCGCATGGATGAAGCGAGCGCCAAGCTCGATGACATCATGAAGCGCATCCCGCAGATGATCGACGCTTCTGTGCCGATCGGAAAGGATGACAGCGAGAATGTCGAGGTCGAGCGCTTCGGGGAGCCGGTCGTTCCGGATTACGAGATCCCGTATCATGCGGACATTATGGCAAGCCTTTCGGGTCTGGATAAGGATGCGGCAGGCAGAGTTGCCGGCACCGGTTTCTATTATCTGATGGGCGACATTGCAAGACTGCATGAGGCTGTGCTTGCCTATGCGCGTGATTTTATGATCGACCACGGCTTCACTTATATCATCCCGCCGTTCATGATGCACAAGAGCATTGTCGAGGGTGTCATGAGCTTCGAGGAAATGGAAGCAATGATGTATAAGATCGAGGGCGAGGATCTTTATCTGATCGGCACATCGGAGCACACGATGATCGGCCGGTTTGTGAATCAGATCGTTGATGAGGAATCCCTGCCGCTGACGCTGACCTCCTATTCTCCCTGTTTCCGCAAGGAGATCGGTTCGCACGGCCTTGAGGAGCGCGGTGTTTACCGTATCCATCAGTTTGAAAAGCAGGAAATGATCGTCATCTGCAAGCCGGAAGAAAGCATGG
>JAFYBM010000154.1 GCA_017540225.1 Oscillospiraceae bacterium | reverse complement strand
TGTTTGAGGAGGTCGTCACGGATAACGGAGTCATCATCATGTCCGGCGATTTTCTGGAGCGTCAGGTGCCGTTTGATGCGTCGAAGATGCTTTCGGGCAATTTCACGGCATTCCTCACGCATTTCTATAATAAGGAACAAGGCGAATTTGTCGTCAATCTTGAGGATGAGATCATGCGCGGCTGTCTGCTGACGCAGGGCGGAAAAATCATCCACGAACGGTTCAAGGAGGCATAATATGGGCGAGATCATGTTGCTTATTTTTGTATTTGTCATCGCGGGCTTCTTAGGCGTCGAGCTGATTTCAAAGGTTCCCTCGCAGCTCCATACGCCGCTGATGTCCGGTACAAACGCGATTTCCGGCATTACGATTGTCGGTGCGATGTCCGCAACGGCTGTTGCCGTTCTGGCAGACAACAACATCATCGGAATGATTTTCGGTGCTGCCGCAATCGTGCTGGCCGCAATCAATGTGGTCGGCGGTTATCTGGTTACCGATCGTATGCTTGGAATGTTCAAAAAGAAGGGGGACAATAAAAAGTGAGAGATGTATTGATTACTGTCCTCTATATGGTTTCGGCGGTGCTGTTTATCCGCGGCATTAAGCTGCTCGGCAAGGCAGATACCGCACGAAAGGGCAACGGGCTTTCCGCGGTCGGTATGCTGATTGCGGTGATTACGGTTTTATTTGAAAAGCAGGTTATGACGGCCGGCGCAATGAGCTATCTTATCATTGCCGGCGCGGTGATCTTCGGCAGTATGATCGGCGCTGTCTGGGCAAAAAAGGTCGAGATGACCGGTATGCCGCAGCTTGTCGCGCTGTTCAACGGCTTCGGCGGTCTGTCGTCACTGCTGGTTGCGCTCGCGCAGTATGCCAATTATCGCAAGGTCGGTGCGGACGCTGTTCCGTTTGAGGGAATCACCCTCGGACTGACCGTTGCAATCGGTGCGATTGCGTTCACCGGTTCTGTGGTTGCATGGGGCAAGCTCTCCGGCAAAATGTTCAAGAAATCGGTCACAATTCCGGCAAAGAATGCCCTCAATGCGATTCTGGCGGTCGTCGGTCTGGCCGGTGTCTGTCTGTATGCATTCAGCGGCAGCAATACACAGCTCGGTTTTATCGGTATGATTGCTGTTACGTCGGCCTATCTGATTCTCGGATTTACAATGGTTGTGACGATCGGCGGCGGCGATATGCCTGTTATTATCTCGCTGCTCAATGCGTTTTCGGGTTTGGCAGCGGCATTTGCCGGCCTTGCAATCAGCAATTCGGTGCTGGTCGTGTCGGGATGTCTGGTCGGTACATCCGGTCTGATTCTGACACTGATTATGTGCAAGGCGATGAACCGCACGCTCTATGCGCTGCTGTTCGGCAGCTTCGGCGCATCGAAGTCCAAATCTGCGGCAGGCAGCGGCAAGGAGCCGAAGTCCATGTCGGTTGAGGATGCATATCTGATTCTCGAAGCAGCTTCCTCCGTCGTATTTATCCCCGGCTACGGTATGGCCGTTGCACAGGCGCAGCACGCTGTCAAGGAGCTTTGCGATAAGCTGGAGGAGAACGGCGCAGAGGTCAGCTTTGCGATTCATCCGGTTGCCGGAAGAATGCCCGGTCATATGAATGTGCTGCTTGCGGAGGCCAATGTTCCCTATGAGCAGCTCAAAACCGCGGATGAAATGAATCCGCAGATGCCGAATACGGATGTTGCGATTGTCATTGGTGCAAATGATGTTGTCAATCCTTCCGCACAGACCGATGAATCCTCGCCGCTTTACGGTATGCCGATTATCAATGCCTATGAGGCGCGCACTGTTTTTGTTCTGAAGCGCGGCAAGGGCGCTGGCTTCTCCGGCGTGGAGAATCCGCTCTTTACGAACGATAACACGATCATGATTTACGGCGATGCAAAGCAAACTGTTTCATCGCTTGTCAGCGAATTTGACGAGAGCTGATTGCATAAGAAAAAGGCTGTTCCGCTGAAAAAGCGGAGCAGCCTTTTTTGTTTTGAATCACATCCTGTTATTCTCCGCAAACCATACCGCGAAGAAAAACGGAGTCGGGCATTGCCGGTATATTCCGGTTTATGTCAGCAAATCAATGCTGAAAAGTTTTTTATTTCAGAGCTTCTGCCAGTTGCTGAATGAACCGGATTATGCAGACGGCGAACAGTGAACAGAATCCGATATTCAAAAATGCAGCAGAAAGACGCTTTTTCTTCGGAAGGGTTACCTCCGGCGGATTGACATGAAAATCCTTTCGCTTCAGAATCATTACAACCAGACCGACCGCGGCCATCGTAAAATTGACACAGCCGAGGATCATGACCGGACTCAGTGACGGAAGAAGTTCCATTAATGTCGCAATGTCCTGCTTTTTGAGCGCGCTGACATATGCCTGCATATCAACATTCCGGAGCAGGATTCTCGGCAGGAAGGTGCCCCAGAAATTCATCATCATATGCATCAGGATGTTATACTGCGCTTTTCCGGTGCGAACATACATGAACGCGAGCAGCATTCCGATGCCGGTCGCATAGAAAAACTGCGTGAGATTTCCGTGAAACAGTCCGAACATCAGGCCGGAGATTACGATTGCAAGGCCGTCGCCGTATTTCCGGATGCGGTCGATCAGCACCTTGCGGAAGACCATCTCCTCAACAAACGGCGCGAAAACAATTGCAATCATCAGAAACAGAATAGAGTCGTTGCCGAATACGCCTTCCAGCAGAAACATGGAGCTGGTGTTTTTTCCGAGCAGAAGCGATAAAACAACATTAAACATCGCACCGATCAGGCTGCCGGCAATCGAGATGCATTCACAGCAGAAAAATGTGAGGATAAACTGTATGACGGGCAGAGATTTCTTTTCCGGCACAGATTTCGGAAGAAACTTGGAAATCAGCAGATAAAACGGAAAAGCGATGCAATAAAACGGAATATAATTGACAAGGAGCTGCGTCTGTCCGGTCGGCTTCTCCGGCATCAGCCTTATGATAATAGTGATGATAATATAAAATACTGCGTAAAAAATCGAAATGTTCAGCAGCGAGCGTGAATAGCTTTTTCTGGCTTCGCGGATGACGCCCTGTTCTGTCATTTGTGTGGTATTCTGATCCATTCTCAACCTCTGGTTATCCAAAAATATTGTAGGCAGCGGCTTTGCACCGCTGCCCGTTTACGAAAAATTACTTGTCAATAATTATGCCGCCGGTCTTCGGGTCAATGCCGCGGGCACGAAGCTGTTTTTCAAATTCCTTGTTGATCTTGTCAACCTTTTTGCGGCGCTTTGCTTCTGCTGCGGAAATCGGACCTTCCGGTTCCGTTTTCTGTGCGGATGCCGGCTTTGAGGCAGGCTTTTTCTTCTTTTTGGCAGGAATCTTATACTCCATATAATTGATGGCTTTGCCTTCATTCTCTGCCTTCTGTGCAGGCGTTTCGATTCCCATTTTTGCCATCAGCTCATCCATATCCATAATCGGAGCGCCGATACCCTGTGTTGCAGCATTGACAGCGTTTGAGATGAGCGGTGCATTTTTCGGCTGCTCAGGCGGTGCGCTGTATACAGGCTCATTGATCGGGATCGGATTTCCGAGTGCATCAAAATTCTGGAAGATCTGGCGGCCGTCTGCGCTGTAGCCGACAAAAAGCGGTGTCGGTGTATCCGGCTCTGTCTGTTTTGCGCGAGCAGGAACAGAAAAGAGATTCGGCTGCGCAGACTGTTGTACCTGTGTACCGGCCTGCGGATAGGACATCTGCGGAAGCGGCGGCACCGGAATCTGCGGAACCGTCTGTGCAGGCGGAGCAGCAGGGATATCCAGCGTCGGGACTTCTGTCTCCTGGAAGCCGGCAGATTTCGGAGTTGCCGGAGCGGATGTCGGAACCGTTACCAGATCAGGCAGCGGATTCTGCACGGGTGCCGGAGCAGGAGCCGGTGCGGGTGCCGGAGCTTCCGGCTTCGGAGCTGATGTTGCACCGGGCATGAGCAGCAGATCATCCAGAAGATCGGATACATCTTTCTCAAGCTCAGTCTTCGGCTTTTCAAACGGATCGTAATCATTCGGTGCAGGAACCGGTGTGACCTCAACGATTTCATCCGATTCGGAGAATGCCGGTGTCTGTGAACTCAGGTTTTCGTCAATTTCCGCCTCGACACGGGGCAGATCGGCAAAATCAGCGACCGGCGCAACATCCGGACGGTCAGAGAACTGTGCCAGAATGTCATTCTGCTTGACGGCACCGCTGCCGACACTGGGCAGAACATCCGGAACCTTCAGCTCAGGCGCACTTTGCACCTGTGAAATTGTCGGATTGGGGATCGAGAACTGTGCAAGCAGATCGTCAGCAGCAGCAGCAGGGTCATTCTTAGCTGTGCTGACCGGAATTGCATTCGGAACTGCGGGAATATCAAACTGTGACATGACGTCATCCTGCGGCGCGGATACCGGTGACGGAGCAGGGGAGCGCGACGGCATCGTCGGAATGGATGTCGGCACGGTCGGAATTGCAAACTGTGCGAGCACATCATCCTGTGGCACAGGAGCAGGCACCGGAGCAGGCGCGGGCGTCGGTATTGACGGGACAGATGTCGGCACAGTCGGAATTGCAAACTGCGAGAGAACATCCTCCTGCTGCGCGGGTGCCGGAGCAGGAGAGGGTGCCGGCATTGACGGTACAGATGTCGGAACCTGCGGAATCGCAAACTGCGAAAGCACATCCTCCTTCGGTGCGGGTGCAGGAGCAGGAGCCGGCATTGACGGAACGGATGTCGGAACCTGCGGAATTGCAAACTGTGCAAGTGCGTCATCTACGCCGCTGGAAATGTTGGACGGAACAGGTGACGGTGCGGTTTGTGCAGCCGGCTTCGGAACTGCGGGTACAGGCGCTTCGATCGGTCTGGACTGTGCCTGCTGTGCCTTCCGCATGGAGGGCGGAACATATCCGCTGGAGCTGGTTTCCGCAGGACGTCCGGCCGGTGCAGCGGGTGCGGCAGCCTCATGATGATGCTTTGCGGCGGCACGCTCACGCTTGAGCTGGCGCTGTTCCTCCTTCAGCTGCGCTGCCATTTCCTTATTGGATTCTTTGATGAGTTTTTTTGCAATGACTGTTTTACATTTTTCGCAGGTGAGCTGAATGACGTCGCTCATTTCGCCGGTGTTGGCGTAATGCCCGATATTCTCAGGCTTTGTCAGGTTGATACCACAGGCGGTTTTTTTGCCGTTTTCGGTACCGTGAATGATTTTAGGCGTACCTTTGGTCGTGGTTATCAGGTCTACGTGCATATGAACATACCCTCCGATGGCCATATATTTTTATACAAATATCATTATACTACATTTCAAAAAAAAAATCAACACTTTCGCGAAGATAATTTGAAGTTTGTTCAGGTTTTTGTGCATTACGGAAGAAACGCTTACACTTTTGGTCACTCCTGACAATTTTTTCTGATAATTGACTTTTTTCGACAAAGACCCGGCAGGACCAAACGTGCGCCGCGCAATGAGCGAAAATATACTATAAAAATTACGCTAAAAATAGAAGCCGGGATACCTCTGACTTTCGGCCGCAGATCCGATTTAATTGTCTGCGGTTGTTGATAGTGAACAAATCATGTGAGAATCAGACAGTATAATATGATATTTGATGCTTGACAAAGGAAGCAGAATCGTTTATACTGTATTATAGAATGCCATAGAAATGGCAGCCGTATTCTGGGGGGAATCTTTCAAATTTTCGCAAAAATATATGAAAATGGGAGGATTCAATTTAAATATGAAAAAAATGCTGAGAAGAAAACTTTTTGCCGGCATGACGGCCGCGGCGGCTGCGGCTTCAGTGCTCGG
>JAFYBM010000153.1 GCA_017540225.1 Oscillospiraceae bacterium | reverse complement strand
GAATAACGCATCTGTCCGTTCATCCGAGTGCAGCAGCATCAGGATCGTGCGGTCTGAGAACAAACAGCAGCTTTCCTCCGGCTGCATATGCATCGCGAGTTCTTGTGCGAATTTATGCATCATCTGAAACAGCTTTCTGCCGCCGATCTTCCCGTAAAGCTGGCGTACCTGCTGCATCTCGCAGCACACGATCAAGACGTTCTCACTGCTTTGCTGCTGAATATCCCGTAAAAGCCCCTCCGGTTTTCGGATAGAAGTTCCGCTATACGCATAGCGTGCGTATTCAGCTGCATTTCGCCGCATCAGGTTCTCCAGCCCATGACTGAGATACCGCATGTATGATGCATAAAGATCATCGTACTGAAACAGCCGTTTCCCGAAAGAAAGCGCAGCGATTCCGATAAAATGCTTCTCAGCATGAATCGGTGTCAGGTAAAATGCGTGTGGCTGATCAGCACGCAGATTGAAATAGTGAATGACATCATCTGCACGGAAGGAAATCCGTTTTGTATCTTCTTCCGCGTAATACTGTTTGTTTCTGCTGTAAACCTGACACATTGTTTCACGGATATCAAACGGGGAATCATCAGTAATGTTCTGTTCAACTGCGTTCAGATACCGCTCTGTCAGGGAGATTTTCAGATATTTCAGGTTATAGATCGTGTAAGCGGTGAGACTTGCCGATGTCAGCAGTTCATCCACATTCTTTGCATGATCGAGTGTAAACGGCATATCCGTGTATTGTATATGATCGCGGAACATTGCAGTGACACGTTTCTGCCGCCGCTCTTTTCCGGGCGCGATCGGCAGACCGCTGCATCCGCAGGAATGACCGAGCTGAAATCCGGAGCGTTTGCGTTTCACACGCCGGGACAGTTTTCCGGTAATATTCCGGTAAAGTCTGCGCATACAGTCCGCACCGAGCTGAAAATTATCCCGTCGGAAAGTCGTCAGGGCAATGTTCGGGTTCTCGCCCATCTCGTTGCCGTCATAACCGGTCACGGCAATATCGCCAGGCACATGAATGCCGCCGTTCTCCAGTGCTTCAATTAAGGAATATGCCATGATGTCGCTTCCGCAGACAACGGCATCCGGTTTTTGCAGCGCACCGGAGAGAATTTTTTGTGCATAGATTTTGGGGTAATTCCGCCAGAAATCGCCGTAGTCATAATAGGTTTCATCATACGGCAGCCCGTGACTGTTCATCGCGGTAAAATAGCCTTTGAGTCGTTCCTCAGACTGAAATACGCCTTTCGGTCCGGTCAGGCAATAGATCCGTTGGCAACCGTGAACAGTGATCAGATGCTCTGCCATACAGCGGAAATCATCGAAGTCATCTGACTGCGTATAGTCAAATCTGGCATCGCTGTCACCATCCGCGATCATCACGAAACGGTTGGTCTTCTTCAGCAGGGATTCGATGTAATCCATAACATCCTGTGGCATTTCAGAGGGAGATTTGCAATAGATATAGCCGTCAAAAGAATCTGAGAGAATCAGCTTGTATATTTCCCGTTCAGCGACCCGGTGCGCACCCTGATAATCATACACAAGACAATCAAGCGTTGTCAGCACTGCAATATCACAGTTGCAGGCATATGCCTGTGCAATGATGCCTTTGATCGTTTCAGCGGAAAACCTGCCATATTTGCAGTCGGATGCAATAACGCAGATCATCTGTCTTTTTTTCATGTTGCATCCCCCTCTCAGCCTGATAGTACTATTATATCATATTTAAGAAGCGATTGCAAGAGGATTTTACAGCCAAGATCGTGCTGTGGCACAAAAAGGTCATATTTCTGCGAGTATAATCCATTGAAAAATGCATCGCGATCGTGTAAAATGATGATAATGGCAGAAATCTGTCTGTCACGGTCTTCTGAATACGAAAGGAATCTGCTTATGAATCATCTGAAATATACTGCAATGCTGCTGTCAGCAGTTCTTGCAGGTGCAGCGGTGCCGATGCCTGCCGGAACGTTTTCCGTCTGTGCGGCATCACAGGCTATGGCGGCAAATCCGGTTATTAGCCGCGGCGTTCCTGCTTTCTCAGGCGGCGGCAATGCATCCTACGGAAACGACGATGCCTACTGGACAGCATGGGAATCCGATGCGCCGGATTATCTCGCCTACGATCTTTCCGGCGTTCCGGCAGAGCAGCGCGAAAAGGTCATTGCTGTCTGGTACAACGACAGCACTTATGACAACATTGGCAGCTATGTGACGAAACAGGCAGAGCCGGTCGATTATGTGATCGAAGTCAACAGCGCGAAAGGCGGCACTTTGCCGTCTGCCGGCTGGACTGTCGCAGAAACCGTGCAGGCAAACAATCTCAGTTCGCGGCAGCATCTGGTCGATATGAACGGTGCAAACTGGATCCGCATTCGAGTCACGAATGCAGAGAACGGCAAAGTCAAGCTGAATT
>JAFYBM010000014.1 GCA_017540225.1 Oscillospiraceae bacterium | reverse complement strand
TTTCCTGTGCAGCCGGAAAGCGGCAGCGGGTGCCGGCACACTGCCGGCTAATTGGCTACGCTTACCATTGCGCAGCGCACGATTCTGTCTCCGAGGCGGTAGCCCTTCTGGTAGACCTCACAGACGGTCGATTCTCCGAAGTTCTCGTCCTCGATCTGCCGGATCGCGTTGTGTACCTTCGGATCAAACGGCTCATTCAGCGCGGGAATCTCCTCCACGCCGAGCTTTGAGAGGATCGCAGTCATCTGCTGGTAGATCTTCTCCATGCCGCTGCGGTAGGCATCATCGGTGCAGGGTGCTTCCATTGCCCGCTCAAAGCTGTCTACGGCAGGCAGCAGCTCCAGAACGGTTTTTGCAACGGCATCCTGATAGGTTTCAGCTTTTTCCTTTGCGGTGCGCTTGCGGAAATTATCAAATTCCGCAAACAGGCGCATATATTTGTCATTTGCCTCCTGCATCGCCTTCTCAAAGGCATCTGCCTCATCCTCGATCTCCGGTTCGCCGTCATCCGTTTCAGCATTCGGTGCTTCCTGCTCCGTCCCCGGCGTATCGGCCGGCTCCGTTTCATCATGCAGGCCGCTCTCTTCCAGAGATTCAAAATCCTCGCAGCCGTCGGCATCACGAATTTCATCGGTCATATGCTGTCATCCTCCTTTTCGGAAATCAGATTTGTAATCTTATCCGTAAAATACTGCAAATACGGGATCACCTTTGCGTAATTGAGCCGCATCGGTCCGATCAGGCCGAGCCTTCCGGCCGTCCTGCCGTCCTTCTGATACTGCCCGACGATCATGCTGGAATTGCCGATCACAAAGGTCTGCTGTCCGTTTTCACCCTTCGGATCATCGCTGAACATCACATGGATCCCGCTGAACGTATCATTGAGCAGCGGCATGATGACATCCTGATGCTCCATAAATTCGACAATATCCTGCGGCTCCAGCTCGTTGCAGGTCAGCAGGTTGCGCGTGCCGTTGACGGTCAGCTCCGACCGCATCATATCGCGGCTCAGCTCGTAAAGCCCCTGTACCAGCGGTGCGAGCGTTACCATATAAGCGCCCATTGCCGTGACAAGCTGATCGACCATCTCCGGCGACAGCTCACTGAGTGATACGCCGCTGAGATGCTCTGTCAGGTATCCCGTGAAGTAGCTGAGCTGCTCCTCATTGAGATCAAATTCCAGGCGGCAGGCCTTATTTTTGATGCTGCCCTCCGAAGTAATGAGCAGGATCACATACAGGCGCTTGCCGGTCGGTATGACCTCGACCTTTGAGATCACCGAAAACTGCGGCATCGCATTGACTGCAACAGCGGCACATTTTGTGATCTCCGCCAGCGCGGTCGTCGCGGACTGGATCAGAACATCCTCCGTCAGCACAGATTCATCGGTAAACATATGGTCAAGCCGCTGCTTTTCCTCCTCCGGCAGCTTTGCGCCGTTCATACACTTCTCAATATAGACCTGATAGCCCTGAAATGTCGGCACTCTGCCGGCAGAGGTATGCGGCTGCTCCAGCAGTCCGAGCTGCTCCAGCACCGCCATATCATTGCGGATTGTTGCGGAGGATACGTTAATATCCGGCAGCGCAGCGATGGCCTTTGAGCCGACCGGTTCGCCGGTAGTGACGTACTCATCCACGACCGCCGCAAGAATTCTCAGCTTCCGGTCGTCCATCTGTCATGCGCCCCCTTTCACCGCATTTTGCAGACTGGTTTTTACTGTGCTAGCACTCTATCTCTCCGAGTGCTAAATATAAGATACCACTTTTCCGTTCAATTGTCAAGCGTTCCCACAGAGATTTCACAAACTTCGTCAAATTCAACAAAGCACCGAAAAATATTATATGTAATTTAGCGTGAATATACGCTGCCCATCATTATTTTCGGCGGCTTTTCAGGGCTTTCGGCTGTGCCGGCACAAATCCGTCTGCGTATTTTTGCAGTGTTGCCTATCGTTTTTATGTGCAGTGCCGCTGCTTTTGATGATTGCCCGATGCACCATAGGTTTTTCCGATAACTGCCTATCACGTTTCTGTATTGGACAAAATCCTATAGGTGTGCTATGATATAGACATACCAACGACAGGGAGTGAATCCAATGAAAACCAAAACTGTTTACCTCACCTTTTCGGAGCGAATGCGATTCTGTTGAAACCGGTTCCGCATTCTGAAATCTATAAAATACGAAAGGTGAATATCATGAAAAATAAAATCAAACTGATTTCCGTTCTTGCATCGCTTGCGCTGCTGACAGGCTGCGGTGCGCTGAACAATTCCGAACAGGCACTTGAATATAACAATGCGCCGCAGACCGATGCAGCCGAAGAAACCTCTGAGGTGCCGGATTGCTGCGAGGGCGGCGAATCCGACTGCTGCAAGGAAGACAGCAAAAAGGATTGCTGCAAGGATAAGGAAGAATCCGTTTCTGAGGCTGCAAAAGCCGCTGCGCCGGAAAAGGCTGACCTGAATCTCGGTTATCTGAACTCGACCGCACATCTGCTGGCATTTGTCGCTGCGGAGGAAGGTTATTTCGCGGAGGAAGGGCTGAATGTGACGCTGACGCAGTTTTCGAGTGCCGGTGAGCTGGTAAACGGTCTGGAATCCGGAAAGCTGGATGTGGCGTTTATCGGTTCTGTTCCGACTCTGACATTCCAGAGTCAGGGGCATGATGTGACGATCATCGGCGGCGCCATGACAAACGGCCACGGCTACGTCATCAAATCCGAGTTTGCTGAAAAAGATGAAGAAGGCGTTGAGATCCTCAAGGGCAGAAACGTCGCATCGGTCAAGAACAGTGTGCAGGATGCCGAGCTGCAAATTCTGCTGAAGGATGCCGGCATTGAGATCGGCGAAGGCGAGGACAAGGTCAACATCGTCTACTTTGACAGCCAGAAGGATGCCTACGCAGCACTTTCCAATCAGACGATTGACGCTGCATCGGTCTATTCGCCCTATGCGTCGCTTGCGAAATCGCAGGGCTACAAGGTTGTTTACTACTGCGCACATGAAAAGGCGCTGGAAAACCAGCCGTGCTGCCGGCAGGTCGCGTCCGCAGCGGCGGTCAAGGCAAATCCGAACACCTTTACCGCACTGGAACGCGCATTCCTGAAAGCGTATCATCTGACGCAGGAAAATCATGAAAAGACGATAGCCGATGTCAAGAAGTACATCGACATTGATGAGGAATTCATCGAAACGGAGGTTTACGGCGGCTACAGTGTATCCAGTCCCGATCCGGACAAAAAGGGTACGCTGACGCTGAAAGATACTATTGTGGAGCTTGGCTATACAGAGGATTACGACATTGAACCGCTGTATAATACCGAGATCTACAAGGCAGCTTTGGACAGCATTCTCGCCGAAAGCTCCGATGACATTTATAAATCATTGGAGGAGCATTTCAATGCCTACGAATAAGATCGAGATCAAAAATCTGACGGTTGATTATACCGAGCGCGGCAAGAAGTTCAATGCGCTGCACGATGTTTCCTTCGGGGTCGGGGCAGGAGAGTTTGTCAGTGTGATCGGTGCGAGCGGCTGCTGAAAATCCACGCTGCTGAGCGTTCTGGAGGGACTGTATCAGGCAGCGGACGGCAGTGTTGAGATCGACGGTGCGCCGCTGCACGGAACCGGAA
>JAFYBM010000152.1 GCA_017540225.1 Oscillospiraceae bacterium | reverse complement strand
TGACGAAAGTGCGCTTCTTGTGTTATACTGTTCATAGACAACTTCCTTTTTGATATTGGTGTTTGGGTGGTACTTAACATTATATCATTTTGGAAGTTGTTTTTCTATCCCCTCTGTTACCTATCTATTGTATCATAACACTGTGTTGTCTCCGGCTGCTTCTACCAACTTGAAATGCGGTCGTCCCCTGAATCTCATTTCATTCTCAGGATTGTACGGATCGAAATAACCGTAGCGCGCCTTGGATTCTAACACGGCTTTCTTGACATTTTCAGCATTCAATACCATACTGTTAATCACTGTTTCGAGCATCGTTTTATAACAATAGTGCGTACTGGTCACATCAGAATATCCAATGACAGCACCGGCGCCTTTGCTGATCAAAGTATCCGCGAGCTGATAGTTATGCAGACTATAGCATGCACCCAAAAACCAGAATGACTGATCCAAAGAGCCGGACGCGTAGTATTTATCAAAGAATTTATAGCTGACTGAAATTCGATAACTGCTGCCAGCACCGAAACAGGCTACTCGTCCGGCCCAAAAGTCAGCGGAATAACTCTGCCATGGAAAAGCAATATCTATATTTCCGTTGGGTACACTTTCTCCGGTCAGGAGATAAATGACACTCGGAATACTCTCGTCCCGGTTTGAATCAACTAGTACACCATGTGTATTAAGCAAAACCGTTCCGTATGAATCAAGGTTTTTTAATTGTTCCAGCGTTACATCCTGATCATCGAGTTCAGTCAGCGAGCCGTCCAAAGCATTCGCCAGCAATTCACCGGCTCTTGAAAAAACAGGTTTAGGCAAATTCTTCTGAAACGGACGCAGCACGATCACATCTCTTTTATCCGGATGCGCGGGTGTAAATGTATTTGCTTCTATATATTCTTCCACCGCTTTATAATCATAGCCACCGTCACTTATATCTATACGCACACCGGAGCCCAGTGTCTGTTCTTCAGATTCCTGTGGTTCTTCAAAACATCCCTGGATGCCGTAAACACTCTGATACCAAATCTGCTTCAGTTCCTCATCGGCCGAAAAGGAACTGATCTCATCGGACTGCATGATAAATTCTGATGCTTCATCAAAGCTCATTTCAGAGATTTTCCAGAACAAAGTCAGAAACCCACTTATGTCTTCATCTTCCATGTCCCGATAAAAGCATATCTCAAAGGGCTCGCTGCGCAGCTCTCCGGCAGCAGCATAATAGCCAGCGTTTTTTGTCTTGTCAGAGGAGAGCACCGCAGTCGCTGTATAGATACTGTCTCCCGCAGTCTTGTCTCCGTTCTTGCCGTCATCATGCATCTCTGCGAGAACATCGTCCGCTTCGTCATACAGTATCACGGGATCTGTAATACTGACTGTCTGCACAGTGAATGTGACGGTCGCTTCCTCGTTCAGATAAATATCCCATGTATCTGCCCTTAAAGGCTTCAGTGCGGGCGTGTTATCGCCCAGCAGATCGCGCTTTGCCAGAGTCAAATCAACCGCGTTGATACAGCCATCTTCGTTGATGTCAACAGCTTCTGTTCCGACCAGAATTCCTTGCAGATACGAATTAATTGCGATGATATCCTCCCGAACCTCATCCGATATGGATGCGGCATCTGCCTTTA
Organism: Oscillospiraceae bacterium; assembly: GCA_017540225.1. Classification (GTDB taxonomy): domain Bacteria; phylum Bacillota; class Clostridia; order Oscillospirales; family Ruminococcaceae; genus Firm-04. The sequence continues at coordinate 13,412 of JAFYBM010000152.1, read as the reverse complement.
ATTGCATCGGGAGCAGATTGCCAACCATTATCAATGCCATTGTCAGCGATATCCATTTTTTTCGTTTCATAAACAAATCCTCCCTGTCTTGTTATTTGAAATCGTTCAATCAGCAGCATAATAGAAACCATTTTCAGTATACACGATAATTTCGACTTTGTCAATATATCGTGCAGTAATCTATTTATAAATTTTATAGAGCTGCCGCTAATTCCCATTAATACCCCAACGCCCATCAGAGTGATTCTGGGCGTGGTATCTTTTTGTCTGTTCGTGTTGGACGTGGGATGATTTACGCTTACTTTGTGGACAAGCTGAAAGCACCGGAATTAAAAATAATCCGGTGCTTTCTGTTTAGGATTTAGAGTTATCAATTATTGGGATTAAGCTGTACAAGTTGATTATACTGGTTTACAGCAAGCGTATTATCCTGCTTATCCATGATTCTTGTCTTTCCAGAGGCAAGAATATGGATTTTTCCGCTTTTCCATAGCGAAATGTCATTATCCTGAAGGATGACTTTTCTTTCATAGCTGCTTGTATTATTAAAGTAAAGGGTAACAGTAGAGGAAAGATTGCTGTCGAAAACTTCCGAAGTCGTGCCAAATTTTAGCGTCGCTTCTTGTTGAGAAGAAACGGACGGGAGCATAATCAGAGACAACTTTGTGCAGCCGTAAAATGCGCAGTTCCCTATTTCGGTGAGATGACGGCAGCTGCTCAAATCGAGCCTTGAAAGGTTCTTGCAATTCATAAAAGCGTTAGATCCAATCGCTTTTAGAGCTGGGGTACCGGAGAAATACACGTTTTTCAAAGCGGATATGTCATTGCTTGCAAATGAGGCAAGATTAATAATTTTTGTAGTTTGAGGAATTGTAATTGACTCCAGCTTATTTAGCATTGAATCACCGATTCCATAGCGATAATTATTTTTACCGATTTCCACCACTGAATATGTTTGTCTGTCGCTTGGATCAATCGGATAATCGGCAACATTGAAATTAGTTGTTTCTGTAAGGAAAGAACCGATAAATGCTGCACCTGAATACTTCAACCGTTTGTATATTCCATTTTTATAAACAAAGCAGTCTGTCGGAGGACTGTTATATGGCATTTGAGGAGCGCTAAATGAATCGACTATGTAACCATCGGCTTGGGATTTAGAAGCATAGTTGCTCAGTGCGGTGTAATCGGCACTATTTATTTTTAGGTCTCCGTTTACATCGTAATCGGTTGCATAGATTTTCCAGTCTGGATGCTTGTAATCAATCATAACTGATTTGAATTTCGGAAGATCATCCTTGTCAATTTTGCCGTTCAGATTCAGGTCTCCGGCAAGAATTACGCGTTCAACATAGATTGCATTGTTTTTTATATAATCCATGTCTACGTCGATTAACTTTTTGTTTGTGATACTCGTGTAATACTGCGTGCAGCCCCATTCGATCTTGCATGTCTTCATGTCACCATTGCATCCCGCAAAAGTGATTTTGCCATTATCAATGCCAGTAATAAAAACGCTGTGACCGCCGGAACCTTCTGTAAGCAGCCGAAGTTGGTCGCCTACTTGTGGAACATAGTCTTTCCACCCACCTGTTGTGTAATTGATCTTTCCGTTAACAATGTTGTAGCGAATAAAATGATCTGTTCTGAATACATCATTTGCCAACTTCCGCGCGAAAGCCATACATTGTTTGTATTTTTCAGTAGTAGTTTGATTTGGTACTCTAGGGAATTTGTCATCAAATGGTTTTAAAACATGATAGGCAAAACAATCGGATATTGTCTTGTCGTGGTTGCATGCTGTCTCGGTATACCCTTCTTTTCCATTGGGATTGTTGATGTCATTCCAATATTTTCCATGCTCATATTTTTTCTGCTCTTTTGCCATCTTGTTATTCCAGTCTGCCAACACTGTACTTAGCTTTACCGGATAATTGACGGATGCCGCATTGGTCGGTATAGCTGACATATTTCCTGCTATTCCAAAGAGCAATACAGCAGACAGTAAAACGGATGTAGTTTTTTTTAATCCTATCATATGACATTCTCCTGACATATATTCTTATTTTTTCATCAGGCAAGTTGAGATCTTGCCGATTGTTCCTATTAAATCAAAATGAAACGCAAAAGTTAACTGTATGAGAAACAAGCCTATTGACAGCATTAGAATACTATCGAGAGCCACCCGTTCTCTCTGTTCGTTCTTACAGTTCAATCTTATCGGTGAAGCCGCTGTTGACAACATAATAGACAGCCTTGTCCTCCGGCTTAATGTAGATTTCGACAGTCTTGATTCTATCCTTGACCTTGCACTTGTAATCTGCTTCGACAGCTTTCTTGATTTCCGCGTAGTCATACTCGTCTGCGCCGAACTGAATCTTGACGGTTTCTTTCGGTGCTGCTGCCTTTGTTGTTTTAGTGGCAGGCTTCTTTGCAGGAGCGGCTTTCTTTGCCGCCGGTTTCTTTACCGGTTTCTCGTCAGGAGCTTCTGCGGCAATTTCCGTGACGGTTTCTGCTGCGATTGCTACGGTGGCTTCGGCAACAGGTGCGATTTCAGTTTTCTTTCTGCTTGGCATAGGTGATACCTCCATAATGATTCTTCTATATCCAAACCAGTTAATTTGAATTCAATCCAAACTCTCTGGTTAAGAATCTGTTTTTGTATTTCGCTTCAATTTCTATTATTTCTTTATCTGATATCTTGAAAGGTAAAATCTGCAAAATGATGTATTTGAATTTTAGAAAATACTCTTCACCATGATCGAGATAGAGCTCTTCTAGTTCAAAGTTACCACCATGAAAGGTGTTGACATAGGAGTTCCATCGCCCCCAAATTCCATCCGAACCATAAGCACTTCCGATATACAGCTTTCCTGTATTTCCGTCAACAATCATGTATATGCCTTTGACTGAGGAAAGGGCTTTGAAATAATCCGAATAATGACCTTCTATAACCTCTTTCAATTCATCAAATGATAACTCAACGGAATCATAGTCAATAAAAGGACGAACTGTTCTGTGAAGCTCTTTTCCCCAAATCTCTTCGACAATAAAGTCCTTTCCGGTGGTAGCACTATTATATAAACTAAATCCGTTTTCTCTTCGAAGAACAAGTCTTCCTGCATAATCGTCAAGCTGTATATTGACTCGTTTAAAAGAATAAATCGTGTTATTATCGATGGGATGCAACTTGCCAGCGAAACGATAACGACATGTTTTCTTATCAATCCCTGATAAAAAAATATAAATCCGTTCTTCAGTCTTTGGTTTTCCTTTTTGTAGATCAACAGTACCCTTTAGCAATCCACTATCGTTCATATACTGGTCTGCAATCTCAGCACCATACCAGAGAATGTAATAGTCTGTGATGCCTTCAAGCTTTAATAACTGATCGAGGTTCAAGATTACATCCCTCCATGGAAAAATACTTCTTTGTCTTCAATTATAACGAAAATAATAATATTTGTCAAGTTCATATGAACGACTATCATTCGATCAAGGCTTGAATAAGCAATAATACCGCCATGTGCACGGGATAGTACACATAGAAGAACCAGCGTTGCAGCTTTTTGTGTCGGACGCTGCCATGTTCTCCGTTGTATTTCCAGATCGGGACCAGGGCAAACAGCGTTCCGTAATGGTATGTAAACATAAGAAAACTGTCATAGCTCTTGGCGAAGATTATCGTTTGCAGCACAACCGAAGCGACTGCAAAAAGGATTGCCATCTTCCGAAAATCATTCCGGAAGATGTAGAAGATTACGGTCCACACCGGGATCATCAGCGACCAGTCAGAAAAGTGTCCGAGCGAAATGCAGACGGCAACGAGTATCAGACGCGGCGTTTCCGGTATGCCGGATTCCAGTACGATCAAAGTGAGCAGTGCGATTGCCAGCGATACCATGACGTTCCAGTTCCCGATGAAGTTCTGCGGACTATCCGGTATTTTTCCGAAGAAGACGGTGAAATAAAATGGCTGCGAGATCAGACCAAATACAGCAAGCCGAAGAAGATACTTTTTTCGACTGCGCGTATGCCGGAAACCTTCTGCGATAAAATACGCCATGATCGGCGCGGTCAGCCGACCGAACATCCGCATGAAGTAGTAAAGCATACTGCTTGGCGGAACGAAGACCACAGCAATGTGATCGACCGTCATAGCAATAATCGCAAGTAGCTTTACTGAGAGTGCGGAGTAATTCTTTTTCATAGCGATTCTCCTGAATAGATGCCGTTCATAAGCAGTTCCGAAGCGGCAACACGACGCTGATCCGCAAGCAAGTGTTGAACAAAGGTGTGATTCGTTGCCTTCTCGATCACGCTTAAAGCGTCAGTGACTTCTTTCAGTTCCGCACGGATTGCCTGATGCTCTGCGGAAAGTTTCTGCACCTGTTCCTGCGCAGGCTCAATGACCTTTTCAATATTCCGATAATTCGATGCATTGATATCCGGATACATGCGAACGGCTGCTTTCGCCTGTTCCAGAGTGAATGCGCCAGTTTTCTTCTCGAAGACAATTTCGATCTTCTCTTTCATTTCGAGATATTGACGGAGATCGTTTTCGGCAGCAGCAAGTGCTGCGCCTTTTTTTTGTGCGGACGCTTCCAATGCTTCGGCTTTCTTCCGGATCGCGGCAGCGTCCATGCCCTGATTGAGCATATTGTTCAGCATCAGCAGCTTGTCAAGCTCCTGATCGTTTGCCCAGCTATACGGTGAAGCCTTATCTTTTTTTCGGATAGGCAAGTCACCTTTATGCACGACTGCAATATAATGGCGAACTTCTTGGAGCACGCAAAGATTCGGAGCCTTTGCAGTTTCAAGCTCCTTGATCTTTTCGTCAAGTCGTTTCTCGAAACGCAGTTTTTTCTTCATTCTGTTTTTAAGCGATAGCTCATCATAAAAATCTCCGAGCGACTTCAAACGAATAAACCTCTGACCGTAAGGCGGCTTAACAGAGATGTACTTTCCTTGCTTGACTTCATACTTGGCTTCCTGCATTTTTTTGAGAAACTCATCAAAACTTTTGGATTGATACAGAAAGCTGTCAATATCATCCCGGAGCTGATTGCGAATCGAAGAATCAGGAGCCTGATAGGTCTTCTCGATCTCCCGAATACGTCTTGTGTAGCATTCCTGTGCTTCAAAGCCATTATCTGTTTCACGGAATCGGATGCCCTCTTTCCGCAGCGCGTCCTGCACGAACGCTTGCTTGTCAGCTGATGAATAGTAGAAGCAAGCGTATGGAGATTTCTTTTCTGCTTCCAGATTCTTTACACGTTCTTTGGCAGCAACCAGTTGAGCTTGAAGACTTTGCTTCGTCTGATTCTCTCCGGTCAACAGTCCAAGCCTTGCTCTTGCATTTTGAATCATCCTCTTTTTATTCATCATTGCTTTGTAGTTTTCCACGCTCATGTGCTTATGTTTCACATGTTTATCTTCACGAGTACACCCATGTGCTTTAAGAATCTGATCCATTATTTTTTTCTCAGACTGTTCCCATAACACTAATTGATTCTCTTTTAGTCCTTTCGCTCGGTATCCCATTTCCTCTAATGCAGCTTTCATTGACACACCTTTTTCAAGACCATTCTTTCGACCTTTCGTATAATAAGGAACAAAGTCGATGTGAAGATGCGGGCTTGCTTCGTCCAAGTGAAGTGTCGCATTGAAGACATGAAGATTAGGATTTCGTTCCTGAAACCCTTTCATATAATCTGTCAGCATTTGTTTTGCGACCTCTCCGCGTTTTGAACCTACAGGTGCAGTTATGCTATCACCGAACTGAACAATCACTTCATAGAACGAAGACTCTCTTTTTCCGGAAGCGATATGGTCATAATAATCTTTAATACGTCTGCATGGTTGCTTTTGCTTTTCGTTATACTTGGCTAAAGCGGCATCGAACAACTGATGATAAGTATCTTCGATGTCTTTACTTGTGAAACAAATATTCAAGGGCGATCTTACATCGTTTACATTATGAGCAAGAAATGCTCTGTTATTATGCTCGATGTTTCCGCCATGCGGAACGTTACCTTTGCCAAGCGTCAAGCTGACACTATATTGTTCCATTTCTGTCACTTCTTTCTTTTCTTCTCAAATTTCGCTTCCAACGATTGGATGTGCTTTTCGGATTCGGCCAGCTTAACTTGTAATTTTCCGATTGCTTTCCCGCTTCCATTGCGAATGAGCCGCGCTCTAATTCTGTTCATAAGTTCATCTTCGCTTGATTTCATCGTATTAACAGCTTAATAATAAACGGAGCGGGACGCAAGATTCTTGTCTTTCCATTTTTTAGAGAAGTAAATCTGTATTCTTTATCGGCATTCTTATTTGAAAGCTGCCGATATAGATAGATTTCTCCGATTTCGAACCGGATGCAATCCCATGTCAAAGCAAGGATTTCTCCTTCGCGCATTCCCGTAAAGATAGACACAGTAAAAAGCAGCTTTTTGGGGTGATCGCAAATAGCATCAAAGAAATCATGTAAAATATCCGGTTCTAGATGTTGTACTTCTGGAGTGTTTTTCTTCGGCAAACGAATTTTATCAGCCGGATTTGCTGTGATATATCCAAAGTCAACAGCAGCTTTTAAGCAACTATGAAGGACACCGTGTATATTCTTAATACTTTTTGGACTTAACTCATTTTCAATCCCAATACCCATGTTTAGGCTATTAATAAACAGCTGGACATCCTCGTGCGACAGTTCATTTAACTTTACTTTACCTAGAACTCGGTTAATATGCTGATCAATAGTTTTTTGATATTCCAGTTTTGTGGAATCTTTCAGGTTATTGCTGTAATGTAACAACCAACATACCGTCCAATCAGCCACAGTCACACACTCATATTTCTTGTCTTGAATAGGCGTGAGCGAGCGCATATATTCCAATACATCTAAATCAGGGGTAATATCAGGCTTTTTCACTGTCATTTGAATGCTCCTTATGATATAGTAGTCCTGCGGACACATATATTATATAGCATAATGACAAAAAAGCATCCATACCAACCCAATATACTCAGATTGATATGGATGCTTTTTCAAACAACACCTTGACTTTTCCCATAATGTATGGTAAAATGAGTTTGTTTAACTTACATTTTCTGTCTTGGCGTCCTGTTCAAGTCCTGTCACCTCGACTCAGAAAAGGATCTCTCCGCAATGCGGGGAGATTTTTTATGCACGGAACACGGCAGAAAACGCGGCACAGGACTGCAAAAAGCCCTGTGCCGCGTTGTCGTATTCAGAAAAAACCGTTTACTGCCCGTTATACTGCACCGCGATCTTTTTCGCCGCCGCAGCCACATTCTGCACGAATTTCACATCCGCATTGTAGTTGACGGCACCGCTCAGGATCACCAGAATATACGGCTGCCCGCAGTTGACCAAAACCGTTTCGTGATAGTGATCGGGGATGCTGCCGTATTTCACGGCGATCTCATCCGTCCCGCCGATGATCGCTCTCGTATAGCTGCGCTCGGAGCTGACCAGCGCGTGCCATGCATTCGCCCAGCATTCGCCCGCATTGCGCTGCGCATACATCCGCCGCATCGGTCATGAACGCCGCCGTCAGCGCCGGAAACCGCGAGGAAACGGAAATGCTGATATTCTGATAGCCCCAGTCCCTGACCGTCTGATTGAAGCCCTTTGCCCCAACTTCGTGACCAGCATATAGTATGCCGTGTTGTCAGAATAGCGCAGCGCGTAATCCATCAGCTGGGCAAGCGTATATTTCGTTCCGTAGGATTTGTTCCGCAGGATTCCGCTGCCGCCCTGCGCAAAGCTCGCCGTATAGGTCATTGTGTCGGTCAGCTTAGCTGTGCCCGCTTCGATCTGCGTGCAGCAATAATACACATACGGCAGCTTGATGAGGCTTGCGCCGGAGATCAGCGTATTCGCGCGGTGTGCATAAAGCACGGTGCCTTCCAGACTGTACAGCTCCACGGCACAGCCGCGGGCATACTGCTTCACAAGCTTATCCAGTGCCGCGGTATCGACTGCCGGCTTTTCCCGCGTGATCACCGGTACCGCCGCAGCCGTCGTCACGGAAGCCGCCGCAGTTTCCGGAGCAGCGGCCGCTGCAGAAGAAGCCGCAGTCGTCGCGGAGGTCTTCTTCGCCGCTGCCGTTGTGATGACCGTCACCGCGGTTTCCGCCGGTGTATCCGAGTCCTCCGGCTCCGTCTGCGTAACCGGTTCCTCTGCAGGTGCATCCGCCTGCGGCGCATCCGGTTCGGTCTGCGGCTGCGCATCGCTGACAGGCGTTTCCGCAGCACCGGCTGACGGACTGACAGCAGCCTGTTTTTGCGCGGCGGGCTTTGCCGCGGCCGGTTTTGTTCCCGCAGCTGTTGTCACCGGCGGCTCCGTCAGCTCCGGAACAGTTTCCGCCGTCACTGCAGGGATGACCGCCGTCTGTTCTTCGGCTGCAGCAGTTGTCTGCTGCGCCTGTGTGACCGGTTCCTCTGCCGGTACCGTCACCGCGGCTCTCAGTGCCTGCGGCTCTTTCGTTTCAAATGCAGCCTCATTCTGTCCGCAGGCTGTACAAAGAAGCAGGGTTCCTGCGGCAAGCATCGCAATCAGTTGTTTCATCGGGACGTCCTTTCCGTTCTCACGAGCTTTCCGGCCTTCCGGAGCAGATGCACACTGATGTCCTGAATGATCCCCGGCGGATTTCTCGCGCAAACCAATTCTGCGGTGATAAAGCGGGATCCATACATTGCTTATGTAATTAGTATAACAAGGATTTTTTGCTTTGTCAAGACAAAATCTGAAATTTGTTGCAGAAAAAGCGGACAGCTGAAGCTATCTCCTGCTGTCCGTTTTTTTATGTTATGAAATCCCGTCCTCAAACACAAAATGCCGGAACATCATACCCTTTGCGCCGTCCAGTGCCAGCCGACCGGTCAGGTCGCTGCGCATTCCGTTCGGGTCGGGCAGGGACGCGGCGAACACGCCGTTGATAAAGACCTCCGTGCCGGTTTCGGTCGTTTTCAGCGTCATCGTGTTCCACTTCTTCGGATCAAAGCACTGCCCTGATGCATTCTTCTCCAAAAAGCTGCGGATCTCCTCGGAGCCGTGCCCGAAGGATGTCTCATAGGAGATCATGCCGTTCGGCTGCAGCTTGTACCAGTACTGCTGTTCGCCGTAGGGCTCGTCGTCCGGCACGGTGTTTGCGCCGTAACAGGTCACGAAATTGAGCACGCCCGGCGATGCATCCGGCATCCGGAAGTCAAAGGACACGGTATACGGAACACTGTGTTCCGGACCGACCAGCAGACTCAGTGCTGTCCCGCCCGCAGGCGGCAGCTTTGCTTCGGTCAGTTCGATGACCGGCAGTCCCGCTTTGATCCCGCCGCCGCTGAAATGCTGCTCTGCCTTCTTGGTCGCGGCTGTGCTCCATGTTTTCCATTTTGCATTGTTTTCGTATGCAGGCAGGTCGCTTTCCGGCAGATTCTTCACGCTGCGGATAAACTCATCCAGCTCGGCGCGTTCCTCATCGCTCAGATTCTCCGTCTCCGTCCGCCACAGCAGACAGGGCATGACCTTCCAGCCGTCCTGATTATGACCGACAACGATCTGCACCGCAAACATCTTCGGCTTCCCGGAAATCATCGTCTGCACGTTGACAACGGCATATCTCGCGCTGTCGAACTCCTGCAGGAAGAATGTCAGCGGGTCATCGGAAAGCCGTTCCATAGCTTCGTTGTGCTTCCGCGCCTGTTCCAGCCGCCACGCATCATAATAGACAGCGGACGCGGCTTCTGCAAGCGCTCTGTCCAGGATTCCCTCTGCATCCGCCAATTCAGCCTGATATTCAAACTGAAACGTGTAATTGAGAATGCCGTTCATCACGCGCTGCTCCCATTCCGCCTCCGGTATTTCTTCCCAGAGCACCTGCAGTCCGGTTTGCTCCGTGCCGTCCGGACACATCAGCGACAGCTGCCGATCCAGCAGACAGCCCTTCCGGATCGCATCGGCATCACCGGTCATGCAAAGCTCCAGAAACGCGGTGATCGCTGCTTTGGCTTCCCTGTCCTCCGGTGTCAGATTCTCATCCTCCGCCGGAACGGTCAGCTCCGCATCCCCGTGATAATTCGGGTCATTGGCACGGTATTCATTCAGCTTCTGCCTTTTTTCTTCGCCCAAATACGGCATGATCATCTCGATCGGCTGCACATACCATGTTCCGTCATAGCGGATGACCTGCAGCTCCCAGTCCTCCTCCGGGAAAGAATTCCACTCCGGATCCGTGCCGGAGATCCTGACCGTAACGACAAGCAAGCGGTCTGCGCGGCTGTAAAAATCCTTTGCGGGCGTCATGCCGCGCATTTTTTCCGCCTCTGCATGTTTTCCCTTTTCTTCAAACAGATAGGCATAATACTCGCACAGCTCATTTTCAATGATTCTTGCGCAGTCGAGTGAATCTGTCGCATCACGGACAGAAACGATCTGATAGTCGGAGACACAGGCGAACGCATCCAGATACTCCTGCACCGTCGATTCGATCTGCTCCGGATCATTTTCATAAATCACATCGCAGACGGTCTCCATCAGCGAAAGCTCCCGCATTTTCTGCTGATCGCCCTTTTTACAGGCTGCAAAGAACCGTTCGAGCACATCCAGCGCAGCCTTATCCTTGTCCGAGTACGGCATCACCGGATTCTGTGCGCGGTACAGGTTCCGGATCAGGAACCCGCCGCCGACAAAGATGCAGAGTGCCGCACAGACTGCGATCATTTCCAGTGCTCTGCGGCGGATGCGGATCGGGAGCCTGCCCGTTTCTTCGGGCTGACGCGGTGCCGTTCTGTTGACCGTTTTCTCGTCTGCCTGACCGATCGCCTGCAAGAGCTGCATTTCCGTCAGTTTCATAAGAACGCCTCCTTTTTCAGATGCTCCCGCAGCTTCTGCCGCATCCGGTGCAGCGTCACCGTGACGCGGTTTTCGGTGATGCCGAGCCCCGCTGCGATCTCCGGACCCGTCATCATATAAAAGTACCGCTGCATAAAAATGTTCTGCTGCATGGGATTCTGCTTCCGGAGAAAATGCCGGATGCTTTCCTCCAGCATCGAGGCCTCCGCCTGCGCCTGCACATCCTGCCCGTCCGCGAGTACCTCGGCCAGCTCGTCCAGCACGAGGGACACCTCCGCCGCGCCGCGCTTTTCCGCATTGTCATAAGCGTAACGGTTGAGCGCGGTGTTCCGGACGACCGCAGAATAATATGCTTTCAGATATTTCGGCTTTGCAGGCGGAATGCTGTTCCAAAGCCGCAGCAGCGCGTCGTTCAGGCATTCCTCGGTATCCTCTGCGCTGCCTAAAATCCGCATGGCGATCTGCCTGCCGAGACTGCCGTATGACGCCGTGATCCCGCGGAGCGCGGATTCCTCCCGCTGCTCTAATCCGCGAATGATCTCGCTGTCCTTCATGCTGTCCGCCCCCTCTCACCCTATATGACAGAAACCGTGTGCCAAACCTTACAGGCATTATAACAAAATTAAATGGATAATGCAAGCGGCGCGGAGCCCGCGCTGGCGATTCCCTCCGGGGGCGGTTAGCCGGACGCTCCCAACAGTCTGAACTGCACGCCGCTAAAGCGGCTTCTTTGGCGTTACTGCTCCCAATGTAAAAGCTTTTCCCAAGCCTCCCATGAAAGGGGAGGTGTCAGCGTTAGCTGACGGAGGGGTAAACGCTGCGGCTTCTGATAGGTCACTTCTCCCAGCGGGGGCCCCCGGTCGGCAGGCCGACAGCCGTTTCCCTCCGGGGCGGGGAGCCCCCGCGGGCATTTCCCTCAGGGTGCGGTGAGCAAAGCTCCCCCAGCAATCGCGGTACACGCCGCGACGCGGCTTCTTTGGCGTTACTGCTCCCCTATATTTATAGTGAATAACGAATGGTGAAAAGTGAAGAGTGAATAATATTTCAGATTTGCCCGAATTGCACACCGCCGTTATTCACGCTTCGTTATTCATTATTCACTTATCACTTCGAGCGCGCGCACCCCCTCCGGCAGCATCTGCGAGGGCACCCCGGATGCCGACAGATGCAGCGATTCCGCCGCCCGCGATGCCGCACAGTAAAACAGACTGCGCTCGTTTGCGACCGCCTCCGCGGCAGTCCTTGCACGCAGCAGTGCCGCCGGATGCGGCAGCTTCTCCGCGGAGAGAAACGGCAGCAGAACGTGCGCAAATTCCAGACCGCGCGCGTCGCGGTACGTGCTGAGATAAACCGCAGGCTCCCGCACACCCGACGCGGTGTCTCCGTGCAGAATGACACTTTCATGCCCGGTTTTCAGCAGCTGCTCCCGGACGCGCAGCAGATCCTTTGTACTTCTGCACAGAACGGCCGCAGGCGCACTGCGGCTCAGCCGGACAGCCAGCTCTGCCGTCTCATCCCCGCTGCGGATCGCCGCAAGAAAATGCCGGATATCCGCAGGAAACATGCGGCTCCCTGAAAGCTCATGCACCGCCCCGACCGGCAGTCCGGCGTCCTGCCAGTGATAGCGGCTGCCGGTGATGCGCTGCGCCGGATCGGCAAACAGCGTCATGGAGCCCTCCGGAGCAAGCGCGCCGAAAAGCGCATGAAGCATCGCCGGTGAGAAATCCTGCGCGTCGTCTGCGATGATATGCTGATAGCGAAGCGGCGTTTTTGTCCCGGACGCCGCCCGGCAGAGCAGCGCAGGCAGATCCTCCGCATCGAACCGCCAGCCCCCGAATGTTCGCATCTCCTGATAATTCCGGCGAACCTCCTCGGTGCATTTCCGCAGCCGCTTCTGATAACCCGAACCGCTGTCGTCCGCGGCGTGTGTGCCGTAGCAAAGATCGGTCTGCTGCATAATGCGGATCTCCTCGTCATAAAACTGCGGGGGCATGAAAAAAAGCGGCTCCTCCGGATGTGCCGCCTGACATTTCTGCAAAGCCTGCCGGATCATGGCCGCTCTGCGGTGCGCGTCCAGAATGCGCCCGGTGCCTGCGATCGCGCCGTAATATTTCAGGCTGCGCAGTGCAAAATCCGGAAAGCCCTCCACGGTCAGGCGGCGCGGCAGCGTCTCCTTTGCGGACTGCGTCAGCAGCTGCGACGCGAGCAGCCGGTTCCATGTGACGAGCAGGACCCGCGGGTGCTCCGGCTTTGCGGCAAAAAAAGCAGCCCGTTTCAGGGCGGCAGCCGACTTGCCGCTTCCGGCGGCTCCGAGCACGACTGTATACCCCGCTGCGGGCATGGCTGTGATGATCTGGTCCTGTGTGTACATACTGATTTCCTTTCTGTAATGTTTACTGCGACTGAATGCTGCATCGTTTGGAAAATTGATTGGGAAAAAGCAGAGCGCATTCCTGCGCTCCATGCTGTATTATACCACATTCAGAGCAGAAAAGGAACCTGTTTGCTGCATTTTCATTCGATTGGACAAAAAGCGGAT
>JAFYBM010000151.1 GCA_017540225.1 Oscillospiraceae bacterium | reverse complement strand
GGCCGCAGCGCCCGCAGAAAGGCGGTATCCGGTTCATTTTCCCGCAGCTCCTGCCGCAGATGCCTTGTCGCGAGAACGCGGGCAGCCGTCTGCGGGCCGAGGGCGTCCGGCGTGATCTCGGCATTGCCCAGCCCCGCGATCAGCACCGCGCCCTCCGGGAGAAAGTGCCGCAGCTCGTCCGCAAGCTCTGCGGCCTGTGCGCGGAGCTGCGGGGTATCGTGATGCAGGTGCGGGGATTCGAGCGTGAGGTAATGCCCCATACTGCGCCCGATGGCCGCGCCGTGCTCGTCAGTGTCAATCTCGATCTCGGTGATGCGGAAGGCCGTGCCGCGGTGCCGGATGAAAATGCCCTCCTGCGCAGGCAGATCAGCGGCGCGTTCGAGGGCGAGGTCTGTTCTGGTTTGCATAAAAATCTCCTTATTGCTTGACAAATACTGGCATTTACGCTATAATAAAAGCAGCATATTGCGCAAATGCGCGGAAAGGACGGAGTGCATGAAACGAATCTGTAGTCTATTATGTGCAGCGATGCTCGGATTATCCGGAATTGCGGCGGCATCCCCTGCGGAACTGACGGTGTTTGCGGAGGAGGAAGTTCCGACCTCCGGCACCTGCGGCGAGAACCTGACATGGGAATTTGACACGGCGACCGGTACGCTGACGATTGCGGGCAGCGGAAAAATGGATGATTTCTCCGAGCACCCCGGCCCGTGGAGTGAATTTCAGGAAGCAATCAAAATAATAAATCTTTCAGACGGCGTGACAAGTATTGGTGATTACGCATTTCAAGAGTGCAGCGGTCTGACTGCGGTCAATCTGCCTGACAGTCTGACAAGCATCGGGTATTGCGCATTTTGGGGCAGTTCCCTGACGAAGATCACGATTCCGGACAGTGTGACATATATCGGAGCTTATGCATTTGAATTTTCTGATCTGACTACAGTAACCCTGCCGGCCGGCCTGAAATGCATTGAAGACGGGACGTTTAATATGTGCAGCAACTTGTCCGAGATTACCGTTCCGGACGGCGTGACAAGCATCGGGATGGCTGCGTTTGAATGCTGCTCGGCCATGATGTCAGTCACTATTCCGGCAAGCGTGACAAGCATCGGGATTGATGCGTTTGCCTGCTGTGTAGGTCTGACTGAAATCATCATTCCGACAAGCGTAACAGTCATCGGGGAACGCGCATTTTTCGGCTGCGATAATCTCACACTTAAAGGCTATTCAGGCTCTTATGCAGAAACCTTTGCAAAGGAAAACAATATTCCGTTCGAGGTCATCGGCGGAACAACGCCTGTTGAACCCGATCCTGCCGACATTGACGGCAACGGCACAGTCGAGGCCGCAGATGCGGTACTGTTTGCGCGTTATCTTGCAGAGGAGGGTACTGCGGCACCGAAGACGCCCATGCCCGATCTCGACGGCGACGGCCTCATCACCCTGCTTGATCTGCGAAAGCTGCTGGGTAAGCTCTGACCTTGTGCATCCTGCCAAAAAGATGGCCTTGCACCTTGATATATTCGCTGTTTTGCCCTATTGCTTTTTTGCGCGGAAACTGGTATAATAATACTTGGTTTGGCAGCATCTGAGAATTTGCGGTCCCCACCCGCGCCGGCAGAATGGTCCCGCCATAATCATTCTGTATTACTGTATGCCGCTTTTCCGGAAATATTCTGAGATTCTGTTTCTACAGACAAGAAAAGGAGTACCAAACAATGGCAGCTGCAAAGAACACCGCGCCGAAGAAGCGCCCGACACCCGAAAAGAGAGCAAAAACAAATAAGATCCGTGCAGCACGCAATAAGGCGACAAAGTCTGCACTCAAGACCGCGCTGAAGAAGGCATATATCGGCGGCACCGACCGTACCGCAGTGATCCGTTATGCCATCAAGCGTGTGGATCAGGCTTGCGCAAAGGGCATCCTGCACAAGAACAATGCCGCAAGAAAGAAGTCTCAGCTCATGAAGCTTCTCAACAAGGCAAGCTGATCGGTCGGAATTTCAACAAATGCCGCCGCTTTCCATTTTTCCGGAGAGCGGTGGCTTTTCTGTATCGGAGGGAACTGTTTATGCAGCTCTTTGACCAAATTGAACCGCTGCTTTTGCAGGTGCAGAAGCCTGCGCGGTATATCGGCGGCGAGATGGGCAGCATTATGAAAAATCCTGCTGACATCAAGGCACGTTTTGCATTCTGCTTCCCCGACCGCTACGATGTCGGCATGAGCAATCTCGGGATGAAGATTCTCTATTCCTGCATCAATGCGCGGCCGGAATACTGGTGTGAGCGTGTATTTGCGCCGGATGAGGATTTCGAGGCGCTGATGCGGACGCATCATCTGCCGCTCTACGGGCTGGAAAGTCTGGAGCCGATCCGTGATGCGGATTTCATCGGTTTCACGCTCGGCTATGAGCTTTGCTACACCAACATTCTCAATATGCTGGATCTTGCTGGCGTACCGATCCGGCAGTGCGACCGCGGCGAAAAAATAGCGCCGATTGTCTGTGCAGGCGGCTCCTGCTGCTGCAATCCGGAGCCGATCGCGGATTTCTTCGACTTGTTTTTCCTCGGAGAAGGCGAGGAGCTTGATCTTGAGGTCATGGATCTTTATGTGAAGATGCGGGATGCCGGTGCAACGCGCTCGGAATTTCTGCGCGCTGCTGCACAGATCGAGGGCGTTTATGTGCCGTCGTTCTATGATGTGACATACAATGATGACGGCACCGTGCGGGCGGTCACACCGAAGGACGGTGCTCCCGCGACGGTTCGGAAGCGCATCATTTCCGATTTTGACAAGTGTCCGGCACCGGAGGAATTTGTTGTGCCGTTCTCGGAAATTGTCCATGACCGCGCCGTGACAGAGGTGCTGCGCGGATGTCTGCGCGGATGCAGATTCTGTCAGGCGGGATTTCTTTACCGCCCGTTCCGCGAAAAATCACCGGAAACAATCTGTGAACAGTCCAGAAAGCTGATCGACAACACCGGCTATGACGAGCTTTCGCTTTGCTCGCTCTCGACCTCCGATCATTCGCAGATCGAGGAAATGATGGACGGGCTGCTGACCTTTACCGAGGATGCGCACATCAATCTGAGCCTGCCCTCGCTGCGTGTGGATAATTTCAGCTCTGGACTGATGAACCGGCTGCGCAGAGTTCGCAGCAGCGGACTGACGTTTGCGCCGGAGGCCGGTACGCAGCGGCTGCGCGATGTCATCAACAA
Source organism: Oscillospiraceae bacterium (assembly GCA_017540225.1). Taxonomy (GTDB): domain Bacteria; phylum Bacillota; class Clostridia; order Oscillospirales; family Ruminococcaceae; genus Firm-04. The sequence continues at coordinate 4,871 of JAFYBM010000151.1, read as the reverse complement.
GAATGTCACCGAGGAAGAGCTGATGCGCACCTGCAAGATCGCCTTCAATGCAGGGCAGACCTCAGTGAAGCTGTATTTTATGATGGGACTGCCGACCGAAACGGATGATGACATCCGCGGCATCATTGAGCTGGCACAGAAGGTCGTTGATCTTTTCTATGAGGGCGAGCGTCGGCCGAAGGGCAAGCCTGTGCAGATTTCCTGCTCGGTTGCAACCTTTGTTCCGAAGCCGTTTACGCCGTTTGAGTTTCATCCGCAGGATACCCGTGAAATGATCGCGCACAAGCAGAAGATTCTCGAAGACGCGGTTTCCGGTCACAAGCGGATCCGCGCAAGCTGGCATTTTCCGGATACCAGCATTCTGGAAGCAGTGCTCGCACGCGGCGACCGCCGCCTCTGTGATGTGATCTACGGTGCATGGAAGCGCGGCTGCATCATGGATGCGTGGAGCGAGCATTTTCACTATGACCGCTGGCTGGATGCGTTTGCAGAGGCAGGGCTGAATGTCGAATTCTATGCGAACCGTGAACGTTCCTATGAAGAAGTGTTCCCGTGGGATCATATTGACTATTATGTGGATAAACAGTTTCTTATCCGCGAAAACGAAAAGGCAAAGCAGGCACAGACTACACAGCACTGCCGCCTGAGCTGCGCAAACTGCGGCGTTATCAAAAAAACCGGAAAGCCTTGTTTTTCCTATTCAAAACAGTAATCTGACATCAATCGGAGGCAGATCATGCAGTTTGAAAACATTACACTTTATCAACGGATCGGAACGCTCCTGAAATGGCTCCCGCTGTTTCTGGTCATCATTGCACTGACGGTTTTTGTGATTCTGATGCTCCGGCGCAATCATAAAAACAATCCGAAGGATCATGCGCAGGGGAAAACGGTAAAAGCGCGGGTGCTCTCGAAGCGCGAACGCAAGCGCCGTGACCCGAATATCAGCCCCTATGACCAGAATCTGGCAGGTGTTATCACGAATTTTTACTATATCACCTTTGAAACGGAAAATTTTGAGCACATTGAGCTTCTGGTATCGGGGGAAGTATATCACGCGCTGGCGGAGGATCAGACCGGCACGCTGACCTATGAGGGATCGCGGTTTATCGACTTTATCCCCGGTGAGTGGCTGTAATTGAATGCCCGAAGGCGAAGCCTTCAGAACCGAAATCATGAAAAAGGGTGAAGACTATGTTTATTGCGGCAGATACGGCAAAAGCGGATCTCATTGCGGAGATCGCCGGCGGTATCATTGTAATCGGCGTGATTGTGTTTCTGATCTGGCTGAGAAAACGCAGCCGCACAATGGAGAAAAATCAGGCGGAAATGACACAGCCGGAGACTGTTCATGCATATGTCGCGGCGCTGAACAAAAGAGAAGTGCTCGGCAAGCGGGAATATTTTGTGCATTTCTTTACCGATGACGGCAGAGAAATCCGGCTTTCCGTGACACGTCCGGCATATAAGGCGCTGAAAAAGACCGAGCTTTGCTTTGATGATCCGCGGCGGGTAACGCATACAAGGCAGTCCGGAATGCTGACCTATCAGGGCATCGACCTGATCTCTTTTGAAAATGATCCGGAGTAATTCTGAAATGGAGTGATTTTGTGCAGCCTGTCAGAGCAACCTTTGAAAAGCGCCGCCGCGCAAAATATATCTCGCATCTTGATCTGATGCGTTGTATGCAGCGTGCCTTCAAGCGTGCGGGCGTTCCGGTCTGGTATACGGAGGGCTTCAATCCGCATATTTATCTGATGTTTCCGCTGGCGCTGTCGCTCGGCTATGAGAGCGGCTGCGAGTGCATGGATTTCCGCATTGACGGCGATATGACGCCGCAGGAGGCGATGGAGCGCCTGAACCGTGCGCTGCCGCCTGATTTGCAGCTCCTGAAAATTGCGGAGCCTGTCCGCAAGCATACAGACATTGCCGCTGCGGATTATGTCATCATGCTGGACTGCGCCGCGGATACCTCTGCGGAAGCGCTGCGGCAGGCATGGGACAGGTTCATTGCGCAGCCGGAGATCCTTGTTGAGAAAAAGACCAAGCGCGGAATGTCCGAGGTTGATGTCAAGGCACAGGCGCAGATCACCGGAACGGAGACGGCTGACAATGCGCTCTGTCTGAGACTGCGGATGCCTGCGGGAACCTCGGTCAATGTGAATCCGTCGCTGCTGACGGATGCGTTTATTGCATGGCTGCCGTCAAATGCACCGGAGGTACACACCGGCATGATGCACGCAGAGCGCACGGCGATTCTCTGTGCGGACGGCACGGATTTTATATGATATGAAAAAGAAGAAAGAACTGTCGGACGGGCTGACATTTGAGATTATTTTCTTCTTTGTCGGACCGGCGCTGATGTATATACTGTTTGCGCTTGCAGTCGAAACGGACAAAGCGCAGACCTATATCGGCACGGCGGGACTGCTGACGGTCAGACGGAAGATCCTGTTTTATCTGTTCAGCCGCATCTGTGTCGTGTTTGCGCCGCTGATCTGCTTGCTGATCAGCGGATTTTGTGTGCATCTGTACCGGCATGAACCGCTGCGGCCCTCAAAGGATCGCCTGAAAATCGGGCTGCTGTGCTGTCTGGTGCTTTTCATTATCATCCCGCAGCACCGCACCGGCTTTGAGACACAGTGTGAGCGGAACGGCTATCACGGTCTGCGTATCATGAAAATGACCGCACTGCTCATAGATGTGCAGAAAGACCTGCTCGAAACTGAGCCGCCGGAAGTTCAGACCGTATACGCTGAAAGGCGCCGCGAGATTGAGCAGTACCGTTTCGGAAACGGCGGACGGTATGCGCACCGCTCCGGACAGCACACATATTATGAATATGCATTGCAGGATCCGGACAGCCGCACGATCATTGCGCAGATCACCCGCAGGGAATATGAAAAAGCAGAGCAGATCTGCAAATTTGCGGCGCATGAAATTGCGGTTTATCCGCATTCGGGCTTTCTGGCATCATTTGAAGGCGGCGAAATGCCGCAGCTCAATGATTTTGAAACGCTCTTTACGCTGACCTATTCTCCCGCTGACGGCATTCTGCACCGCACGGAGCACCCGAAGGAAAAGCAGATGCTTCAGCTTGAGCTGGTGACCGAGCGGAACGGCGAAGTGATCGGACGTTTTGCAACCGACAAAGGCACCGAGGAATTTTATGATCCGAATATGACAAATACGCGCATCTGGCTGGAAATGAGCTATGACAATGCGCGTGTCCGTGTCAGCAATATCATAGAAATTTAGTGAGGATATACGAATGAATTTACCGTATGCGGGGCTTGCCCTGCTGACTGATCTTGACGGCACACTGCTGCTGCCGGATAAAACCGTTTCGCCGGAGGACGCGGCAGCTATTGCGGATTTCCGTGCAAAGGGCGGCTTGTTCAGCATAGCGACCGGCCGCGGCATTCAGGCGACACAGGAATATCTTGATTTGTTTCAGCCGGATTTTCCGGCAGTGATGTATAACGGCGCGCTGCTTTATGACTGCAAAACGCAGCAGACAGCAGCGTCATCCTATCTGCCGGCGGGTGTGCAGCCGCTTCTGGAGGAGCTGGCTGCGGCATTTCCGGAGGTCGGTGCGGAGGTGCTGCGGCAGGACGGCGTGTTTGTGTTTCAGGACGGCGAATATGAGCGGCAGCATCTGGAAATCACGCATATCCCGTTTGTGATGAAAACGCTGGATGAAGCACAGCCGGAGCGCTGCTTCAAGGCACTGTTCGCGGGTGCGCCGGAGGATATTTCGCGGATGCTGGAATATGTGAAGCAGGAGCGGTTTTCGCTGGTGAATTTCACGCGCTCACACCGCTGGTTTCTGGAAATTCTGCCGCATCATACAAACAAGGGGACGGCGCTGGAGCGTCTGCGGCCGCTGCTTCCGGCAGGTACGGTGATCGGCGCAACGGGCGATTTTGACAATGATACGGCGATGCTGCTTGCGGCGGATGTATGCGGGTGTCCTGCGGATTCGCAGTCGGCGGTTTTGGAGGCGGTGCGGGCAAAAGGCGGATTTGTTTCACAGAGAACCTGTGAAAACGGCTTTTTTGCGGAGTGGATCCGCTCATTTATTCAGCTCAGAGAGCTTCGTGCGTAAAGAGGACATACAGCGCATCTGCAAGGCAGGAAAAGCTGCGGAACTTCGCACTGCGCGGCGGGGTCTTGACGCTGCAATCTATCGCAGACATGAGGAATCAGTTTTTTTATCAGCCGGAATCAGATCGGGAAGCGGAATCGGAACCGCGCACTGCGCGGCGGGGTCTTGACGCTGCAATCTATCGCAGACATGAGGAATCAGCTTTTTTATCAGCCGGAATCAGATCGGGAAGCGGAATCGGAACCGCGCACTGCGCGGCGTAAAAAACTTTTTGAAACAATACCATATTTTTCACCTGTTGCCCATTGAAATTTCTGCAAAAATGTGCTATAATAAGAAAAGACAGGCGGACACACAGTGTGTTGAACGCCTGTAATACGGCCAGAAACGGCAGAATGGAGCGCTGACTATGAAACTGAAATATTTTCTGCGCATTGTATTCCTTCTCGTTATTATTTGCAGTGCGCTGATTTCTGTCCGGTATGCAGTTGAAATGTACCGTACCAAGTATGCCCCGCGCTACCTCAAAGGAAATGCCTGCTGATCGTTCCGTTCAGCATGACATATCAGCCCCGTTCCCGCTGCGGAACAATACCATATTTTCAGAAAAGAGGAAAAAGCAAATGAACATTCGTTTTGAGAAAGCATCTCCCCTCAAGGCAAAGCCTGCGGACGAGACAAAGCTCGGCTTCGGTCATATCTTTACGGATCATATGTTCATTATGGACTATGAGACCGGCAAGGGCTGGCATGATGCCCGCAT
>JAFYBM010000013.1 GCA_017540225.1 Oscillospiraceae bacterium | reverse complement strand
GGATGGGTTTATCGCTTTTGTTTTCCCGGAAGCATCTGCTGCCACGATCAAAAAGGTGGGCATCCTGACAAAACACAGTGTCTGCCCCTTGACAGAACCTGTGCCTGCGTGACAAAATATGTTGCCTTCTGGATGACAAAATGGGCGGGCGCTAACACGTAGAAACAGCGGTTTACAAGCATATTGCAGCGTTCTATCTCGGAAAAGAATGTCAATGCATATATTCCCTCATTCAGCAAACAATACCGGTAGCTTTGAAAAGCAAAGCTATCCCAAAATAGCGAAACTGAAACAGGAGGCACAAGATGAAAGCAACCGGTATTGTGAGAAGAATCGACGACCTCGGCAGAGTCGTTATACCCAAAGAGATCCGCAGGACTATGAGAATCCGGGAGGGAGACCCTCTTGAGATTTACACGAGTCCGGAGGGAGAGGTTATTTTCCGGAAATACTCCGCGCTGGGCGAGATGAGCGAAAACGCCACACAAGTTGCAGAAATCATGCAGCGGCTGGCGGGCTGTGCGGTGCTGGTATTTGACCGCGACCATGTTGTAGCGGTCTCCGGCACACAAAAGCGCGAATTTCAGGAGCGCAGAGCTTCGGCGGAGCTGGAGGAGCTGATGGAAAGCCGTCATGCTTACTACGCAGCGCAGCCGGATTCCGTGCATCTGCGGCCGGTAGCCGACCTGCCGCGCACGGCCTTTGCCTGTCTGCCGATTCTGACGGCAGGTGATGTCACAGGTGCAGTTGCATTTCTGGACGGTTCATCCGCCGATCAGAAAACCATTCCGACTGATTTGCAGCGCTCGCTGATCTCGGCAGCTGCACAGTTTCTCGGCAAACAAATGGAATAACGGAAACCGCCGCCGATGCTTCTTGTATCAGCGGCGGTCAGTTTATTTACGTCAGGCAGTGTGCTTCCGGAATCAGTTGCATAATCCGGCGAATTGTGCTATAATAAGGTGTAACATGATATAATCAAACGCTGCCGGTTTCAAAAAGGAGGTGTTCAGCGATGCAGACGGAAAAAGAACAATCTGCCGGATCACAGCTTCGCCGCACGGCAGCAGCAATCCTGCACAGTCCGCGCACCCGCCGAACCGGTCTTGCGGCGGTCAGCTTCGGAATCACGCTGATACTGTTTCTGCTTCTGAATATTTTTTACGGTATTTTCCCGTGCGGCACCAACAGCATTGTTTGGTGCGATATGGAACAGCAGGCGGTTCCGCTGCTGATGCAGCTCCGGCAGATGGTGAAAAGCGGTGAATTTTCGTCGTTTTCGCCGTACAGTGCCGGCGGAATGCACTTTTATGCAGTGTTTTTCTTTTTTCTGAGCAATCCGCTTTCGCTGCTCTCGCTGCTGACAGATTATCCGGCTGACCGGCTCGTCACGCTGTTTGTGATAATTAAGCTGTCGCTGGCCTCCGGTACGGCGGCATTCTGGTTTCGCGGCAGGATCCCGGCGCTGCCTGCACCGCTCACGGTGCTGCTCGGCGTCATGTACGGCTGTTCGGGATACGGGCTGTTCTATTATCAGAATCTGATGTGGCTGGATATTATGATCCTGCTCCCGCTGCTGATGGTCTCAATGCGGCATCTGCTGAAAAAAGCCGATCCGTTTCCGTTTTTGTGTGTACTTTCCGCATCAGTCATTCTCTGCTTCTATCTCAGCTACATGATCGTACTGTTTGTGATTCTGTATATTGCAGTGTCTGTCCGCACGACGGTTCCTGCGGCGCGGCAGGGCATTATTGCGCGGCGTTTTCTGCTGAGCGGTATCTGTGCTGCCGGCCTGACTGCCTTTGTCTGGCTGCCGTGTCTGCTTCAGGTCATGCAGTCGGGGCGCGGCGTCAGCGTTGTGCATATGCTGGAATATTCCGGTCTGTTCAATCATCTCGGTGACAAGGTCTGTCTGCTGGGCTGCACCTGTCTCGGATTTGCGGCTTTGCCGCAGCTCTGGCAGAAGCAGACGCCCCGCATTTCCTCCCGCCGCCGTGACCGCCGTATTTTTCTGCTGCTGACCTTTGCAGCCGTGCTGGATCCGATCAATATGATGTGGCACGGCGGAAGCTATCAGGCATTTCCGCTGCGCTGGGGCATGATTCCGATTCTGCTGATGCTGACGCTGGCCGGTAAGCAGCTTGCAGGCCGCTATGAGGATACGGCGCTGGTTCCGGAAAGGAAATCGCGGCGAACCGCACTGCTGTGCGTGAGCCTGAGTATGGCTGCTGCATTCGGATTCGGGCTGTATCTGTTCCTTGCGCGGCAGGATGACATCTGTTCTTATGTCAATGATCTGTGGGTCAGCAGTGAAAATGCCTGTCTGATGCTGCCGCTGATTGTGCTGCTGTTTTCGTCCTATCTGTTTCTCATCACCTTCCGGCAGCACCGGCTTCTTTCTGACCGTTTGACTGTGATTCTGCTTGCCGTGCTGTTTGCCGGTGAATTTGCATTTCATTACAGCTGTTATTTCGGGCGTGCGGCCAATGACGACGCGCTCTATGCACAGACCGTATCGGCGGAAAACGCCGTGACACCGGCTGAGGATACAGCGCGGCTCAAGCTCACAAAAAAATACGCGCACGCAAACATGATCGGTGCGATCGGTTATCCGACGCTTGCGCATTACACCTCGCTGACACGGGAGGATTTCCTCTACGGTATGAAGCGGCTGGGCTTCAGCTCCTACTGGATGGAGGTACCCTCGACCGGCGGCACACTGCTTTCGGATGCACTCTGGAATAACCGGTATCAGCTTGGCGCTGACGGCGATTTTCCCGAATGGACAACCAAAATCTGGACGGACGGCCTGCTGGGAATCGCTGAAAATAAAAATCTGCTGCCATCCGCACTGTATACGGATCAGCCGGCTGCACAGCTTGCAGCGCTTCCCGCCGGCAGCCGCATTGCCGTGCAGGATTATCTTGCAAAAACGCTGCTGGGTGTGCGCGGCGCCGTTATAACCTATGCGCCGACCGAACTGAACAACGTCACGCTGCAAACCGGAACAGACGGAAAAACCGTCTGCACGCTGGACGATCCGGAGCAGGCGGGCGAAATTCGCTATTCCCTGTTTGTAAAAACGCATCAGGCGCTGTATTTTGACCTGTATTCCCAGAAGGGCACGGAGCTGGATGATCCGATGAACGGCGCGGTTGCGGTGCGCTGCAACGGCCGCACACGCAGTGAAAGCTATCCGGAGGATAACGGAAACGGCTTTGTCTATATCGGTTCGCCGGACGCAGAGTATCTGGTTGTCAGCATCCGCGTGAAGCATGATTTTTGCTGCGAGAGCTTCGGCTTATTCGGTTTGGAGCTTGCACCGCTGACGGAAGCGATCCGGCAGGCGGAAGGCACAGAGCTGCATTATAAAAACGGTGTTTATTCGGCAGAATGCAGCACAGACCGGCCTCGGACGCTGGTTCTTTCCGCCGCCTATGATGAGGGCTTCACGGCAGCGGTCAACGGAAAACCTGCGCCGGTATTCCGCCTGAACAGCTGTCAGATGGGCGTAGAGCTGCCCGAAGGCAAAAGCACAGTCGTCCTGCGGTATTATGTACCCGGACTGCGCATCGGACTTTTGCTCGGCGGCGGGACATTATTTGCGGCGGTGCTGCTTTTCCTGCTGCGCAGGAAGCTCCCGAAAGAGCTGCTGCGCTTCGGCAGTCATGTCTCGGCAATCATGCTGCAAGCGGGATATATCCTGCTGCTGCTTGCGGTGTATTTATTCCCGCTGGTCATCTGGGCCTTCGGCACGATCATGCAGGCATTAACGCCGGATTAAAACGGCGTGTACCGGCAGGAGCTTCTGCGGAAATCACGGTCAGATTCATATCAGCGGCCTAAATTGTAATTCATTTAGTATTATATTGCAAAATCATTTGTTATCGAAAAAAAGTTGAAGTTAAAACATTTGTTATTTACAGAACATTCATCCTTGTTTCACAGAACTTTCACATTTTGCGGATATAATTTAGTATAGTAGTCTGGCGCATTCTGCCTGAAGCGCATAAATAAACCGACAGTTCATCAAACATCAACCATATTTCTATGTAAAGGAGTGCAGACCTATGGATACAAAAGGAATCAGCAAGCTCGATCTGAAACGCAGAAACAGAAAGCAAATTCTTCTCGCAATCCGTGAAGCGGGAATGCTTGCGCGTGTGGATATTGCAGCACAGCTTTCCCTTACCCGTGCTGCCGTGACAATTATCACAAACCAGATGATTAACCAGAATATTCTGGAAGATATGAACGGCCCGATCAGCACACAGCATGATGAACCGCGCAAAAAGGGCCGCAAGAAAACCATGATCCGGATCAAGCCTGATTTTCGCTATGTGCTCGGCGCTGTTGCCAATGAGCGCAGCATCAGCGTCGGCCTGACCGATATGAACAATGAGCCGATCGACCAGAAATATATGGAGCTGACCGGTGCAATCACACCGGAGGAGCTGATTGATTTTATTGTTTCGAGTTGCCGTGAGCTACTGAAAAAGCATTCGGTTCCGGTCAAGCAGATTCTCGGCCTCGGCCTCGGAATCGTTCCGGCGCGCTGGGATCAGCTGCGTGCGGAGCGGAAGGACGGGCTTGTGACATTCGACAAGCTCTGCTATCTGCTGGAAATGGAGCTGCAAATTCCGGTTCTGGCGGAAAGCGCAATCACGCTGTATGCGCTGGCCGGCATCGACTATTCCGACAAGAGCACATCCAATCAGATTCTGATTTATTCCGGCGAGCATTTCCATACTGCTGCTGTGTATAACAATGAGCTGCTCGGCGGCTTCACAAAGGATACGTCCACGGCCGACCGCATTATCATCAAAACCGGCGGTCTGCCTTCCGCGGGCTATCCGGACGGCTCTGTGCATGGTGAGCTGACCCGTCAGGCACTGCTCTCCAAGATTAAAAAAGCAACCGGCAAGGATATGGATATGCAGCAGCTCAACGATGCTTATGATGCGGGCGATGAGTCGGTAAAGGCGGTCTATGAGGATAACCTCGCAACGCTTGCACGCCTGATCTACAATCTCTGCACGCTTTATGATGTACGCTGCGCAACGCTGCAATGCTTCCGCATTTCCGAGCAGTCGCACTGCAAGCTCAGCGCATATCTTGATGAACTGACAGGCAAGGATAATCCGATCCAGATCCGGTTCAGCAAGATTGACGGCAGACAGGCATTCCGTGCAGGCAGCGAGCTTGCGATTGATAAGCTGTTCTTTGAGGTCGGCGGTATGCTGCCGGATGAATCTGACGGATAAATAAACGATAAACGCCGCCGATGCACAGGATCGGCGGCCGTTTTTTGCTGATTGGCCGAAATGACACGAATCTCTCCGCAAACCGAATTCTTTATAAATATTTAATTATTCTCCCCCTTGTATCTTCATAAAGGAAATGATATAATAAGAATGCAGGAATTGTATTGCCCGAGTAGATTATGCGCAATACGAATATCTCACCAAAAGGAGCTGAAATCATGTTAGAAACCAAAAATCTCTGCAAAACCTATAAGCCCAAAAAGGGCGTTCCGGTAACGGCAGTCGATCATATCTCACTGCGCTTTCCGGAAACCGGTATGGTTTTCCTGCTCGGAAAATCCGGCAGCGGCAAATCGACCATGCTCAACCTGCTCGGCGGCCTCGATCAGTATGACGAGGGCGAAATCATCATCAAGGGCGTGTCGTCACGGGACTTCACACAGCAGCACTTCGACAGCTACCGCAATACCTATGTCGGCTTCATTTTTCAGGAATACAATGTGCTTGAGGAATTCAATGTCGGCGCGAATATCGCGCTTGCACTGGAATTACAGGGCAAAACCGCGAACGATGAAGAAATCAACAATATTCTGAAGGCAGTCGATCTGGAGGGCTTCGGCGACCGGAATCCGAATGAGCTTTCCGGCGGCCAGAAGCAGCGTGTGGCGATTGCCCGCGCACTGGTCAAGAATCCGGAGATCATCATGGCGGATGAGCCGACCGGCGCACTGGATTCCAATACAGGCCGGCAGGTTCTGGATACACTGAAAAAGCTCTCCGCCGATCATCTTGTCATTATCGTTTCGCATGACCGTGAATACGCAGAACAGTATGCAGACCGCATCATCGAAATGGCTGACGGTCATGTGATCCGTGATGTTGAGGCAGTGCATGATGCGGAGCAGGAGGAAAAATCGCTGATATTCCGCGCATCGACAATCGAAATACCGCCGGATTACCATTTGACAGAAGAAGACCGCATCCGCATCAACGAATACCTCGATCAGATCAAATCCGGCGCATCGGTCACACTGCCGAGCCGTTCGCAGCGCTTCCGCGAAACGGATACGGAGCATATTGCTGAACAGGACGGCTCAAAATTCAATCTGATTAAGTCCGTTCTGCCGCTGAAAAGCGCGTTCAAGATCGGATGCAGCAGCTTAAAGCACAAGAAATTCCGCCTCGTCATGACGATTCTGCTTTCCGTTACGGCATTTACGCTGTTTGCGCTGGTTGACACATTCAGCGCCTACGACCATATCCGCGCCTGCACCGATTCGCTCATTGACAGCGATGTGAATTATATTTCGGTCAACAAGGCGGTCAAAGAGGGCAGCGGCACGTTCGATACATGGTGGAGCACCTACGGACAGAAGATTTCAGATGCAGATATGGAAACATTCATCGCGGATACCGGCATTCCGTCAACGGGCATTTTCATCCCGCAGAATGCAGACCTGAGCTTTGACGGACAGTTTGATCCCTCCTATGAATTCACCAAGAGCGGCTTTATGATCAATATGACACATTTCTGCGGCTTTTCGGAGATCACGCAGGAGGCGGCGGATTCCATGCATTTCAAGCTGATTGCCGGCAAGCTGCCGGACGGCAGCAAAAATGAGATCGCCGTCAGCGAGGCGCTCTGCGAAACCTTCGTCAAGGCCGGCTACAGCAAGCCGCTCTCGGATGAGGATTATGAAAAAGGCAAAATGCCGAAGTACGAAAAGGTCGCTTCTCCGGTTGCAATGGTCGGAAAGGTCATCCGGCTGATGGATACGGACTATACCATCACAGGCGTACTTGATACGGATTTTGACCTCTCGCGCTATGAGCGCCTGACCGAGGAATCTGAATCAAACAGCACCGCCGATGATCTTGTCAATTATCTGCTCTATAATGAATACAGCAAGGGCGCAAATTACAGTCTCAGCGGCTGCGCAATGATCGGAAAAGGGCGCGTGCAGGAAATGATTAACGAGCAGCCTGCGATTTTCGAGCAGAACGGCAACGGCAACTATAACCTGAATCTGGAACGCGATAACGGCTGGGGCGGCTGCTATTCGCAGTATTACACCACGCTTGACCGGATTCCGGATTCGGAGATCATCTGGCTCGGAGACAAAAAAACGGAGCTTGCCGATGATGAGGTCATTGTCAATCTCAGCAACATCGAATATTCCGACAACAAAGGCATGAGCGTTTTTGCGCAGGAGATCAATGAGTTCGAGAACGGAAAAACGGAAGCAAATGCAAAGAATATTCAAGAGCTGTTCGACAAAATGAAGGGCACATGGAGAATCTATTTCGGCTGGAGCGAGAACGGCGATTACCGCAACTATCAGCATGAGGAAAAGGATGCAAAAATCGTCGGCTGCATCGTTCCGGGCAGCAAATATGACGGCGCAATGGTCATTCCGGTGCGCTATATGGAAAAGCTCGTAACGGATACGGACGGCATCTATGACAGCATTGTCGGCCCGATGCCGGAGGACCGCAGCGGTATTGAACAATTTGTCCGTTACTGCTACCGCGACGGCGAGGATGTTACCGAGCGCTATGAGATCAATCATGCCGTGACCTACGAGCTGGATACGGTTAATTCGGCGCTCAGGATGCTGGCAAAGGTATTCTTCTGGATCGGCATTTTCTTTGCCGTCTTTGCGGCGCTGCTCATGGCAAATTTCATTACGACAAGTATTCATTACAAGCGGCAGGAGATCGGCATTCTGCGCGCACTCGGCGCCCGTTCCGCCGATGTGTTCCGCATCTTCTTCTCGGAGAGCTTTGTCATTGCGATGATCGACTTTGTGATCTCGGCACTGCTGTGCTTTTCAGCGGTCACGGTCGTCAATTATCTTCTCCGCACAAAGGCCGGCATCCTGATTACAGTGCTGCATTTCGGCATCCGGCAGATACTGCTGCTGTTTGTCATCAGTATTGTGATCGCTGCGCTTGCGAGCTTCCTGCCGGTACATAAGATTGCCTCCAAGCGTCCGATTGACGCAATCCGCGATCACTGATCGTTTTTCATGCAGACACCGCAGAACCGCCGGAAGGTTCTGCGGTGTTTTTATCCGGCCGCATGAAAGTCGTTTTTGTCCACCCGATTCCGGTTTTGTGAGTTGACGACAGCAGCTTTTCCCGCTACAATAAAAGAAAAGGCCTACAGATATTGCCTTTTCTGCAAAATATAGGGGGAATTGAATATGAAAATGCTTCGTACACTCAAACGTGTATTGGCAGCAGCACTTGCAGGGACAATATCAAATATATGGAGGGGCAGGGCGTCAATCTCTATTCTGTCTCTTTGCAGAATGAGCCGGATTATGCCGCTGACTGGACATACTGGACGGCAAGTGATCTTGCTTCCTTTGCAGCACAGTACGGCAAGGCCGTTACCAACGGCACAAACGCAAAGCTGATGTCGCCGGAGAGCTTTCAGTATCGCAAGGATCTTTATAACGCGATTCTCAACAATGCACAGGCAAAAGCAAATATTGATGTTTACGGCACTCATTTTTACGGTACGCAGCGCAGCCAGATGGACTTTTCCGCACTGGAAAACAGCGGCAAGGAAATCTGGTCTATGTGCCGAACTCCGATTCCAATTCCGCAAACCGCTGGCCGGAAGGTGTTCATGTTGCCGTGAATATCCATAACGGTCTGGTCGTCGGCAATATGAGCGCATACGTCTGGTGGTATATCCGCCGAAGCTACAGCCTGATCGGGCAGGATGACGGCAAGCCGACCAAGCGCGGCTATGCAATGGCACAGTATTCCAAGTGGGTACGCCCCGGCGATGTCCGCATTGGCGCCACGGAACAGCCCGACAGCAATATCCTTGTTTCAGCTTATAAGCACAGCGACAAGCAGATTACGCTCGTTGCAGTCAACAGCGGCACTACCGATGTTACGCAGCAGTTCAATGTCAGCAACCGCAGCATTTCCAATATTGACCGCTACCGTACATCCAGCAGCGAAAACCTTGCTGAAACGAAGAATATGGAGTATTCCGGCTCGTCCTTCTATGCATCCCTTCCCGCAAACAGCGTTTCGACCTTTGTCGTCACAATGGACAGCGACGGCGTTGCACTGCCGGAGAATCCGAATCAGCCTGTCGTGCAGGAGCCGGAAAAGCCCGATGCAAACGGATACTATTTCCATGACACCTTTGAAGGCAATACAGACAGCTGGGAAGGCCGGGGCTGGGAAGGCCGGGGCTCGGCAGCCGTATCGAACGGCAGCAATGCCTATCAGGGCAGCGGTGCATTGAGCATCACCGGACGTGAAAAGGCATGGAACGGTGCGCAGAAATCTCTCAACGGCGCGACGTTTGAAGCCGGAAAGGAATACAGCTTCAGCGCCAATGTTTATAGCGCATCCGCGCAGAATGTCATGCTTTCCATGCAGTATTCAGACAGCTCCGGCACAACACAGTAAGCACATATCGCAAAGGCTGCACCGAAGGCCGGAGATGTGAATACGGACGGCAAAGTCGATGCCGATGACCTGACAGCAATGCTGTGCTATCTGGTAACGCAGAATCAGCAGATCGGTGAAACAGCCGATCTCAACAACGATCAGCAGATCAATGCACGTGATCTTTCGCTCCTCAAACAGAAGATCATGGCCGCCGCAAAAACAGCAGAACAGCAGCAGACCGCCGCACAGGAACAGCCGCAGCAGCAGGAGCAGCAGCCCGTTCAGCTTGCGGCAGGACAGTGGTATAATACTGCAAATACCTCATGGATCAACGGCAGAAAGGTTGTTGCGATCAGTTTCGATGACGGTCCTGTGACCGGTACCTCTGCATCGCGCATTCAGGATGCGCTGACAAAGCAGGGCTTCCATGCGACGTTTTTCTATTGGGGCAGCAAGATCAATTCCGGCAATGAAAATGAGATCCGTGAAGCGGAAAAACGCGGTTTTGAAGTTGCAAATCATACATGGACACACCCGAAGCTCACGGAAAAGGATAATAACACAATCCTGAGCGAATATAACCAGACAAAGGATAAGCTCAACAGTATTCTCGGCGTAAACCGTGATTATCTGCTGCGCCCGCCATATCTTGCCGTCGATGACAAGGTGAAAAACATGATCCCTTCACCGCTCATCAACTGCGGCATCGACAGCGGCGACTGGAACAAAGCGACTACACAGCAGATGATCGACAAAATACAGGCTGCCGCCAATAACGGCACCCTGAACGGTCAGGTTGTACTGATGCACGAAACCTACGATACGACGGCTGCGGCGGTCGAACAGCTCTGCCCGTGGCTTGCCGAGCACGGCTATGCAATCGTGACGGTTTCCGAAATGTTCAAGTACAACAATAAGGATATGTTTAAAGGCAATGTTTACAACAATTGCTTTTAATATGAGGACCCCCCTTGTCTCACCCCTCCCTGCGGAGGGGCCATTTTTTTCTGAATCTGCACCCATGCAGCTTCTTCAGTATCTTTTTCTGTCTCTATTGCTTTTTTTTGAATTATATGTTATAATATATACACAGTTTGTCGATTGATAGACCGCACCTGCGGAAAAGCAGACTGTCTCAACCTCCGGGAGCTTCCGGAGATAACGTGCAAGGGAGGAAACACCTATGAAAACTTGTCCGCAGTGCGGCACTCAGAATCCGGATCATTATACACACTGCCCGAATTGCGGCGCGCAGTATCCGGCACAGCAGCCCATGACGCAGCCGATGCAGCCGCCGCTTCAGCAGCCTATGCCGCAGACAAACGGCTATATCCCGCCGGCCTATCAGCAGCCGCAGGATCAGGTTACATCTGTCGGCGCATGGTTCGGCTGGTCACTCCTGATCGGTATGCTTCCGCTGATCGGCTCCATCATTATGCTTTGCTGCGTGAAGGATCCTTCCGCAAAGAACTATGCCAAGCTGATCGTAGTACTTCAGGTCATCGTGACAATATTTTATGTATTAATGTTCCTGCTCGGAATTGCAGGCGGTATGTCCGCAAGCCGCAGCTTCTGATCGGATAGAATAGGAGGAAATCAATATGGCGAAATGTATTCAGTGCGGCGCGGAGCTGCCGGATTACTACACAAGCTGCCCGAACTGCGGCGGTCAGGTCTCACAGGCTGCACCTGCAATGAGTGCGCCGGCTCAGTCTATGGGCGGTTATATCCCGATGTCACAGCAGCGCGTCATTACATCCCCGATCGGATGGCTCGGCTGGTCGCTGCTCTGCGGTTTTCTGCCAATCATCGGCGCAATTATCATGCTGAATGCGACCAAGGATCCGACAGCTAAGAATTATGCAAAGCTGATGCTGATTCTGCAGTGCATCGGTATTGTTCTCTGCATTCTGCTGGCAGTAATTCTGGTTCCGGCATTTATGGGGTACATCGAAAAGTCTTCATCCCACGCAAGCTATTATTTTTCGGCAGTGCAGAGCTTCCTGCGCTGATCCGAAGCGGAGCATATAAAAAAGCAGCCGTACATCCTGTGATGTACGGCTGTTTCGTTTGTTGATAAGTCTGTTTTCTTTGGTAATTGGCATAAGGAACCGAACGCGCAGCGAATGGTGCTGTGCCCTCTGCAAGGCGATCAATAGCTTTGCGTATGTGCTAAATAGCAGTAGAAGCCGTAAATCGCAATGCTGAGAATATTCATAAATCCCAAAGAGCCGCTCTTCGCAGCACTGAAAGCAGCCAGAACTGAAATAACAGCCAGCGTGATTGAGAGCTTTCTGCATCTGTCCGGATCGCTCTGCAAACCGGCACGGCCGGCCAGAACACCGATCACGCCCTGCAAAATTGCCGGAAGCAGCAGGAACATCGTAAAGAATGTTGCACCGCCCTGTGTAATATCATCCGTACCGGATGTTGCGAGGCCGACACCTGCAACAGCAAGAATTGCAATGAGAATGAGCAAACCGCCGAGTACCATGACTACATAATTCATTACCTTAAATACTTTACCGAGATCCATATTGTTATCCTCCATTGATAATTGATTGTTTTTATTATACTCAAATTTACAAGTTTTGTCAAGTAAGCAGCAAAAAAACTGCGTATCCCGAAAAACACCCTTCGTCCGGAAACAAAGGGTGTTTTCACTGTTAATACTCAAATAACCGGTTCTGCCGGTGCAGCAGGAGCCGCTGCATCAGCGGGCGCTGCCTGTTCTGCGGGAGCAGCTTCCTCAGCAGCTGCTGCGGCCGCAGCATCACGCTCAGCCTGTGCTGCTGCCTCATCATCGGGAATCGGCAGGTTCTCAGGCACATCTGTCACAGATTCGCCGTCTGCGATCTGCTCAAAGTTGGTTGCCATCCATGTGTTGCCGACCTTAATCATTGTCCAGCGGATCGTACCGATATAATCATTGACAACATTCTTTGTCAGCTGATAGTTGTAATGCGCCTCCACGGTGCAGACATTATCGGCATACATCTTGACATGGCTGATCGTCAGCTCTCTGTCCACACGCGCCGTATACGGATTATTCCAGTTGACATCCATCACAATGGAGTGCAGCATGGAATACGCATTGCCGTTCGGAACAAGATACTGGTCGAGGATACCGAGGTTCCCCCAGACATCTTCATCCTTGTTGGCCATATAGTTAATATATGCACCCATCAGGTTTTCCATGTGGGTGACGAACTGCGGATCCGGTGCGACCTCATCCTTCGGCTCAAAGGCATAAACCTGCTTGGCCGCAGACGTATCAGGCTCCCCTACCGGTGTCAGGATATTGCCCTGCGTATCATATGCCTGCACCTTCGGTGCAACATACAGACCGGTCACGGTCGCTTTCACCGCAGTCGGCTGCTTTGCATAGGTCTTTGCCGCATCATCCAGAATCAGGGAGGAATCGCACGGCTCCATTGCGGCCTGCGGAACTGCAATGCCGTTGATGCTGACCGAGGTTCCCTCCGGCACCGTGACCTCAACCTCATAAGCAGGCTCGGTTGCCAGCTCAATCAGAGAGACCGGCTCAGCCACCTTCCAGACCGGAAGATCAAAATGCTCTGTGCTGCCTTCACGCTCCAGTGCAACACTTGCAATCGCTTTTTCACCGCAGCGGATATAATAAACCGGATTTTCATCCGTATATTCATCCATTTTCTTTGCCCATGTGAAGCTCTGGCCATCCATTTCCTCAAGGTTGAGCGTTTCTGCAATGACCTCTGCGTTTTCATATTCAGAGACCTGCATTTCATCAACCTTCTGGCGAACCATGTTGTTATAGAAGCCTTTGTCGAGCTTGGAAATATATGCGTCGATCGTGTACTGCGGGCGGGAGGCTTCATATTCGCCGAGGAACATATGAAGCCTGTGCATCAGGAACATTGTAATCAGCAGGAAAACGATCACATAAATCAGCATTGCAATGCGGAAAATATGCGGAGAACGTTTTTTGGCAGCGGTGCCGCTCTTTTTCTTGCCGGAGCCTGCCGGATGCTTCTTCACGGAGTGTGCAGCGCTCTTTTCTGCGGAAACGGCAGCTGCTGCACTGCGCTGTGCGGTGCGTTCTGCTGATGCGGCAGGACGGCGCTTGCGGGGTGCATCTGCCGATGCACTGCGGCTGCCGTCAGGGCGCTTCCGCTTTGCGGGATCTGCGGTACGCTGCGGATTGGTACTGCGGCGCGGTGTGCCGTCAACGGATTCAACCTCCATCTGACGCGGTGCAGTCCGGCGCGGACGCTGTGTGGCGTCCTCCTCCGTGCGCTTTGCGGGACGGCGAGTGCCGTCAGCGGATGCAGGACGGCGGCGCTGGCCGTTTGCAGGGCGCTTTGCAGGATCCTGCGTTCTGCGGGGCTTTGCGGGATCCTGTACCTTACGCGGCTTTGCAGGTTCTGCATCAATCTCTTTAAGAATCTGATCCAGCTCTGCTTCGGCTTCCCGCTCGGCGGCTTTTCTTGTTTCTTCGTTTGCCATGACTGTTGCTCCTCCTTTCTGTTACGATTCCGGCGCGACCAGCCAGCAGGTCGGCATTCTGCGCGGACCGTACAGCGAGGAACAAACCGTTACAAATTCACCTTCATAAATCATATGCGAGGAGCTGCCGCCGTCGAGATTTGCGGCATTGACAGCGCCGTGCTTGAGCAGGATCGAAATAACATCATCATAGGTTGCACCGAGCGAAGTCGCCTGACGGCCGTCAATGACGAGCAGGAGCACCGTGCCGTCCGCAGTCTGACCGATTGCGGAGCGCGGATTGAAGCCGCCGCCGAGCGGCTCAACTTCGTTCGCCGGCTTACCGTTGACGATCAGCAGCGGACCGAACTGCACAGCATCGCGGATACCGAGATCCTTTGCCTGCTGACCTGTCATGTTGCCGACGTGCAGGATATTGTTGCTGTCGAAGCCGATCAGCTCATAGGTCTGATCAAGTGTGCCCCACTTGAATTCGCCCTGCGAGATCACGATGCCGAGCGGCGTACCGCCGTTGCCGACGCCGTTAAGATCCTCAAAGCCGCCTGCATTGATCGCAGCCTGTGCGCCGTATTCATTCATCATATCCATAACGCGCTTGCCTTCGTACTGCTGGCCGTAGGGGCCGGAAACGCCGACAAATACGCGGGAGGGATCCTTAATCTTGAGCAGCTTGCCCTTATAGGTGCTGCCGGTCACTTCGATCAGTTCTGTTTCCTTCTGCGCAGAAGCACCGTCCTCAGCAGCTGCACCGCCCTCTGAGGTCTTCGGAGCAATCTGCACCAGTTCTGCATTCGTGACCTCATCCGTTGTGTTGGAACGGAACGAGCCGAGATAATCCTCAATTTCCTCATCTGTATAGTACCAGTTTGCGAGGAAGCCGATCGCGCTTGTTTCCTTCACCGTACAGACAAACAGCTTCTTTGCCGTATTGGAAGGACCTTTTGCAATGACAAGCATCAGCAGATACAGTGCGATGACCAGAAGGATCAGTGTTGTGAAAAACACGATCAGGACACGGCCGATGATTTTTCCGACTGTCAGCTTAGTTTTTGTTCGAGCCATAATGTTCTACCTTTCCTTTTTTCCTTATTTTTTCACACAGCGCCGATGTGCAGAGGTAACGTTCACAGCGCAGTGTGATGCACCTTATATTGTAGCGCAAAATCCTTAAAAAAGCAAGTATTTTTTTGATTTTCCGACAAGATTCACATTGTGAAGCGTTTTAGCATAAATTTTTGTATAACTTGCTGTCAGCTTTCCTTCAACAAAATATCGGACAGATAAAGAAATAACTCCCACGCATCGCTGCATGGGAGTTATTATGAACAGCGGCTCTGCCGCTTGGCTCCCCCAACTGGACTTGAACCAGTGACACCCTGATTAACAGTCAGGTGCTCTACCGACTGAGCTATGGAGG
>JAFYBM010000150.1 GCA_017540225.1 Oscillospiraceae bacterium | reverse complement strand
CTCCGGATTGACCAGACGTTCCAGAAGTGCATCGCGGCGGAATTTCTCCTCGTTTGCATCTACGATTACGCGGATGGAATCAAGCACCTCGCGCACCGCCTGATGAAACTCCGGTTCATCGGGATTTTTTTCGATCACCTGCTGGATGATCTCATCAATGTAAGACATAAAACATCCTCCTGTTTGTTTATTGACCGGTGAAAACCGGCAAATGAACGCATAATCATCATACCGGATTTTCTGCGGAAAAGTCAACGAACATTCCCCCGCAAATATCCGACATCTGCCCGTATTTATCCGCGAAACCGCCTGCGGGTGCTTGTGATGCATCCCCGTTTTCCGTATAATGAGATACAAAACACAATGCAAGGAGTATCTCAGATGAAACCGATCCGCATTTTATCGGAATCCGCAGTCATAGGCAGCAGACTGCGTGATATTTTGTATCAGGCAGGCTATGCAGATATCGCGCTGTCCGCGCCTGCGGCAATGCTGCGCAGTCCGAAGAATGAAATCCTGATTATCTACGCAAAATCACGCATTCCGGATATCATTCGGGCGGCGGAAGACTGTTCTGCACAGACCATACTGCTGCTCAATCCCGATTGTTACGCGATGCATCTCGACCGCGCACGCCATGCCGGGATCACGCTGCTGCTGATGCCGGTTGCACCCGAAACGCTGCTGGATGCGGTGCAGTCAGCGTTTGACCGCTGAAGGCGTATTCCCGGTGTGCTTTTTGAACACACGGGTGAAGTAATCGGGCGTTGAAAATCCGAGCAGCCGGCTGACCTCCAGCACCTTGAACTGCCCGCTTTCGAGCAGCCTTTTCGCATAGTCGATCTGGAAGCGCTTATAGAATTCCCCGAAGGTCATGCTGAATTTGCTCTTGAAATATCTGCCGAAATAATCGCGGTTGAAGCCGAAATAATCCGCGGCAAGCTCAACGGTTGCCGTCTGATGCTCCATTTTCAGCAGGAATGTGCGGAGTTTTTCCAGCACAGGCTTCAGATCCTCCGTCTTCGGCAGGGCGGAAAGCGCCTGTTCTGCGGCGGAGCGGTATTCCGATTCGATGAGCTGCTCATGAACCAGTGCGGCTGCTCGTGAGACTGCCGCGATCAGATCCTCCGGCGGGATCGGCTCTGCGAGAAAGTCGATTGCACCGAGCAAAAAGCATTCGCGCATCCGCTGGGAATCGTCCTGTTCGCTGATGATGATTGCGGGGATTCTGTTTTCCGGCGTTCCGGTCAGGCGCAGCAGCTTTGCCGCGATATATTCCGGCGCACGGTTGATGCAGATGAGCATATCAAACTGCCGGCTCAGTACCAGACGAACCGCGTCATTGAGGTTCGTCGTGTACTTGCTGACCGTGTAATCGGTACCCTCCAGCACAGAAGAAAGACGGTTCAGATTTTTTTCAGAACGCTTGCCGGAATCTGCAACGATAATTTGAAACTTCATCTGAATCCTCCTTTCTGCATATCTGCAAAAAAGCAGGGCTGCTCCGTCTGATTTCCAGACGGAACAGCCCCTTTGCTTTCCTTGGTTTCATTCTAGCACAAGCGTCGGGGAAAGTCAATAATGTGCAGCAGAGTTGTCGGAATTTTACCGGGACAAGTCTTGATTTTACTTGAAAAACAATGCTGCGCGGCAGCAAAAAATGCATACCGCGCAGCATTGCTTTTGTAAGGATGATGGCAGAGCTTATGGAGAACCCTGCATCGTGTATATCATAGCATAAGCGTGCCGTTCCCGCAAGATGAAAAGCCCAAAAGGTCTGAAAACTGACCGGTAAGCGCGGGAATTTGTATGAATTCAGAAAAGGATGCCCTGCGTCACGGCGCCGCCTTTGCGCGGCTCCGATGATTTCATTCTGAGACTTTTTTGTATCTCCCATTGCACTTTTCAATATAATATGCTATAATATAATGGTAATTCTATACGATTGTGAGGTTTCTGCTATGCATAGTGATATAAAAAAGCTGACAGACAGCATCGGCAAGGTCATCGT
>JAFYBM010000149.1 GCA_017540225.1 Oscillospiraceae bacterium | reverse complement strand
CTTGAACTGCCGAACGCTTCTTCTTGTCATCATGTTTTCGATTGCTTCCATTGCGGATCCTCCTTAGAAATGATGGTTGTATTGCTGCTGCTTCCGGAGCTGCTCATTTGAAGAGCAGGCGTTTGAGCAGGCTCAGATCGGCTGCATTCACAATGCCGTCCTGATTCATGTCGGCGGCCGCCGGTGCTTTGAGCTTTTTGCCGGAAATCAGATATTGCATCAGCGCGGCAGCATCCGATGCGTCCGCTTTGCCGTCTGCATTGACATCACCCGGCTGTGCATCTATCGCCGTAACCGGCGCCTCGTCCTGCAAGAAGGAAACAACCCACGCAAGCGGCGCATTATAGCAGAGCGTTGCTTCATTGGTTGCCCATGACTCCACGGAATCGACAAAGCTTCTCTGCGAAGGCGTATCCGGTTCTCCGACTTCAAAGCCGAGTGCGCGCGCATACTGATCTCCCAGGATGCGGGGCGTCGGGCCGCTGCAAATGACGCCGTCCGGCGCCTCCGGCAGCGAGGAATCCAGCTCCTTTGCCCAGAATTTGTGGCTCGGATTCTGCTCGCGGTATGTGCCGTAGCCGGTGATAAAGGAGAATGCCAGCGGATTGCAGCCGAGCAGATAGTTCATGCCGGAGATCACGCCGCTCATATATTTGCTGTCGCCGGTCAGGTCATAGGCATAGGCCATTGCGATCATATTGTTGAGCGTCATGCCGTTTGAGCCGTATTCATAACCGTATTCGATCAGCACCGGCGACAGGCTGCTGCTCATATCATAATAGCCGGGGCCGTCATAGAGATACGGGTTGCCGTAGCCCTGCTTCTCTGTTGTCTCCGCATAGGAATCGGCTGCTGCAAGAATCGAATCAGACAGCTCCTTTGACTGTCCGGCATCCAGCAGCTCTGTATGCAGCGCCAGCGAAAGGGAGCCGGCAGAAGCGGTTTCGTCCCAGCTCAGCGCGGTATAGGAGCCGTACTGGGCGCCGCCGTTGTGGATTCTGCTGCTGACCTTGAATGCGTTTTGATAGCGGGAAAGCTCTTTGAAGTAGGTGTCCGCATCGGCATCCTTCATTTCCTTTGCGGAAATGAAGATTTCGCAGGCTGCCCAGTAATCGTCATCCCGCACCTCGAAATCGCCGTAGGCCGGGCCGGAATTCGTCTGGAGCAGCGGCGCATACAGGGATTTCTCGTTCAGCTCCTCCTTTACGCAGGAGGTATGATAATACGGATGTGTGACCGTTGTCAGATCCGCCTCATACCACAGATGCTTATACGCCTGATAGGCTTCCTTTGCGCTTTTGAGGAGGGAGTTTGCATATTCCTGATCGTAGGGCGCCCAGAGCCTTGCGGCCTGTGCCGCGCAGGCTGCATAGTTCAGCGTTGCGGCGAAGGTCGGCGGCTTGACAATGCGGACTGCATGGTAGTCGCTGCCATAGTCCCACGGCTGCACCGCCAGTCCGAGCCATCTGTAATCCTGCACCTTATGGTAATATAGTCCCGCATAATCGCCCCATGTCGGCTCATCGGGTGTCACCTTCATTGAGGCCATGAAGTCCAGCTCGTATCTGCACTCATCCAGAATATCGGGAATCCCGTTTCCGGTTTCCGGTACAACGACTGTTCCGGAGCCGTCCCTGAATTTTTCGGTGCCGGCCTTGTTCTGAATCGCCCGCTCATACATATTCTGGAGCGTCCAGACGGCAATGCCGCCCTCGGTCATGTACTGGCCGTAGTCACACGCCGCATACCAGCCGCTGTTCGTACTGATTTTGGAGGATTTGTAATCCGTCACGGCTTCACTTTCCGACAGATATTCGTTATGCCATTCGGTCTGGACAAATTCAGCCCTGTTCTGAAAACCGTCAGCGTGTGCAAGCTGCATCCTGTTACCGGATGTGATGAAATCCTGCTCAATCGCCGTGCCGGCACGGTCCTGATAAAAATAATTGAGCGTATTTGTCAGCAGATCATTTCCCGATTCCTGATAAATGTCATCGCCGATCCGGAACGGGAACGAGCGCCATTTTTCTCCCTTGATTCTAAGGTAATAGGTACCAGGCGTCTGACAATCCGAAAAGTCGATCTTTGCAACGGTATCAAGCGAATCCCGATCGGCAAAGGCTGCGCCGGAGGTGCCGGAGCCGGCCTTTTCGCCGGTATCAGCGTCAATCAGCTCCCAGCTGTATTGTTTGCCTTTTTCCAGAGTGATTCGCGGTGCGCCGTCCAGAATATCGCCCTGATTGTCACCGAGCACGGCAATTTTCTGCTGCTTCGGATAATAACCGAGCTGATTGACAGAGATGAAATTGTTTTCCAGATTGCTCCAGCCGCGGCCGGTACGGCCGTAGGATGATTCGTATTTCCGGCCGCATTCCGTGCAGGTCGTACACTGGATGCTCATATTATCGAAGAAGATCTCGTCTCCTGCCTGTGCATTTCCGCCGATGCGATCATCGTATGCATACTGCATCCGCCACTCGGCAGCCTCAATATCCCTTGTCGGAATGAACGTACCCTCAAAGGTCCGATATTCGGTCGTCAGCTTGACAGGCGTTCCCCACTGACCTTCCATGTGCGGTCCCATATGCATATCGCCTGTCTCACCGTCGAGGACGAAATATTCCTCCCATTCTCCGCCGACCTGGCCGATCACGGAGCGCAGCACCATGCCGTCACGCTTCGATTTCACCTGAAAGCTGACCTTGTAGACATGATCCTTGTGGAAATTCAGTCCTCTGTGCCGGAATTGCAGATCTGAAATCTCCTTGTCTCCGCCCGTCGGCACAAGAATCTGAATGGCCGCTTCGCCGTCGCTGATGCGGAAATTCTGCTTTGCCGGTGCAACTTCAACAGTGTGCCACGGCAGCATCTTATGGTCGAATGTCGTTTCTCCCAGAAGCTGAGAGCCGTCTTCCGCCGATACTGCCGGAAGCTCCGCCGCCGCTGCTGTCAGCATGACGGCTGCCAGAATGCCGGATGCTATTTTTTTTGCAGCTGTTTTTATCATAAAACTCCCCTCCTTTTTCCCTGTGCGGCCGGTACAGTTGCCGCAGCAGGCTTATCCTTATTATATCATATATGAAAAAAAAAGCAATAGGAGATGCAGAAAAAAAGGCAATGGGAGACAACGAAAAAAACGTATGCTTTGGATTTGTGATATACCGGAAGCAGGTGCTTGACTTTTTACCGGATTTATGCTATAATGCAAATGAGGCAATCTGCCTGCTGCGGGATCCCGCAGAGAATCGTTTGAAGGAGGAAACCGATCATGCGTCATATTCAGACCATCGAAACACGCAGCCTTTGCGAGAGCGCAAAGAACGGCGGCTGCGGCGAATGCCAGACATCCTGCCAGTCCGCCTGCAAGACGAGCTGCGGTATTGCCAATCAGCAGTGCGAAAGCAAGAAGACCGAAAAACAGTAATGCTGATATGAAACAAGCGAAATGCCGCCCGATTGAGGCGGCATTCCCATTGTTATTTCGTTTTTAGTAAAAAGGAGAACACGCATGATTCATCAGTATCAGCTCGGCGGCTATAATATCGTGCTGGACGTCTGCTCCGGCTCGGTTCATGTTGTGGATGCGCCGGCTTATGATATGATTGCCATTTACAAGGATTACCCGAAGGATACGGTCATCCGCCGCATCACAGAGCAGTACCGGAATGACGCTGAAATTACGCCGGAGGACATCGCCGGATGCTATGAGGATATTGCGGCACTGGAGGCCGCCGGAAAGCTATTCTCTCCGGATACCTTTGCGCCGATGGCAGGTCAGCTCAAGCAGAAAACTGCCGGTGTCGTCAAGGCGCTGTGTCTGCATATTGCGCATACCTGCAATCTCAACTGTTCCTATTGCTTCGCCAGTCAGGGGAAATATCACGGCGAACGCGCCGTCATGTCCTTTGAGGTCGGCAAACGCGCACTCGATTTTCTGGTTGAAAACTCCGGCTCGCGGCATAATCTGGAGGTCGATTTTTTCGGCGGAGAGCCGCTGATGAATTTTCAGGTCGTCAAGGATCTGGTCGCCTATGCACGGAGCATCGAGCAGGAATGCGGCAAGCATTTCCGCTTTACCCTGACCACTAACGGCCTGCTGATCGACGATGATGTGATCGAATTTGCAAACCGTGAATGCAGCAATGTTGTGCTGTCTCTGGACGGGCGGCAGGAAATCCATGACCGTTACCGCGTTGATTATGCCGGCAACGGAAGCTGG
>JAFYBM010000148.1 GCA_017540225.1 Oscillospiraceae bacterium | reverse complement strand
TTCTTTTCATTGACTTGCATAGAATCTGCATTGTCAAGACTTCCGGAACTGTCAAGCTGAGAGCGCTCAATCAGATCGGGAAGCGGGCGGCAGTGCCGCCATCCAATTTGCTCCGCTAATTGACTTGCATAGAATCTGCATTGTCAAGACTTTCCGAATTGTCAAGCTAAGAGCGCTCAATCAGATCGGGAAGCGGGCGGCAGTGCCGCCATCCAATTTGCTCCGCCTTTATTTAGCAATCCGGCTGCGCAGTCCTTTTTTCTTTTAATTGACTTGCATAGAATCTGCATTGTCAAGACTTCCGGAACCGTCAAGCTGAGAGCGCTCAATCAGATCGGGAAGCGGAAAAGGCACCGCGCACTGCGCGGCGGTTAGGTTTCCGTCCAGACGCATTTTGCCCAGTGTGTCCAGCGGTCGCGGGTGACGGCGCAGATCACGCCGCAGATATGCCCTTTCGCTTCAACGACCAGTCCGTTTCCGATATATACGCCGATGTGATGGATCTTGTTCGGGCGCGTGGAGGAGGGATCCGCATGAAAGACCAGCGTGCCGATCTCCCACGGACAGCTCTCAATCGTGCCGTGTGTCGGGCAGGCATCGTACATCTGCGATTCGTTGATTGCCTGATCCCAGTTGACGACCGGCAGACTGTCAACGGTATCGCACCAGAAATAGGATTTCACCAGCCCGATGCAGTCAAAGACCTGCTTTCCGTACTGCGAGGGATAATCCGTGAAGCGCGTATAATTATTGTAGGCATACTGCGAAAGAAGATCCCAAAGCTCCTTTGAGGCGATCTGACCGTAGGCTCCCTGCCAGTACGGCAGACCGACCTTGTGCAGCACATAATAAGCAAGGCCGAGCTGCGTTTTTTTCGTCATATCAGCCGTCTGCTCGTTGCCCTCGCTGTCGGTATAGTGCAGCGTGCTGCCCTCGGTTGTATAGCTGAAAAGCGGTGCGCCGAAGTTATCGGAAACAGAAAGGCTTGTGCCGTCAATCCTGATCTGCGGGCCGGAAACCGGCTTTGTGTATTCGCACTGTGCCCAGTGTGTCCATGTGCTGAGGTCTGTCGAGAGGATGACGCCGTATTCATGCCCCTTTGCCTCAACGACCATGCCGTTGCCGATATAGATGCCGACATGATGAATGCCGTAATTGCGCGTTGACCACGAATCCGACCGGAATACGAGCGTGCCGATCGTCCACGGACAGTAGGCGATCGTATCGCGCAGAGAGGCCGTTTCATAGTAGTTTGTCGAGCTGAGATTGATCTCCGGCGTCACATTCGGGATTGTATTGAGGTCATCCGATGCGAGATATGCGGTAATGAGGCCGGAGCAGTCAAAGACCTGCCCGCCGAACTGCGTATCGTAATTATTCCATGATTTGTAATAATCATAGAACTGCGGCCGGAGCTTGTCGAGCAGCGCCTGTGTGCCGATCTCGCCGTGTCCGTCATACCAGTAGGAGCAGCCGAGCTTTGAGATTGCATAGTAGGCAAGGCCGAGATTTGTTTTCTCGGAATAGGCCTCCTCTATGACATCGCCGCAGCTGTTCATATAGCGCAGGCGGTCGCCGCTGCGCTCAAAGCCGAAGCGCACGCTGCCGTCATCGTTGAAGCAGACGAAATCATCTCCGAATGCGACAATGCCGTCCGCAGAGGTTCCGTGCCGGACCGCGCCGTCATTGTAGACATAATATGCCTTGTCATTGACAGCGGTCAGGGTGCCGGTGAGGGTGTTTTCCGTCCACGGGCACTGTGCCCAGTGCGTCCAGAAATCGGTATTTGTCGTGAGGATGACGCCGTATTCATGCCCCTTCGCCTCAACGACCATGCCGTTGCCGATATAGATGCCGACATGATGAATGCCGTAATTGCGCGTTGACCAAGAATCCGACCGGAATACCAGTGTGCCGACCGTCCACGGACAGTTTCCGATCGTGCCGCGTTTTGCAGCATCTGCCGCCTCAAACATTCCGGTTGAGCTGACGATCTGCGATTCATTCACGACAGGCAGACTGTCAATATCCGCCGACCAGAGATAGGATTTGATAAGCCCGACGCAGTCAAAGACCTGCCCGCCGTACTGCGTTTCGTAGTCGTTCCATGCGCTGTAATACTGCGGATAGTAATTGCTGAAATCCTGATAGACCTGCTCATCCGCGATCTGTCCGTAGCAGCCGTACCAGTACGCGCAGCCGAGCTTCCGGATCGCATAATAGGCAAGGCCGAGATTGGTTTTCTGAGAGAGTGCCGTCTCATGACGGGTGCCGTCCGCCTCGGTATAGGTCAGCTTGTCGCCTTGCAGCTCATAGCAGAAAGCGAGCGAGCCGTCCGCTGCAAAGGCCATGCGGTCATCGCCGTCCGAGCGGATGCCGTCCGCGGCGGTGCCGGTCATGACAGTATGGTCATGCCGGTAATAGCGGGGCTTCCCGTTTTCAAGCCGGATTCCGCTGATGCCGGCGCCGTTTTCGTCATAATAATACACAGCCTCACCGACCGTAACGGCACCGCGCTGCATGATGCGGGATTCGTCAAAGAAGTAATCCTTCCCGTCAATGGTCTGCTGTCCGCTGACAGCGCCGCCGTCCTCCCCGAAATAATAGGTATTTCCGGTGCTTTCATCGGTATACCATCCGGTCAGGCAGGAGCCGTCTGCATTGCGGTAAAAGAGCCTGCCGTCATATTCTGTCAGGCCGGTGCGCAGAATGCCGTCCTCCCCGAGATCAAAGAGCTCGCCGTCCAGCACATTTTTTCCGGTCAGCAGGCAGCCGTTTTCATCGAAGAAGCAGCGGCCGTTTCCGGTATCCTGCCAGCCGGTCAGCATCATGCCGTCGCTGCCGGTCTGATGGATGCCGTCCTCCAGCGTGAGCCGTTCATTGACGGATTTTCCGTTTTCCGGCGTGACATAATAGATGCCGCCGCGCCAGCGGATCACGCCGAAAACCGGCTCACCGTCCGCGGGATTAAAATAGAGGCGTTTGCCGTCCACGGTCTGCCAGCCGAGCTGCTGGACGCCGTTCGGCGCAAAGAGATAGGTTTGTCCGCCGATTACAGTTTCGCCTTCAGCGGCAGAGCCGTCCTCCGTATAGTAGTAGCGGTCGCCGTCCACGGTTTGCCAGCCTGAGGCGGAATCTTCTGCTGCTGCGGAAACGGTCATAGCGGGGGCAGAGAGCGCAGCGCTTCCGAGCAGTATCAGGCAGGAATATTTTTTCATCGGTTTTCCTTTCTGTTTATTTTTGGGAATTATGCAGCTGATAAAACCACGGGAGATATTTTTTAGCTCCGCGCACCCGAAAAAACGTGCAGACCGAAACAGAAGCGGAGCCTGAGAAGATGATAAATAATTACCTGATCGGTGTAAATTCCGGATTCTTTTCCAGCACGGAAGCATCCGGATCTGTTTTGTTGTAGAACATATCTGACGGACACGGCTCGCCGTCGAGATAATAGATCCATTCGCCGTCCTCCGCAGTCATGCGCTCGGTGTGATCGCAGACAGCCTTTCCGTCCGCAATATGATACCAGTTATAGCCTGTTCCGGAGCCGATATTCAGCGTTTCGCGGTAGCAGTTCTGCGCCGGTGCGCATTCATACGCCGCTGCATCGGCTTCTGTAGTCAGAAGCTGCGGCGCGTTGTCAGCAAAGGTATATAGCTGTGCAGAGGCTGTGCCGTCCGAGTGCGAGAGCCGGATTTCAAGCTCCGGAATGTCATCGCCGTCGATCTGCACAAAGCGATAGCAGCCGCTGTCATCCTGCGGAAGCTCCGCCGCAATGCTGCGCACCAGCCTGATATATTGGCCTTCCCAGTCAGAGGCATCTCCGACATCATCGCGGATGCCGGTCAGATCGGTGTAGGAAACCGAATCCGCGGAGATTTTACGGCAGACGCAGAGCGTTGCCGGCGGATCGGATTCCGCAGTTCCGAGGCCGCTTTCCGCGATACAGCGTTCTCCGAAAAAGATGCCGGAGGCATTGCCGATGATTGTGATTTCCTGCTCTGAATTTGCAACAGCCTTTGAAAGCTCCGGAAAATCGACCGGATCCAGCGCCTTGATCTTATCGTTTTCATATTGATACTGTTCGATTTTGAGCGTATCAGCTTCCACGCGCAGCATTGTCATCCGTTTATCGGCACAGAAAACGCTGAGGACGCCTTCTGCTTCAGCGGAAATCTCTGAGCCGCTCGGCAGATAGCCGTATTTCGGGAGCAGTTCCTGTGAGAAATAGAGCTTGAGCTGTGCAGCGGCCATCAGTGAAGGCGCAGGGGAATCCTGCGGCGCGGTTGTAACGGCGGTGTTATCCGCAGAGGGCTGTTTTTTTGCGGCAGATTTTGCCATCATGATGCCGAAGGTCATGCCCGCGATAAAGATGATTCCGACGAGCACGGGCAGGAGCCATCTGTGGCGGATGCGGGAAAGAGTCGCCCAGAGCGATTCGTCATACGGCACGAGATAGAAGCCCTGCGGTGTCTGGATCGGTTCCGCCGCAGCGGAGGCAGCGGGCGGCGCAGCAGATGTGCGGCGCGGTGCGGGAGCGGGCTGCTTCGGCGGTTCCGGTGCAGGAACGGGCTGTTTCGGCGCGGGCTTGGGTGTCTGGGGGAGATCAAGCTCCGGCAGCGGGGCAGAGGCCTCGGGTGTTTCGGGGGAGACGGCCTCGATTTGCAGGGAGGCAGCCGTAATGGTAAAGCCGCCGGAGCTGCCGGCATCATCGGAGAGGGTAAAGGTATGGCGGCCGGCGGATTCTTCCGGAGAGAAAAAGGATGCAGGGATAGGGATTTCGGATTGTTCGGCGCTGCATTTGGGGCACAGGGCACCGGTTGATTCGGCGCCGCAATTCTGACATTTCATCCGCAGAACCTCCTTTCGGGCAATGATTTCAGATGTTGTATATATTATACCGCAAAGGGGGCGGGTTTGTCAATGAAATCATTGTTTTTGTATTTTATTTGGTCATCGTCAAAATTCGGGGGTGACAACCCAAGGGAACAGGGGGAAAGCGCCGCAAGCGGCTTATTCCCCCTATCCCCTTAGGTTTTCGCCCCCGCGCCCCCGCTTTCCTGAACCCTTGACCCCTTTAGCTCCGCGCACCCGAAAAAACCGTGCAAACCAAAACAGAAGCGGAGCCTAGGGGGGATGGGGAATGAGGAAAGAGAGTGCAGAGGGAAAACCTAAAGGGGGAAGGGGGGATCTGAGCGCACGCGATGACCCCCCTTCCCTCTTTGGGTTGTCCCTTTGCCCTATAACCATATTGTTTCAGAGAAACCTGCTGCAAAAAAACTTCGGCTCCCGACAGAATAATCCGTCAGGAGCCGAAAAATTACCTAAAATTCCATCAGCCGAGTACGGCTGCCACTTCATGTGTGCCGCCGTCCGTGAATACCGGAACAACATTGCCGTCAACAGCCTTGCCGTCCACGGTCAGGGACTTCACGCCCTTGGAAACGTGATTCGGATTCTGTACCGTGATGCTGTAGGTCGCACCGCGGAACTTTCTCGTTGCGGTGAAGCCGTCCCATGCCTTCGGGATCGACGGATCAATCTTCAGACCGTCGAAATCAGCCGAAATACCGAGAATATACTGCGAAATCGCAACAAAATTCCATGCAGCGGTACCGGTCAGCCACGAGTTTTTGCCCTCACCGAAGCGGGAAGCATCCTTGCCGGCGATCATCTGACCGTAAACATACGGCTCAGTCTTGTGGAGATCGGAAATCTCCTCATTGAATGCCGGAGCGATCTTGCTGTAATACTCAAACGCCTTGTCGCCGCGGCCTGCATAAGCCTCTGCGCAGATGATCCATGCGTTGTTGTGCGTGAAGATA
>JAFYBM010000147.1 GCA_017540225.1 Oscillospiraceae bacterium | reverse complement strand
TATAGGTAATGCCGAAATGGTTGAACACCTTGTCAAGCACGCGGAAGGTTCCGCCGTAAACATTGCTGGAAATCAGTACGCGGTCGCCGCTGTGCAAAAGGCTCAGCACTGCCGTAATCGCCGCCATGCCGGAGCCGAATGCAAAGCCGGCATAGCCGCCTTCCAGTTCTGCAATGAGCTTTTCGAGCGCCTCACGGGTCGGGTTGCCGGTGCGGGAATATTCGTATCCGCGCATTTTTCCGAGGCCGTCCTGCTGATAGGTCGAGGTCTGGTAGATCGGCACATTGACTGCGCCGGTGTGTACATCTGTTGAAATACCGCCGTGAATGAGAGCGGTCTCTGTATGTTCATATCTGCTCATGATGATTTCTCCTTATTCAAAGTTATAGCCTGCGGTATAGGTCGCGGACAGCAGGCTGACGTTTTCAAACGCCTTCATACGGTCGGCGCGCCCTGCAAAATATTCCGCCTGTACCTTTTCCGGCGGAAGGTAGGTGTCGATCTGGAAGCCGAGCGCATAGAGCGCACGCGACACTTCATTGTAATCATAGCCGCCGCGCATATGCTCGCCAAGAGCGGCAGTGATCTGTTCAAGCCGGTGTACCCGTTCCGGAAATTCACCGCTTTTCATCGGGTAGTCAAATACCACGGCACTTTCCGGCGCGGACAGCTCTGCAATCTGCTGAAGCGTATCCGAAAACACATCCAGTGTCAGATAATAGGTCACACCGAGAATGCTGAAAAAGGTCGGTATCTGCGGATCGAAGCCTGCATTCAAAAGCTGATCGGTCATACGCTGCTTTTCAAAATTGACCGGAACAAAATGCACATTTCTCCGGATATTCCATTCCAGCTGCCGGATCCGTTCGAGCTTATAGCGCTGTGTATCCGGATGGTCAATCTCGTAGATCTCAATATCCGGATTGTCATTGCGGAATAAAAATGTATCCGAACCGGCGCCGCAGATCACATACTGGATTTTTCCGTGTTTTGCGGCAAAATCATGCAGCCGGTTCTCTGCAAAATGGATGCGTGCCAGCGGGATCGGCGCAAGATATTCCGTAATGATCTGTTCGGTATCTTCACGCGAAAACGGATGTGTAAATCCGTCAAAGCCGCAGCTGACCAGCTCACGCATTGCATCGTATTCCTCCTTGCCCATGAGATCAAAGGCAAGGTCGTCCTCAAAAATCTTATCACGCTCGTGAATCGCGTGCCACGCTCTTGCGAAAGCACAGAGCTTCGCGGTCACGCTTTCTCTCTCATCAACCATAAATCCTCCGGGGCAAAAAAACAGCGCAGTATGCTCATCTACACACTGCGCCTTTCACTTCATACTGCATGGTTTATATGACATGAGAAAGCCGACATCGCTGCTGAGCCGCGCGTGTATGAGACATTCGTATTTGATTGTTTGCAGTCATACAACACAGCATACAGCACATCGTTTTCATAGCCGCTTCTCCTTTGCTTATATTTCCTATCGGATATGTATGCATTATAGCACGGAGGATTAGAATTGTCAATAGCCGCAGCCTATATTCATGATTCTGCACAAAATTATCATAGTAAGTGCATCTGAAAACGGGAATATATTATCTGCGAATATCAATCAAAGGCACCGGCGTGATTATGCCGATGCCTTTTTTAATATATAACGGAGTATGGACTTTGCCTATGATTGTCTCAGCGCTTCCATTTCAGCATCCGCTTTTGAAATGCATTGAACAGGAACGTCACCGCAATGACCACAATACCGATGACCAGCAGGCCGGTAATCGTTCTGGTGTAATCGCCGAAATCGGAGTAATATTTGACATAGTAGCCCATGCCGTCCCGTGCGCCGATCATTTCCGCAGAGGTCAACAGAATGAACGACACGCTCAGTCCCTGATTGCAGCCGAGGAAAATCTGCGGCAGTGCGGCCGGCAGAATCACCGTGAACAGCATTTCCAGCTTCGGCACATTCAGCACCTTGGCGGAATCAATGATGCGCTGATCGACGTGCATGACACCGCTCATCGTACCGGCAAAGACCGGCCAGAAAGTCGCCAGAAAGATGACGAATACCGAAACGGACTGGAACGTCGGCAGCAGTGCAATACCGTAGGGAATGTAAACGATCGGCGGAATCGAGCTGAAAAATTTGGAGATATAAGTCGCAGCGCCGCCGAGACGCGCATTCCAGCCGAGGAACAGTCCGAGCGGAACTGCAACAACGGATGCGAGCACAAATCCTTTGACGGTAATGCCGAGCGAACTGCGGATATTGATGAAGATTTTAACCTTATCCTCTGCAAACTGATGCAGCACTTTGCCCGGTGCCGGGAACAGCAGCGGATTCAGCACATTGAATTTTGCTGTTGCCAGTGACCAGACCGTCAGCAGAACGAAGATGAACCCGACGATATCCAGCAACAGCGTGAGGCTCTCCTTTTTCTTGATGAGAAAGCTCAATCCCAATGTGATAATTTCCAGTCCGACTGCAAAGGCAATCAGCGCACCGGTATACACCTCTTTATCCGATCTGTCTGGCAAAAGCTGCACAAGCAGCAAAATAACGAACAAAAGATGCGTCACGCGGAGCAGGCGGTTTTTCAGTGTCATAGGACAACCTCCTCTCCGCCGATGCGGTTTGCCACATCCTGATACAGCAGGGAGAGCAGCCGGTTGCGGAATTTGCCGTATTCCTCGGTTCTGACCAGATCAGCGCGGTTCCGCGGCCGTTCAAACGGCACCTTCACGATCTCATTGACCGTGCCGGGATGCGCCGTCAGCACAACGATTTTATCCGAAAGCAGAATCGCCTCGTCAATATCATGCGTGACGAACACAACCGTCTTGCGCTTGTCCTTGTGGTCGCCCTCCCAGAGCGAGAGCAGCAGTTCCTGCAAGACAACACGGTTTTTCGCGTCAATCGCGCTGAACGGCTCATCCATGAGCAGGATCTCCGTATTCATCGCAAGCGCACGGGCGATCGCAGCGCGCTGCTGCATTCCGCCCGAAAGCTGCGAGGGATACTTCTTACCGAATTCGGCAAGAC
>JAFYBM010000146.1 GCA_017540225.1 Oscillospiraceae bacterium | reverse complement strand
TGAAAAAACGGCAGCGGGCACTGCCCGCCCCGATTCGCTCTGCACTTATTGCTTTACCGGTGAGGAATAAGCAGGATAAACATAGAATTCGGAGGAAAATATGTTCAGCAGCGAAATATTGCA
Source organism: Oscillospiraceae bacterium (assembly GCA_017540225.1). Lineage (GTDB taxonomy): Bacteria > Bacillota > Clostridia > Oscillospirales > Ruminococcaceae > Firm-04. The sequence continues at coordinate 59,502 of JAFYBM010000146.1, read as the reverse complement.
GCAAATAACGGTCAACACACACAGCAGTATCTGCATCCGCGGCGAAAAGGTCATCTATATCGACCCGATCCGCATTCCGGATGAACCGCATGACGCAGACCTCATTCTTATTACACATCCGCATTTTGACCACTTTTCCCCGAAGGACATCAAAAAAATCATGAAAGAGGATACGGTCATTGCCGTGCCGAAGACCGTTTCGGCGCTCTGCAAGCTGCGGACGGGCAGAACGCCGGTCACGGTTACGCCCGGGCAGAATCTGACGCTCTGCGGGATTCCGGTCGAAACGGTCGCAGCCTATAATCTGCATAAGCCGGCACATCTGAAAATTCAGGGCTGGGTCGGTTATGTGCTGACACTCAGCGAAACGCGCATCTATATCACCGGTGATACGGATGTCACGCCGGAAAGCAGCGCTGTTTCCTGCGATATTCTCATGCTGCCGGTCAGCGGCGGCATATATACGATGAATGCGAAGCAGGCGGCGGAGATGACAAATCACATCAAACCGCATACCGTCATCCCGATCCATTACGGCGTGATGCTCGGCGGCAGCGAGGCGCCGGAAATTTTCCGTTCGCAGGTCGCTGACGGCATTCAGACGGATATCCGCAATACCGTTTATAATAATCTGATGATCGGGCAGCTTCTGCGCATTCTTCCGTTTGCGCTCTGCTGCGGGATTCTCGGCTATCTGATCGGTCAGTATCTCTGACCGGAAACAGGCGCTTGATGCAAGCAAAACAGGATCAAAACGGGGCTTTGCCCGATGATAAGGAGATTTTGGAATGGCAAACGAAAAGAACAGTTTTTCTGAGAGCTACGCAAAGGCCGGCGTTGATGTCACAGCAGGCTACAAGGCCGTTGAGCTGATGAAAAAGCACGTTGCGCGCACGGTCACGGCCGGCTCGATCGACAGCATCGGCGGCTTCGGCGGCCTGTTCCTGCCCGATCTCAAGGGTATGGAGGAGCCGGTTCTTGTCTCCGGCACAGACGGTGTCGGCACAAAGCTCAAGATCGCAATGCTCATGGACAAGCATAATACCATCGGCATCGACTGTGTTGCCATGTGCGTCAACGATGTCATCTGCTGCGGCGCAAAACCGCTCTTTTTCCTCGATTATATCGCCTGCGGCAAAAACTATCCTGAGAAGATCGCAACGATTGTCGGCGGTGTGGCAGAGGGCTGCGTGCAGGCCGGCTGCGCACTGATCGGCGGCGAAACGGCAGAGCATCCCGGCATGATGCCCGATGACGAATACGATCTCGCGGGTTTCACGGTCGGTATCGCTGACCGCAAAAAGCTCCTGCAGCCCGATTCCCAGAAGGCCGGCGATGTGCTGATCGCCATTGCTTCGAGCGGTGTGCATTCCAACGGCTTCTCGCTCGTGCGCAAGGTATTCAATGTCAATGAGCAGAATCTCGCACGGCACTATGCCGATCTCGGCAGCACGCTCGGTGATGCGCTGCTGACTCCGACACGCATCTATGTCAAGCCCGTGCTCTCGCTGCTGGAGAAGGTCAATGTCAAGGCAATCTCCCATATCACGGGCGGCGGCTTCTATGAAAATATCCCGCGCAGTCTGCCGGACGGCATCTCTGCCCGCATTCCGCGCAGCAATGTGCAGGTGCTCCCGATCTTTGATCTGCTCGCGGAGACCGGCAAGATTCCGGAGCGTGATATGTTCAACACCTTCAATATGGGTGTCGGCATGATCGTTTCCGTTGCGCCGGAGGATGCAGATGCAGCAATCGCTTCGCTGACTGCTTCCGGCGAGAAGGCTTATGTCCTCGGTGAACTGGTTGAGAGCAGCGAAGGCGTCATCATCGAGGGATGAAATGGCACGGAATTGCGGCCTTGCTGACCGCATCGGCGCTGCTGCTGACGGCCTGCCTGGCACCGTCTATGCAGGATTATGTGGATTATGAAGCCGTATACAAGGACTATCTGGATTATTCCCTCGGTCCGGAGTATACCTTTTCTCCGGCGGAAACGGAAATGTATGCGGACGGCACCCATGTCTGTCACCGGAATGTGCAGTATTATCAGGAGACACTCGGCAGTCAGCGCGGTTTCCGGCTTGACGCCTATGATGATCTGTACTGTACCGGCAGGCATCTGGATTCAGTGGAACTGTATAATGATTATAATCTGCTGGAAGCGCTTTACCACGAGGCGAATGGCGCTGCCATGCATGAGTTTTCCGACAAGGTACTGACGAATTATTTTCGTGTTCCGGCGTTCTATCAGAATATTGAGATCAATCCGATTATTGATGTGGTGTTCCGTTCAAAGACATATTATCTGCTGCTGGCGGCGAACGAGGCAATGATCCCGATGATGCAGGCAGCGCTGGAGCCGGGAACCGGTCTGAAGGTCTGCACCGCGTCGCTGCAAAGCATCGCGCAGGACAAAACGCTCATCCCGACGTTTGAGATCCTGATTACGGAGCGGGAGCATCGCACCGAAAAGCCGGTCAATCCGGAACCGTATATTGAGAAGATGGAGCATATTTATCAGGATTATCTGCGCGAAACGGAGGCGCCGGAAAACTACCGTTTTTCCGTTGTTTATATGTATTACGACTACGACGGGAATATAAAGGAGAACCGGACAAAAATCCTCTTTGACAAGGCAGCGCTCACCGGCATCGGGACATTCAATGCCTCGGAGCGCTATGACGCATCCTATTTCGAGATCAATCAAAAAATGCAGGACGAGCTTTGCGGAATCCTGACGCAATAATCATTCGGCATATTCTTATATGAAAGGGGCGGCGATACCGTTGGCTGACAATACAAAAAACATCATTGTACTGGTTTCCGGCGGCGGAACCAATTTGCAGGCGCTGATTGACGCGCAGGCACGCGGAGAGCTGGGCGGCGGCAGGATCACCTGCGTCATCAGCTCCAAGGCGGGCGTTTATGCGCTGGAACGAGCGAAAAACGCCGGCATTGCGGCGCGCGTGATTGCGCGGAAGGATTATCCGGATACGGCAGCCTACAGCGCAGCCATGCTGGATGCATTCCGTGCAGAGCGGGCTGATCTGATCGTGCAGGCCGGCTTCATGACCATTCTGGATGAAACAATCTGCAAAGCCTACCCGAATCAAATGATCAATGTGCATCCGGCACTGATTCCGAGCTTCTGCGGCAAGGGCTATTACGGGCTTCATGTCCATGAGGCAGCGCTGAAAAAGGGCGTGAAGGTCACGGGTGCAACGGTGCATTTTGTCACCGAGGTCTGTGACGGCGGCCCGATCATTCTGCAAAAGGCCGTAGCGGTCGAGCAGGATGACACACCGGAAACACTCCAAAAGCGTGTGATGGAGCAGGCAGAATGGCATATCCTGCCGGAGGCCGTGCGGCTGTTCTGTGAGGACAGGCTGACCGTTGAAAACAATATTGTAAAGATCCGGCCATGAAAAAAGCAGGTAAAATTGCATTCGGTGCATTCGGCGGCGCAGCAGTATTATTTGCGGCGCTGATGGGGATGACCGCCCTGATTATGAATGCGCAGTTCGGCCGCGGAGATTATCCGGCAGACCGAAGCTCTGAGCAGACCGCATTCGGCTGGTATCCGGCCTTTGAAGCGGATTATCCGCGGGAGGAGGTCGAGTTCCCGTCCGGAAAGCTGAAGCTGAAGGGCTGGATCTACGGCGCGGAGAATACGGAAAAGCTGATCATATTTGCACACGGCATCGGCAGCGGCTCGGAGGCCTATGTCAATCAGTTCTGCTGGTTCGTCGATCACGGCTGGTGTGTCTTTGCCTATGATGCGGCAGGCTCCGGCAGCAGTCCCGGTGAATCAACGGTCGGGCTGGCGCAGTCAGCGCTGGATCTGGACAGTGCGCTCAATTTTGCAGAGCAGGACAGCCGGCTCAAGGATATGCCGAAGGTGCTGCTCGGTCACAGCTGGGGCGGCTTTGCGGTCGGCGGTGTCCTGAATTTCGATCACGATGTCAAAGCAGCAGCATCGCTTTCCGGATATGCCTATCCGCTGGAAATGCTCAATCAGGGCGCAGTCAATGTGCTCGGGAAAACGGGTTCGGTGCTGTTCCGGCCGTTTGCCGCACTCTATCATAAGATCACCTTCGGGGAAAATGCCGGTCTCAATGCCGTGGACGGGATCAACAAAGCAAATATCCCGTTTCTGGCGATACACGGCGAATCCGATGGATTCGTACTCTACAGCCTCGGCATTATCTCGCAGCAGGACAAGATCACCGATCCCTATTTTGAGACTTATACGATCACCGGTGATTTTGCGCATCACAATGATTATTTCCACTCCGAGGAATGCAACCGCCTTGTTGCATCGCTTTATACCGATACCGAATATTCACAGGAGGAAAAGCTCGCTGTCTTCGGCAACGGCGCCGATCATGCCTCGGACGAAGAAAAGGCACTGTTCCGCGCAGTCAATGAGCCGCTGCTGGAACGGATCAACGCCTTCTATAACGAGAATCTGGAATGAAGAAAAACATACGGATTGCAGGAAATATCTTTGCATTGCTTGCGGAAATTGCAGCGGTTTTATGCCGAAGTATGCAGGATTTTTGTCAGCCGGACTATAAGGACCGGTATCAGTGGGCAAAATGTCTGACGGAGGGGCTGCTCCCCTACCGCGATTTCAATATGCTGCAAACGCCGCTTTCGCTGTATTATTACAGTGTGTTTTTCCGATTCAGCCGCTCGCTGCACACCGGATTGCTCGCAGCTTCGCTGCTGATTGCTCTGACGGGATTATTCCTGTTTCTGACCGCACGGCAGCTTGATAAAAAGGCGCGGCTGCTGCCTGTTGTAATCTGGACGGTATTTGCAGTGTTCGGACAGGGTGCCATTTATACAAGCATGAGCGTGATGTTCTGGAGCGCTGCGCTGTATCTCTTTTTCCGTTACCGCAGGAAGTCTGCGTTCCGGCAGCTTGTGCTGATTGCCCTGCTGTGCTGTCTGTGCTTTTTCTCAAAGCAGAATACCGGTGCGCTGTGCGTCTGTTCACTCGGCCTTTGCTTTGTGTATCACTGGATCCGGACAAAAACGCCGCTGAAATCAGCGCTCTCGCATACGGCTGTGCTGATCTTATGCTATGCAGGGTTTTGCGGCATCTGGCTGCTCGGCTTTGCAGGGTGCGGCATTCTGCGTGACTTTGCGGACTGCTGTCTCTTTTCCGCTTCTGAATTCACCGGCGCACACAGCGGCGCATATGCAGCCGATCTGGTGCTGCATATGCTTGCGGTGCTGGCGGCCTGTCTGCTGATGAAGCAGCCGGAGCTTGCCGTCACGGGCGCCTGCGTGACGCTGATTGCATTTCCGATCCTGAACAGTCCCTGTCTGCTGCCTTCCTACGGCATTTATGCCGTATTGCTGTCCGTTCTGAAAAAGCCTGAGCCGGATGATAAGCTGCGCCGTTTCATGCACATTGCGGTGTATGCTGCTGCTGCGGTTTTCACGCTGGGGCAGGCGGTGCTCTCTGCTGCACTTGTCTGTATGCCGGAGGCACTCAGCCGGATCTATCCGGTTTTCGGAACGCGGGCAATCATGCAAGCGCAGGGCGGCGACCTGAAAACCGTTGCAGCGGATCTGGAAACGCGCTTCGGTGACGGTCTGCTCCCCTATCTGGAATCACATCAGACCGCGCTTTCCGATTATCATATCGCAGATACGCTTGGTGCATTTTATAATATTCGCTTTGGCCGGTATGACAGATATTATGACCTGTTTCTGGCCGGTAATCTCGGCAGCAGAACGCCGGCTGAGATTGTAAATGAAACGATCCGGAATGAATCAGGGCATTATTTCATCATCTGGGCAGATGCGGAATCGCAGTCTGTTCCGAATTTTCAGGATGCGGCCGTGCAGGATGCGATCCGTGAGATCCGTCAGCGCTGTATTCTGACAGAAACACTGTATCAGAAGGACGGCGAAACGCCATCCTACTGCATATACCAAATCCCGTAAGCGCTCCGCGAACGCGGAAAACATATCAAACAGGAGGAAATCATTATGGCTATGATCTCACTGGCACAGGAGCTGCAATCGAACAGCTACCCCGGCAGAGGCATTATCCTCGGCCGCTCCGCAGACGGCAAACACGCCGTTGCCGCGTATTTTATCATGGGAAGAAGCGAAAATTCCCGCAACCGCATTTTCGTACCGGACGGCGCGGGACTGCGCACACAGGCCTATGACGAATCCAAATGCACAGACCCCTCTCTGATTATCTATTCGCCGGTGCGGGTGCTCGGCAACAAGACCATCGTCACCAACGGCGACCAGACCGATACCATCTATGACGGCATGGATCATCAGTTTACGTTTGAGCAGTCGCTCCGCGCCCGTAAATTTGAACCGGATGATCCCAACTTCACGCCCCGCATTTCCGGCATCATCCGCTGTGAGAAGGGCAGCTTCAATTATGCACTGTCCATCCTCAAGAGCGCAGAGGGCAATCCGGAATCCTGCCAGCGCTTCACCTTCTCCTATGAGAATCCGCTTGCAGGACAGGGCCATTTTATCCACACCTATGTCGGTGACGGCAATCCGCTGCCGAGCTTCAAGGGTGAGCCGAAGCTCGTCGCAATTCCGGATGACATCGACGGCTTTACGCAGCTTCTCTGGAACAGCCTGAACGCCGATAACAAGATCTCGCTGTTTGTACGCTATATCGACCCGACCGACAACAGCGCCGTGACGAAGATTGTCAACCGCTACGGCAATGCCCCGAAAACGGCAGAATAAGAAAGGAGTATCCCGATTATGGAAACCGAACGTCTTTTGAAATACGGATGCAACCCGAACCAGAAGCCCGCAAGAGTGTATATGAATGACGGCAGCGCACTGCCGATCACCGTGCTTTCCGGCAATCCCGGCTATATCAATCTGCTGGATGCGTTCAACGGCTGGCAGCTCGTCCGTGAGCTGAAGGCTGCAACCGGTATGCCGGCTGCGACCTCCTTCAAGCACGTTTCTCCGGCAGGCGCCGCGATCGGCCGCCCGCTTTCCGATACGCTGAAAAAGATCTATTTTGTTGATGATCTGGGTGAGCTTTCGCCGCTGGCCTGTGCCTATGCAAGAGCAAGAGGCGCGGACAGAATGTCCAGCTTCGGTGACTGGATCTCCCTTTCCGATGAATGTGATGCAATCACTGCAACGCTGATTGCACGCGAGGTTTCCGACGGCATCATCGCACCCGGCTATTCCGAGGAAGCGCTTGCGATTCTCAAAACCAAGCGCAAGGGCAATTACAATATCGTGCAGATTGATCCGAATTACGAGCCGCCGAAGGTCGAGCACAAGGAAGTATTCGGCGTGACCTTTGAGCAGGGCAGAAATGACCTTGCGATCAATGAGCAGACCATGCTTTCCAATATCGTCACCGAGAATCAGGATATTCCGGATGACAAGAAATTTGATCTCATTATTTCGCTGATTACACTGAAATATACCCAGTCCAATTCCGTCTGCTATGTCAAGGACGGTCAGGCAATCGGCATCGGCGCAGGTCAGCAGTCCAGAATCCACTGCACCAGACTTGCCGGCACAAAGGCCGATAACTGGTGGCTCCGTCAGGCGCCGCAGGTTCTGAATCTGCCGTTCCGCGATGACATCAAGCGCCCTGACCGCGACAACGCAATCGACCTCTATATCGGTGAGGATTATATGGATATTCTCGCAGACGGCGAGTGGGAGCGCGTATTTACCGAAAAGCCGCCCGTCTTTACCAAAGAGGAGCGTCAGGCATGGATTGCAAAGAATACCGATGTCTGCCTCGGCTCTGATGCATTCTTCCCGTTCCCGGATAATATCGACAGAGCCTATAAGAGCGGCGTCAAGTATATTGTCGAGCCGGGCGGATCCATCCGTGATGATCTCGTCATTGCACAGTGCAATAAGTACGGCATCGCAATGGCCTTCTGCGGCCTGAGACTGTTCCACCACTGAGCGGGCAGTGCCCGCCTCCATCAGACAACGAAGCGGGCTGCATATGCAGAATGCGCTTGCCGGCTCGTAACGGTAAGTGATTCCTCTGTCCGATTGTGGATTTATGCAGGCGCCGCGCGCAGCCAAAGCTGATGTCATTTGGAGATATGGAACACTGGGAAGGTATGAATAACAGCATGCTTCCTGCGGAAAAATATTCCGGCAGAGAAATTGAATCGTTCTTGTAAGGATGTAATCTCATGAAAATTTACCTCATGCGCCACGGGGAACCGACCTACCGCGACACAGAAGCGCTCGGTTTACCGGGCATGGGTGCAGAGCTGGGTCAGCTGACGCCGGAGGGCATCATACAGGCAGAGAAAGCGGCGGCGGATTCCCGTATTCAGGACTGTGATCTGATCGTTGCATCGCCGTATCCGCGGGCACTGCAAACCGCTGCAATTGTTTCGCGGCGGATTGACAGGCCGGTCGAAGTGGCAGTCGGCATATTTGAATGGCTGCCGCGCATAGATTATTCCGCGCCCGCGCATACCGAAATCAGGGCAGCATGGGAGGAATACAAGGCAAACGGCGGCGTACACAGGCCGGATGACAAATATCCGCTCTGGGAAACGCATGAAATGCTGCGGGCACGGGCAAAAAAAGCGATTCAGCCCTATCTGGAACGCAGCGACATCAGAAAGCTGCTGATTGTCTGTCACGGCGGCATTATGCGTGCGCTGATGAACCAGCCCTCGCTCAAAAAGATCCATTACTGTGAAATTCGGGAACTGACGCCCGAAATGCTCGCAGAATGACCGAAAAACCAATTGAAGATACACCTCTATTGAAAGGAATCATCAAACATGAAAGTATTAGTAGTCGGCGGCGGCGGCAGAGAGCACGCCATTATCATGAAGCTCAGTGAATCTCCGCTGGTCACAAACCTCTACTGTGCGCCGGGAAACGGCGGCATTGCGAAGTATGCGGAGTGCTTTCCGGTCAAGGCGACCGATCTTGACGGGATGCTCGCGCTTGCAAAGAAGCTCGCAGTCGATTGGGTTTTTGTCGCGCCGGATGATCCGCTTGTGCTCGGCATGGCTGATCTGATGCGTGAAAACGGCTTCAAGGTATTCGGGCCGTCCAAAGCCGCTGCAATCATTGAAGGCAGCAAGGTCTTTTCCAAGAATCTGATGAAAAAATACGGTATTCCGACTGCAAAATACGAAGTGTTCAGTGATGCAGAGGAAGCAATCCGCTATATTCAGGCGGAGGATACCTATCCGACCGTTGTCAAGGCGGACGGCCTCGCGCTCGGCAAGGGCGTCATCATTGCGCAGTCAGAGCAGGAGGCAATCGACGCGATCCGCTCGATCATGGAGGATAAGATCTTCGGTGAGAGCGGCTCAAAGGTCGTGATCGAGGAATTTCTGACAGGGCCTGAAGTTTCGGTGCTGGCATTTACGGACGGCGAGAGCGTTGAGCCTATGATCTCCTCAATGGATCATAAGCGCGCACTCGACGGCGACCTCGGCAAAAATACCGGCGGCATGGGTACTGTTTCCCCGAATCCTTACTATACCAAAGAGGTTGCGGAGCAGTGTATGCGGGAGATTTTCCTGCCGACCATGCACGCGATGAACGGCGAAAACCGCACCTTCCGCGGATGTCTGTATTTCGGCCTGATGCTGACTCCGAAGGGGCCGAAGGTCATTGAATACAACTGCCGCTTCGGTGATCCGGAAACACAGGTTGTCCTGCCGATGCTGAAAACCGATCTGCTGGAGATCATGGAGGCGGTTGAAAATCAGCAGCTTGATAATCTTCCGATCGAATGGAAGCAGGGTGCCTGTGCGTGCGTAATTCTGGCAAGCGGCGGCTATCCGGAAAAATATGAGACAGGCAAGGTGATCTCCGGTCTGGATGAAAAGGGGCAGCTTGCCGGTGCGGCGGTATATCATGCGGGCACGAAGCTCTCCGAAAGCGGTGAATTTCTGACCGCAGGCGGCAGAGTGCTCGGCATTACGGCTTCTGCGGATACGCTGAAGCAGGCGCTGAATGCGGCCTATGATGCAGCAGCAGCAGTCACGTTTGACAATGTTCATTATCGCCGCGACATCGGCCGGCGTGCGCTTGCCGCACAGAAATAATAATCAGAGAAACAAGGGCATGAAACCGGAAGGAGACGGCGGACATGGCAAAAAAACAGCCCGCAAAATCAGCGCGGAGCGAAAAGCGTCAGGCGGCGCGGAAGCAGACAAAGACCGCGAAGCAAAAGCTCAGCCGCGAGGAACGTCTGGAGCGGAAGGGCACGCGGAATTATACACTGCTGGACTGCATGAGATTCGGCAGGATTGCAAATATCCTGTTTATCCTGTTTATCATTGTCTGCCTGATCTATTACTACTCGCTCGCTGTCAGGGGAAAAACCTCCGTGATTTTTGAGATCGTTGCTTATACGATCGAGACGAGCGCATTTGCGCTGTTCACGATCAGCGTCATCTGGCTTGACCGGCTTGTACGGGCGCGCGGTTTGATGAAACTGCTGCTGATCACATATATTGCGGTCGAGGTGATCCTGATGCTGGGAGAATTTCATCTGCTGCCGCTGATCCCCTATAACGGACTGTCCGTGCCTTTGATTATTGTTCATGTGCTGTTTTCAGCGGCTGTTTCGCTGTCGCTGCTGATGCTGGATCCGCAGAATAAGCGTGTGCAGTGGCTGGTCGGAATCACATCGGTCATCATTCTTGCGGGAATGCTGACAGCAATTGCCGGATACCGCGTATATGCAAGTATTCTGGTCAATGCGCTCGGCTATATCATCTTCTTTACGGCGATGGAGCGCCTGCTTCATCTGGAGGAGGTCGAAATCGACTGCTACGGCGACCGTGCAGAGGTCAAGAGCTTTGATTCGACAATGTTCTCCGAAACCCCGACGATGGTTGAGATTCCGCGTGCAGAGAAGCCGAAAACGCTCGGCGGCAAGGCGAAGCGTCTGGCACAGGAGCTTTCTACAAATGAAAAGCTCGTGCTGACCGATAAGGACGAGAAATTTGAATACGAATTCGGCGTGGATGACGACGATGATGATGACGAATACGATGCATATGACGATGCGCCGGATGCATATGATGACGATGCCGCAGACGGAGGGGATGACGGCGAAGCATGAATCCGAGACTGCCCTATTTGCAGCGGAAAACCGCTGCGCTGACGACATCTCCCGGCGTGTATATCATGAAAAATGCGCAGGAAAAGATCATCTATATCGGCAAGGCGAAAAACCTGCGCAACCGCGTAACCAGTTATTTCCGTGACCATCCGGATCATACGCCGAAGACCGCACAGATGGTCTCGCAGGTTTATGATTACGATTTTATAGTAACCGGATCGGAATATGAGGCGCTGGTGCTTGAATGCTCGCTCATCAAGCAGCACAAGCCGCGCTATAATATCCTGCTGAAGGATGACAAGGGCTATCATTATATCCGCGTCTCGCCGCCGCCCTATGCCCGCATCACGGCGGAGCTGAATACGCAGGCGGAGGGAACCTATCTCGGGCCGTATATGAGCGGCTTTACGGTCCGGCAGACGGTCAGCACCGTCAACCGGATGTTCCGGCTGCCGACCTGCAGCCGTCCGTTTCCGGAGAGCTTCCGCAGGGAGCGCCCCTGCCTCTATTATCATATCGGGCAGTGCATGGGCGTCTGCCGCGGGAATATTCCGGAGGAGGAATATGCGGAGGCGGTCAGCGATGCCGTCCGCTTTATCAAAAACGGCGGCGACCATACCGTGACCGCGCTGGAGCAGCGCATGACCGCAGCAGCCGACCGGCTCGATTTCGAGGAAGCGGCGCGGCTTCGCGACCGCATTGCGGCGATCCGGAAGGCCGGCGAAAAGCAGGATATTATGGATGCCGTCACTGCGGATACCGATGTTATCGGTACGGCGGAATCCAATGATATGACTGTGATCTCCGTGCTCATTTACCGGGACGGCAGACTCAGCGATCAGAATTCGTTTCAGATCTCCTCGGAGGCGCTTTCGGAGCATCCGCTCGATGAATTTCTGCCGCAGTATTACAGCACCCGCAGCGGCAGTGAACTGCCGAAAACGATTCTTCTGGAGGAAATGCCCGCTGAGCAGGAGCTGCTTGAAAATATGCTGGCGGAGCGTGCCGGCCGCAAGGTGACGCTGGAGGTTCCCGTGCGCGGCACACGGCACAGGCTTGTGCTCATGGCGAAGCAGAATGCCGGCGAAAAGCTCTCGATCAAAGCGGGACGCACCGGCCGCGAGCTGCTGGCGCTGGAGGAGCTTGCCCGTGCACTCGGACTCGAAAAGCCGCCGGTGCGCATTGAATCCTATGATATTTCCAATCTTTCGTCTGCGGCAATGGTCGCGGGAATGGTTGTCTTTGAAAACGGCCGGCCGCTGAAAAATGCCTACCGCCGCTTTTCGATCAAAGAACTCAGCGGACAGAATGACTATGCAGCGATGCAGGAGGTCATCCGCAGGCGCTTCGGGGAATATTTCAAGGCGCAGCAGGAAACGGACGAAACGGCAAAAGCACTCAATTCCTTTGCGGTGCTGCCGGATCTGATCCTGCTTGACGGCGGACAGACTCATGTTGCCGCGATTCAGCCGATTCTTGATGAGCTGGCGCTCAGAATCCCGCTGTTCGGCATGGTCAAGGATCAGAAGCACCGTACCAGAGCGATCGCAGCAAACGGCGGGGAGATTTCTGTGCGGGAAAAGCAGGCGGCATTTCATCTGCTGACACGCATTCAGGATGAAGTACACCGCTATGCGATCACCTATATGAAAACCAGACACAAAAAGAGCAGCTATGCGCTGACGCTGACACAGATCCGCGGAATCGGAGAGAAAAAAGCGCAGAAGCTGCTGATGACCTATAAAACGCGCGGGCAGCTCAAGGCTGCTTCCCCCGCGCAGCTTGCGCAGACTGCCGGCATCAATCCGGAAACAGCCGCGCAGCTCTATGCGTTGATTCAGGAGCTGCCGGATTCATAATGATAAAAAACAGTGCAGGAGGTATCGGAAATGGAACCCTTAAAGCTAAAAGCCGCGTTTCAGAATTATATCTGGGGCGGAACAAAACTGCGCGAAGAATTCGGAAAAAACAGTGATCTGGAGCGTATTGCGGAAAGCTGGGAGCTTTCCTGCCATTCCTCCGGCCTTGCAACCGTGATGAACGGCGTGAACAAGGGCATCACACTGAAGGCCTATCTGGAACAGGACTGGGCTGCGCGTGTCGGTGAGGGTGCCGCCCGTTTTTCCGCGTTTCCGGTGCTCATCAAGCTGATTGACGCCTGTCAGGATCTCAGTGTGCAGGTGCATCCGGACGATGCCTATGCCCGTGAACACGAAAACGGCGAAAACGGCAAGACCGAATGCTGGTATATTGTGGACTGTGAGGAAGGTGCCGCACTCGCCTACGGCTTCAACCGTGAACTGACAAAGGAGGAATTCCGTGCCAGCATCCAAAACGGCACGCTGCTCGACTATGTGCAGCTTGTGCCGGTGCATAAGGGCGATGTGTTTTTCATCGAGGCCGGAACACTTCATGCAATCGGTGCGGGCATCCTGATCGCAGAGATTCAGCAAAGCTCGAATCTTACCTACCGTGTTTATGATTATGACCGCGTGGATGACAACGGTTTTCCGCGTGAGCTGCATATCGACAAGGCCGTTGATGTGACAAAAACATGGTCTGCACCGCCGCGCCGCAGACGTCCCATGACGGAATTTGAAGGCTACAGTACTGCCGTGATCGCAGACTGCCCTTCCTTCACAACGACCGAGCTGCGGATTACCGAAGAAGCGGTGTTCTCTGCTTCGGAGGGGGTATCCTATACCCATCTGCTTTGCCTTGAAGGCGATGCGGCACTGATCTATGATGAGGGCGTTGTGATGCCTGTTAAAAAGGGCGATTCGATCTTTCTGCCGGCTAATTTCGGTGCCTTCCGTCTGCGCAGTCAGAACTGCACGTTATTGATGACGCAGACGCTTCCGCGTGCCTGAGGAGGTCTGCATATGGACTGGAACGAGCAGATTGCCGATATGATGAAAAAGCTCGGCATGAGTCCCTTTGCCGTTGATTCGGTCATGAAGGATAATGCAGTGGATTTCAACGAGCTTGCCGCAGAGGCAGAAGCGCAGGGCAGTACGGATCCGGAGGAGAATCCTGCACTCGGTGATATTTTCGGGCAGCTCAATCAGCTTTCCGATCAGTTTGCCAGCCGGCTTTCGGCACAGGGCGGCATTATGCCCGATGATATCGAAAGCATTGCAGAGCAGTTCAGCGCACTCGGCGGCATGGAAGGCATGAACGATGTGTTTGAAAAAATGAGCGAAGCGTTCGGCATGGAATATGACGAGATCGACCTTGATGAAGAAGTTGCAGCGTATGATCCTGCCGCAGAGGATGCCGCAGACCGCAAATTCGTTGCCGCGCTCAAGGAATTTATCAAGGCATCTGCCGCTGAGATTCCGGAGGACGATGTCTGCGCATTCGAGATCGGGTATCACACCGACTTTACGGATGAAACACTGGAAACGCCGGTCTATAATCTCTGGCTCTCCTATAACACCGAGAAAACAAATGCCGAAAACGAGGAAAAATACGGCGAAGAGGTTTGGAACTGGATCAACTGGACGGAAGAGACCTTCCGCACAATGGATGATGCACCGTTTGCGGCATGGCGCGAAGCGCAGGGCTTCGATGAGGACAACGACGGCGATGAGATGATTGACCGCATCTATGATCTGGCGGTTGTCGCGGTCATGGAGCTGCACAAGGAAAAATTTACGGAGCAGCGCTTCGGCAGAAAGATCCCGTTTGTCATCGAGGATTATGAGTATTACCAGAAAACCGCGATCCGTGCAGTCAAAGCAAACGGCGGCAAAGAGCTGTTCGACAAAGCATTCTTTGCAGAGTGTGGGTTTGAGGATGACGAAGAAGATGCAGAATGACTGTTTTGCAGCAGTGATTTCTGAGAATCAAAACGGAGCGGGCACTGCCCGTGCGGTTTTGAGGATGACGAAGAAGAATAACCGTTAAAATGCACCTGCAAGGGTGTGAAAATATGGAGGAACACATGAAATATTACATTGGCATTGACCTCGGCGGCACAAACATCGTCGCCGGACTTGTGGACGAGAATTACAATATTCTCAAAAAGGTCTCCCGCAAGACCAACCGCCCGCGTCCCGCAGAGGAAATCGCAGCGGATATGGCAGCCTGCGCACTGGATGCGATCAAAGAGGGCGGCCTCACAAAAGAACAGATCGAGTGGATCGGCATTGGTACGCCCGGCATCGCAAATTCCGCGACCGGCATCATTGAATATTCCAACAATCTGGATTTTCACAATGTCCCGATGGTGAAATGGATCTCCGAGGCGACAGGTCTGCCGGCATTCGTTGAAAACGATGCAAATGCGGCAGCCTACGGCGAATATGTTGCAGGCGCGGCAAAGGGCGCGACCAATGCGGTCTGCATCACGCTCGGTACCGGCGTCGGCGGCGGCATCGTCATTGACGGAAAGATCTATGCCGGCTCAAATTTTGCCGGTGCAGAGATCGGCCACACCGTTCTGAATATGGACGGCCCGCAGTGTACCTGCGGCAGAAAGGGCTGCTTTGAGGTGTATTCCTCTGCAACCGGCCTGATCCGCATGACCAAGGAAGCCATTGAAGCGCATCCGGACTGCGAAATGGCAAAAATGGCTGAAGAGCAGGGCAAGGTTTCTGCGCGTACCGCATTTGACTGTATGCGCAAGGGTGATCCCTATGCAAAGGAAGTTGTCGATTTTTATATCCGGGCACTCGCTGCCGGTATCACCAACACCATCAATATTTTCCAGCCGGATGTTCTCTGCATCGGCGGCGGTGTCTGCAATGAAGGCGATGCGCTGCTCCTGCCGATGAAGGAGCTTGTCGCAAAGGAAATCTATACCAAGAATTCTGAGAAAAATACTGAGATCGTGATTGCCAAGCTCGGCAACGACGCGGGTATCATCGGTGCGGCATTCCTCGGCAAGGCACTGTAAACAAAATGGATCAGCAGAATAACAATCAGCCGCAGGAGCGGCAGGAAACTGCGGAGCAAAAGCGTCTGCGCTATATGACGGATGAGGAACGGCGCGAATGGAGCGGTATTTCGGAATGGCAGGATCCGCTGGAAAAGGAGCACCCCCAACAGAACGAAAATGAGGGGAAACTCGCGCTGGCATCGGTGCTTTGCGGAATCGCGGCGCTTCTGACTGTTTGTACCGGCTATGCCAATGCGATTCTCGGAATTGCTGCGATTGTCTGCGGCATCATCTCAAAAACCAGGCAGGAGGGCAAAGGACATCTGTCAACAGCCGGTATTGTGCTGGGCATAATCGGATTGAGTGTTGCACTGGTCATGCTGGTTATATGGGCGCTCAAAATCCTTCTGGCGCCCGGTATTACAGGGAATCTGCCGGCGATTCCGGCGTAAACACAGGATCAGCATGAACAAGAGCGATCGCAGAGAGGGAATCTGAGCAGTATGGATGAGCAGAAAAACGAGCAGCTCCGGAACACGCTGGCTGAAATCAATGAGCAAGACAGTGTGCAGACCTGCGCAGAGCAGGAGACTGCGGCTGAAAAGCGCAGGCACTACATGACTGAGCAGGAGCGGCGCGAATGGAGCGGTGTTTCGGAATGGCAGGATCCGCTGAAAAAGGAAAGACCGCAGCCGGATGTCAATGACGGCAGGCTTGCAATGGCTTCGCTGCTCTGCGGCATTGTTTCGGTGCTGATTGCGTGTATTCATATTTCCAGCGTCCTGTTCGGCACAGCAGCGATTGTCTGCGGTATCATCTCCCGTAAAAAGGGCGAGAACGCATATACTCTTTCCAAAATCGGCATCATCCTGGGCTGCGTTTGTCTCGGCCTTGCGCTGTGCCGGGATATTCTCTGGGTATTAGGGCGTTTGTTCCCGCCTGAACCGGTATGCGCACCGTTCATCTGTATGTGAACAGAATCAGGGCGTGCTGCCGCAAACGAATTTGCGGCGGCATGATTCTGTGGAAATACAAAATTCAATCAAAGGAGTTTTTTTCATGAGCAAAGCACCTGTTGCACTGTTGATTATGGACGGCTTCGGCATCAATCCGAGCGATTACGGCAACGCGATCAAAGCCGCCAAAACCCCGAATCTTGACCGCTATTTTGCGGAATACCCGAACACGATCATCGGCGCGTCGGGTCTGGATGTCGGTCTGCCGGACGGGCAGATGGGCAATTCCGAGGTCGGCCACACCAATATGGGTGCCGGCAGAATCGTCTATCAGCAGCTCGTCAAGATCACAAAATCCATTCAGGACGGCGATTTCTTTGAAAATCCCGCACTGAAAGCAGCAATGCAGAACGCAAAGGATAAGGGCACTGCCCTGCACCTGATGGGTTTGCTCTCTCCGGGCGGCGTTCACAGCCACATGACTCATATGTACGGTCTTGTGGAAATGGCAAAGCGCTTCGGGCTTGAAAAGGTTTATGTTCACGCATTCCTTGACGGCCGTGACGTTCCGCCTTCCTCTGCCGCTGAGTACATGGAGGAAGCCGTTGCAGAGCTGAAAAAGATCGGGCTCGGCAAGATCGGCGTGATTTCCGGCAGATTCTATGCAATGGACAGAGACAATGCATGGGACCGTGTTGAAAAGGCTTATGCGGCACTCGTTTACGGCGAGGGCGTGCAGGAGGATGATCCGGTTCAGGCAATCAAAAATTCCTATGCAAACGGTGTGACCGATGAGTTTATGCTGCCGGCAGTCGTTGCAAAGGATGCAAAAATCGCAGCGAATGACAGTGTGGTCTTTTTCAATTTCCGTCCCGACCGTGCCCGTCAGATCACACGCGCATTTGTCGATCCGGAATTCAAGGGCTTCGAGCGCAGAAACGGTTTCTTCCCGGTGCATTTCGTCTGCATGGCGCAGTATGATGCAACCATGCCGAATGTATCCGTTGCATTCCCGCCTGAGGAGCTGACCATGACACTCGGTGAGGTGCTTGCAAAGGCCGGCAAAACACAGCTTCGCATCGCAGAAACGCAGAAATACGCACACGTTACATTCTTCTTCAACGGCGGCGAGGAAAAGCAGTTTGACGGCGAGCAGCGCATTCTCATCAAGTCGCCGGATGTTGAAACATTCGATATGAAGCCGGAAATGTCCGCTTATGAGGTCACGGAGGCCGTGCTCAAGGAAATTGCGGCGGATAAGTTTGATGCGATCATTCTCAACTATGCAAACTGCGACATGGTCGGTCACACTGGCATTTTTGACGCAGCCGTAAAGGCGGTTGAGGCGGTTGATGACTGCATCGGACAGGTTACTGAGGCAATTCTTGCCAAGGGCGGCAAGGTCATCATCACGGCGGATCACGGAAATGCCGATAAGATGATGGAGGAGGACGGTGCGCCGTTCACTGCACACACGACCAATCCGGTTCCGGCGATCGTGCTGGGCAGCAATGCGAAAAAGCTGCGTGAGGGCGGTGTGCTGGCAGATCTTGCACCGACGATGCTTCAGCTGATGAACATTCCGCAGCCGAAGGAAATGAACGGAAAAACACTGATCGAAGCATAAGCCGGCAGCAGCTTGCGGCTGAATGCACAAATCAAAATGATACGGAGCGCCTTCTGAAAAAGAAAGCGCTCCGTTTTTGTGTTTTATTGATTGTCGCTGCTGAGGCGGACGTGCGGGAAAAACACTCCCCGTCCGAAGAAATAATACGGCTTCAGATCGGTTCCGGGTTCATAGAACAACATATCATGCTGTGCTGTTTTCGGAACAAAGCCGCCGACCTCAAAGGTAATGCATTCGCCCGGCTCCAGATGGAACCAGCTGTCACGGCCGAGCGCATCCGGCTCGTAAAGTTCGCCTTTGCGGCTGAAATAGCAAATATACTGCTGCCAGTCCTGCCAGACCTTTTGTTCACTCTCGTGTTCGGGATTCGGCAGTACACCGATATACAGATCGTGCGCACTGAAATCATAGCAGTCGCCGATGCCTTCATTCGTATCCATGTGTGTTTCCGTGTAATAACCGTTAACATCATTAGAAAAATACACGCGCTCTATCTCCGGATACGGCGATTTTGCATTGATATTCTGCAAGGTCAGACTGACCTTGACAAACCGGTAATCCGCATAGTCTGCCTGAATCTGCGCTTTATTCAGTACCTGTGTTGTTCCGACATAGGTTTTATAGGGCGCAACATAATAAGCCTGCCCTTCCCAGTCCCCGCTGTCATCATGTGTGCTTCTGTAGCCGCTGCTTGTGATGTAATAATTCAGGAAGGTTTCGCAGAGATCCTCATAGGCAATGCCGCTGTCGGCAAAGCTCTCATAGATCACCGCATTGTTGACCGTCATCGCCATGATGCCGTCACCGGTGTAATTATAGCTGAACGTGCTGCCGATCTTCTGATCCCACGATGCATCCGGATAAATGATATTCCCATCGTCATCATAAAAATCCTGCAAGGCCGGCGGGATGACCGGTTCCGTTGTCGTGACATCTGTTGCAGTCGTTTCGGGCGCTGCGGTATCGGCGGGCAGCTCCTCGAACAGGTCAGGCGGCAGCGTGGATTCCGGCTGTCCGGTGCCGGTCGTCAGCGGTTCCGTCTGTTCCGGCTGATGCGCTGCGGTATTGCTCTGCTCCGGCGGATTCTGCTGCGCGATGCCGTCACGGATGACGCCGCCCGCAATGAACACCGTGAAGCCGACAAGGCCGGCCGCTGCGGCGATTCCGGCGGGTTTTGCAAGCTGCGCAAGGAATCTGCGCGGGCTTCTGCCGAGGTGCTCCGCTGTATCTGCTATATATTTTTCACTGATCTCGCCCATTGTCTCCAGAACGTCGTCCGGCTTCATAGATACCCCTCCTTTTCCAGTGTTTGCCGGAGCGCCTTTCGCATCCGGCAAAGTGCCATTCTGACCGCGTTTTCCTGCATTCCGTGTGCCGCAGCAATCTCCGCTGTCGGCATCAGCATGGTATATCGCTCAATGAAAATGCGTCGTTTTTCCGCGGAAAGCCGGTCGAGGAAGCGGTCGATCTCTGCTTTGAGTGTGCTGCGGTCGATTGCAGCCTCTACGGAATCGGGGGCAGCAACACATTCTGCAAGCTCCTCAAGAGCCAGCGGCACATCACCGCCGCCGCGCTTGAAACGGTTGTTTGTTTTCAGCAGATCGAATGCAATGCGGCGTGTGAGGGTGATTAAATATGCCTGCAAATGCACCGGAGGGTGTGCGGGAATTGCGTTCCATGCCCGAAAAAGTGCTTCGTTGCACACTTCCTCTGCATCGGCAGCATTGCCGAGAATATTTTTTGCGATGCGCCGGCAGACAGTGCCGTATGCTGCGGCCATTGCTTCGATTGCCCGTTCGTCGCGGGCCGCAATTTGCTGAATGATTGTCCGGTCATCGGAATACATCTGGTTCACCGCCTTTCTTCACCCTCACCCTTATAGACGACATTTCAGGTATCAGTATAACAGCGATTTGCAAATGATGCAAGGTACGGGCTGCGGACAAACAAAGGCTCCCTTTTCGTAAGGGAGCCTCTGTGCTGCTTATTTTACATATTTGGAAAGACCGATGTTCATTCCCTTCAACCCGTCGCAGATAATCTTTGCAACGACCTTTGCGCCGTCATCCGTGAAGTGTGTGAAGTCTGTGCCGCCATTGACACCGCCCATGTAGTAGCTTCTGACGGTATTGTAATCGCGGCCGTTGAAGTCGTTTGTCATCACATAGCCGAGATCGAAATACGGGATGCTGTATTGGTTCGCAAGCGCTTTGCACGCAGAATCAATATTGCGGTAGCCGACCTGGAACGGCTGTATCTGATTCCGGATGGAAAGCGTCGGACTCATAAGGATCGGCGTCGCGCCCTTATCCAGTGCGCCCTTGATATAGAAGGTCATGTAATATTCAAAGGAGCCTTCTGTCGGATTGGCGGCATTGTTGCAGACCGGCGCATAGCGCTCCTGCTTGGAGGAATCGCCGTCATTGATGCCGAAGTCGATCAGCAGATAGTCGCCGGGCTTGATCTGATCCAGAATGGTTTGCAGTCTGCCGTTGTCATAGAAGCTCTTGGAGCTGCGCCCTGCGATTGCGTGGTTTGCAACCGTGACTTCATCCGTGAAGTTCGATTGCAGATAATAGCCCCAGCCCTGCTGCGGTGCCTTATCGGCCTTATAGCTTTGTGCAGTCGAATCCGCCGCCACAAAAATGGTCGGCTTGTCGGTCGGGATCTCCTGCTGCTGTGCATTCGGATCATATGCCTCCGCGACCGGCTCATCGGTCAGGGTCAGCTGCAAATAATCGAAATTCGGGCCGCCCTCTGCGGTGTTGGATTTCAGCGCAATTGCATTGAGGCCGGCTGTAAACGGCAGGACGATGCCGCGCTCCTCCCATGTTGTCCATGCGCCGGTTGTCAGGAAGCTCTGCTTCCATGTTTCGCTCGAGCCGGAAACGGTAATCATCATTTCGCGGTCATTCTGAGAGCCGTTTGCGATATGGAAGGTGCAGAGGTAATTTCCGGCCTGTGCGACATTGACCGTGAATGTCACGCCGCTGCTTGTGCTGTTATCGAGATCGAGATAATCCTTGTAGAGATAGCCGGCATTTGTCTCTTCGTGCCAGCCGTTCTGGATTTCCTGCTCGGAGGCTGCATATTTCGGCTCTGCGAATGTGACGTCCTTGCCGAGCAGATAATCGCGCAGGATCTCAATATCTTTGCTGTCGGCCAGCATATCGCCGTTGAGGTCGGCGGCCTGAATCCGGTTGTAGGCGCTGTCCTGTGTGAGAATGACGCGCTTGGCGGCGGAAAGATCCTTTGCTGTCACGGCACCGTCACCGTTGAGATTGGCCTGTGCAAGCGGCAGATCCTCGGCCGTGCGCGGCTTGATGATGCTCCATTTCTGATTGTCGGTGCGGTCGTTTTCCCATTCGATCGCATTGCCTTTTTCCTCGTGGGAGCCGCCCCAGATGCCGACATAGGATTTATAATCCGTAACGGCCGTTGCGAGGTGATACTCATCGCCGTCCTTGAAAATACGGAAAATCTGCGCATCGGAGCCTGTTTTGCTCCAGATGCCGATATTGGTGCCGTTTTCGGTCTTGGCGGAGTCCACATCGAGCAGATAAGCGGAGCCGCCGTCCAGCATGGAGTAGATATAGTATCCGCCGTCATTATCCGCCTTGACGAATTTCCATGTATTTGCTTCGGAAGCAAGCGCACTGCTGCTCTGGGAGACATTGGTGCCGTCCGCCGCAGTCCCGTCCTCGACGGAGAGATACATTCCGGATTCCTTGTTGACAAACATCACGGTTTCGCCGTCATTGAAAATGACCGGCTCCGGCGGTTCAATGCTGCTGCCGTTGTTGATCGCATCCGCCATGAACTGTGCCAGCACGGTCGCACCGGAACGGTTCGGGTGCAGGCCGTCATCCAGATACATTGCCGAGACCTGATCTGCGGTTTTGGTCAGGCAGTAATCCTGCCAGAGCTGGAACAGATTGACGACCTCGACGCCGAGATTTGCGCCGACTGCCGCAACAGCGGGATTGTACCATCTGGTATCGAGCAGCGGACTGCGCTGTGCATCGCCGTTCCGTCCCTGCTGCTGCACGAGAATGACGCGCATTCCTTTTTTCATGGCACGCTGCGACATATCGGTAATATACTCTTTATACTGATCTTCGGTCGTGTTGTTTTTCGGATTGGTGTCATTGATGCCGATTGAGATGATGAAAATATCGCCGGACTGGCCGTTTTTCTCGATGACGTCAAACTGTCCGGCATCGAGGAAGCCGCGTGCGCACTGTCCGGAGGCTGCCATATTCATGACCTGCCATTGCTTTGTGTCAATAAACTGCGGAAGCATCTGTGCCCAGCCTGCCTGCGCGGAGCTGTCCAGCGGGTAGTAATTGCAGACGGTCGAGTCGCCGCAGACCCAGATTGTCGGGTTGGTATGCGTCTGTGTGGAGATCTGTTTGATTTCCAGCGCGGAAATGGAGAAAGCATAGCCTTCCTTGCCTGCACAGGCGCAGATATTGAGCTGTCCGTCCGTGACCGGCACCTGCAGGGTGTGGTAGGCGCCGTTTCCGGTCATATTGACGATTTGCAGCATTTTTTCGATGCCGATGCTGGTGCGGTTGGTATTGCCGAGCCAGACTGAAACCTGATAGAGGCCGTTCGGGACATCGGCACAGAAGGTATAATTGCCGTTTGCGGCCGCATTCTCGAACTGCACGGCATCGCTGAGCGCACCGGAGCCGGATGCACCGACATCGGCAACACTGGTGCCGCCGGAAAAGCCGTAGCCGCGGCCGGCATCATAGCCGGTCGATGCGCTGACACCGGTATAGCCGCTTGCCACGCCGCCGTTTCCGAAATCGAATTTCCAGTAGGTGCTGGCGGCGGATGCAGTCTGCGCGGGCGTGGCGGCGGCCAGCGCGGCCGTCATGGCAAATGAGGCCGCAGCAGCGGTCAGCCGCCTCAGAATCTGTTTCATATCAAATACCCCCTTAATTGATTGAAAAGCATATAACACCGTTATATTTTTCTTCTATCATAGCATACACATTTGCGGAATGTCAAGTATTCTGCAAATGGAGGGCAGGATACATCATGAAAAAAAGACAATTTTACATTTTGTAAAAATCTATGTGTAATATCACGGCTGTTCACAAAAATCTTTCGGGGCGTTCATAATTTATTCACAAGAAATTCAGGGATCATTTAAGTTTATGCAGTATAATATGAATGAGGTTTATGAAACCTTGTTTCAAATCCCCCAATCCCCCTATGTTTTGTTGATTTTACTTCTCGTTCAGCTATGTGGCATCTGGTCACATAGCTTTTATTCTTTTTAGGGCGGGATACGATGGTTTCCCCTTGCCGCATTCGCGCCGCGCAAGGTCGGTAAGCCGCCGTGCTGCGACCGTGACATCGGCGCCGAGCGCACGCAGACGCGGCTGCAGGGCGCGGCTGACACGCCCTGCACCCAGAATCAGGCAGGGCAGCCCTTGCAGGACGACCGGCAGCTCCTGCATGGCAATCTGAATTGCGCCCTCCGCAGTCGGAACCGCATTGCGCAGCGCAAAGGTTTCCTCCGCAGCATAATCATAAACACGAAGGCCGGCGGCCTCCGCAAGACTGCGCTCCTGTTCCGTCATACGTCCGCCGAAGACCATGCCCTCAGGCCGGACAAACGGCAAAAGCGCCGAAAGCCGCACCGCGCTGCTTCCGAAGGGCGTATGCAGGAAACCGCCGTCATGCGTGACCGGCATCGGGAGCAGAAGCGCGTCAAGCTGCTGCGGCAGATCGTGGATATGTGCCGCGGATGCAAGCCCCTCCGGCAATGCGCCGAACCGGTCGAAGCCGGTAATCGTAACGGAATGCTGCTTTGCAAGCTCTGCTGCCGCGGTGATCTGCCGCAGATCGCCGCCCGCTGCCAGCAGCCGCAGCGGTTTCGGTTTGTTCATGTGCCTCACTCCTTTTCGGAAAACGCTGACTCAATCATGCGCTGCGGCCTGTTACACAATCTGCCCGCGATTGAATCAGTGATTTCTCAGCTAGAATCCGTGTGTATTCCGGATTGGTGTATCATATGCGAATCCTGCCGAATCTGTGCGAACCGCGCCGGACAGCAGTGCGCATTCTCTGTGCTTTCACCGTGCGATGTGCTTCTTTGCTGTTTTTTTCGCCTCGCGTATCTTTTTTCATCTTTCCCATTGCATTTTTCTGCATAATATGTTATAATGACTGTATGTGACCGCGCAAAGCGGAAAAATAGAAAGGAATGAAAAGTATGTTTCATGATCTGATTGATACGATCGGGTATGTCTCGCAGTGTGATCCGGATGTCGGAGCTGCAATGCAGCAGGAGCTTGCCCGTCAGCGCCGCAATCTGGAGCTGATTGCCAGCGAAAACATTGTTTCTCCGGCCGTTATGGCTGCAATGGGCAGCGTACTCACAAACAAATATGCCGAGGGCTATCCCGGAAAGCGTTATTACGGCGGCTGCGAGGCTGTTGATATTGTTGAGACAATCGCAATCGAGCGTGCAAAAAAGCTGTTCGGTGCAAATTATGCAAACGTGCAGGCACACTCCGGTGCGCAGGCCAATACTGCTGTTTATTTCGCACTGCTTGAGCCGGGCGATACCGTTCTCGGCATGAGCCTTGCACACGGCGGTCACCTGACTCACGGTTCCAGTGTCAATCTTTCCGGCAAATATTTCAACTTCATCTCCTACGGTGTCGATGACAACGGCGTGCTCGATTATGACGCTGTGGAAAAGCTCACAAAGGAGAATCACCCGAAGCTGATCGTTGCAGGTGCTTCCGCATATCCGCGTGCGATTGACTTTGCACGCCTCGCAGAGATCGCACACAGCAACGGCGCAATGCTGATGGTCGATATGGCACATATCGCAGGTCTGGTCGCAGGCGGTCTGCATCAGTCCCCTGTCGGCTATGCCGATGTTGTTACCACAACGACGCACAAGACCCTCCGCGGCCCGCGCGGCGGCCTGATCCTCACGAACGAGGAAGAGCTGATCAAGAAGATCAATAAGGCGATCTTCCCCGGCATTCAGGGCGGCCCGCTGATGCACGTCATCGCAGGCAAGGCTGTCTGCTTCGGAGAGGCACTCAAGCCGGAGTTCAAGGCCTATGCAAAGCAGATTGTTGACAATGCACAGGCACTTGCAAAGGGACTGCTTTCCCGCGGCTTCGATCTCGTTTCCGGCGGCACAGACAATCACCTGATGCTCGTGGATCTGCGTCCGGTTCATATCACCGGCAAGGAAATGGAGCACCGTCTTGATGAGGTCTACATCACCGTCAATAAGAACGCGATCCCGAACGATCCGGAGAAGCCGATGGTTACAAGCGGTATCCGCGTCGGTACACCGGCTGTGACAACCCGCGGCCTCAAGACCGAGGATATGGACAAGATCGCTGAGTTTATGTATCTCACTGCAACACAGTTTGAAACAAAGGCAGATGAGATCCGCGAGGGTGTCAATGCACTCTGCGCAAAGTACCCGCTCTACGAGTAATGATTTCAAAAAAGCAGGACACCGCGTGTCCTGCTTTTTAGTGTGCTGTCTGGAGTGATAAAAATGGAATTTAATGTAATGCATATTCTGCTGGACTGCGGCATCATTCTGTTTGCGACCAAGGCAGTCGGCATGCTGACGCGCAAGATCGGCCTGCCGCAGGTTGTCGGCATGATCCTTGCCGGTCTGCTGATCGGTCCTGCGCTGTTCGCCGGTACCGGCTTTCAGGGGCTGATTCATCCGACAGCAGCAGAGATGAATGTGCTCAAGAGCTTTTCGCAGATCGGCGTTGTGTTTATCCTGTTTTCGAGCGGATTGGAGACTGATTTCCGTGAAATGAAGCGCAGCGGTGTTGCGGCAACATCCATCGCAATGGCCGGCGTGGCGGTTCCGATTCTGCTGGGAACACTGGTTGCACTGCTTTTCATGGGCGGCCTTTCCGAGGTACACGATCACGAAAAGCTCATGAATGCGCTGTTTATCGGCTGTATTCTCTCCGCAACGAGTGTCGGCATCACCGTTGAGACACTGCGCGAGCTGGGCAAGCTGAAAACCAAGATCGGTACGACGGTGCTCAGTGCTGCGATTATTGATGATGTCATCGGCATCATTGTGCTGAGTGTCATCACGGGACTCGGCGGTGAGGGCAGCATCTGGATGACACTGCTGCGTGTTCTCGGATTTTTCGCATTTACGTCGGTTGTCGGTTATCTGATGCGCCGTGCATTCAAGCTCATGGTAAAGGTTTATCCGCACAAGCGCCGCACGAGTATTTTTGCATTTGCAGCCTGCTTTCTCTTTGCATATGCGGCAGAGGAATTTTTCGGCATTGCGGCGATCACCGGCGCTTACATGGCCGGACTGATGCTTTCCGGTCTCGGCGATACGCATTTTGTGGACCGCAAGGTGATTGTCAGCGGATATATGTTCTTTACGCCGATGTTTTTTGCCTATATCGGCATCAGCGCGGATTTCAGCGGCTTCCACTGGTCGAGTATGCTGTTTGTGCTCGCATTTGTCAGCGCGGGCATCATCGGCAAGATCATCGGCTGCGGTGCGGCCGCACGCTGCTTCAGATATGACAAAAAGGAATCGCTGGCAGCGGGCTTCGGCATGATCGCACGCGGCGAGGTCGCGCTGGCGGTCTATGCGACCGGTTCTGTGCTGATTGCGCCGCAGGGCGGCATTGATCCGCTGGTTGCAACGATTTTTCTGATTATCACAAGCTCGATCCTCTGCCCGATTTTCCTGAAGCTCGTGTTCAAGGGACACAAGGCGGCCGATCTCGAAGCGGCAGCCGATCACGAGGTCACGATTTCCTCGGAGGCAATCGAAAACGTACATCATCATATCGAGGGCGGCGACGACTGAACCGGCCTGATCTGAAACATACTGTCAGGAGGGGCAGAAAGATGAAACTGATACTTGCAAGTGCCAGCCCGCGCAGGCGCGAGCTGCTGGAAAAGCTGCAAATTCCGTTTGAGGTGATCGTTTCGGATTGTGACGAGACGCTGCCGGACGGTATCCCTGCGGAATCGGCGGCAGAGCTGCTTGCCGTGCGAAAGGCGGCAGCCGTAGCGAAAGCGCATCCGGAAGCTGTTGTGATCGGTGCGGATACGACGGTGATCCTTGATGAGGAGATTCTCGGCAAGCCCGCCGATGAAGCCGACTGCAAGCGGATGCTGCACGCGCTTTCCGGCCGGCAGCACAAGGTGATTACCGGTGTCGGCATTTTCTGGGCTGGGCATTCGCTGAGCTTTTCGGATGAAACAGCGGTGCAGTTTTATCCGCTGACAGATGCAGAGATCAACGCCTATGCGGCCTCCGAGGAGCCTTATGACAAGGCCGGTGCCTACGGCATTCAGGGGCAGGGCGCGCTGCTTGTTGCGGGCATCCACGGCGATTATTACAATGTCATGGGTCTGCCGGTCGCACGGCTTGCGCGGCAGCTCCGCGATCTCAAACTGATCTGAAAAAATACCGCACAGGGCGCTTGCCTTGTGCGGTATGCATTATTCTCCGTCGTCTGGCACATACTCGAAAAGGTCAGCCGGCTGACATTCCAGCACGCGGCAGATCGCGTTCATCGTCTCAAATTTGATGCCCTTCATCTTGCCGGTTTTGAGGTTTGAGAGGTTGACATTTGTCATGTCGATGCGCTCCGCGAGCTCATTGAGCGACATTTTGCGGTCAGCCATCATGCGGTCGAGCCTGATGATAATTGCCATAACATCCCCCTTTTATGCGATGAGATCGTTTTCTTCCTGCAAGGCATTGCCGTAAACGAATACTTCCGAGAGCATCCCGATCACAACGCCGAACAGCAGCGTAAAAATTACAAAACGGTCATCCAAATTCAGTGTAAACTGAAAATGCTCTCTGCTGCTGCGCACGATGCTTTCAACAATATCGGACACGATGCCGCTGCACATGACCGTGACGGCAAGAATGCGTATTTTCGTGATGACGGATCTGGCGAAGGGCTTGCCGTTTTTGCGGATATCGAGGAAGATCAGACCGACCAGCAGGAAAATGACAGCGAGAAATGCACTGGAGCAGGCGGTGCCGGGGTCGTGCATGAACAGCTTGAAAACGCTGTTGAAAGCGAATAATCCGGCAAAAATGAGTGTGCAGATGACATCAAAACGGGTGCGCTTATTGAGTGCTTCAACATTGGGATCTTTCATGGTATTTACCTCCTGTAATCTGAATTGCGGACTTGCCTGTCCGTTGGATACAGTATAACACAGAAATTAAAGAATGTCAATAGATAATTAAAGAAATTATTTAATAATTTATAGAAATTATAATTTCGGACATGAAATGTCTCCGCCGCTTGTGCAGAATGAACAATGCTTTTGCTGATGCGCGGCGGGAAAACTACTTGACATATCCTGCAAAATCCTGTAAAATAGTATATGTATGCAATCAGCCCGAACGAGATGAAAGGATTTTCTTTATGGTTTTACTGGACGATATTAAAAACGAGCTTGTCAATGCCAGACCGGAGGTTAAGGAGCTTGGCGAGGTGCTGCAAATTGAGCGCGCAAAAGCCGATCTCGGTGATCTGCGTATCCAGATGGAATATGACGGCTTCTGGGATGACCACGAAAAGGCACAGAAGATCACCCAGAAATGTAATACGCTGGAGCGTAAGATTGAGAATTTTGAGAAGCTGCAATCGCTGCTGGAGGATACCATTGAGTTGATCGAGCTTTCGCTTGAGGAGGGCGATGATTCCTCGAATGATGAGATCATGGCGGATGCGGAAGCCTTCAAGCAGAAGCTGGCAGAGGAAAAGCTCAAATCGCTGCTGACCGGCGAATACGACAATTCCAATGCGATCCTCACGCTGCACGCAGGTGCGGGCGGCACCGAGGCGCAGGACTGGTCGCAGATGCTTTACCGGATGTATAACAAATATGCGGAAAGCCACGGCTTCAAGGTTGATCTGCTCGACTGGCTCGACGGCGATGAAGCGGGCATCAAATCCGCATCGTTCATGGTCGAGGGCGAAAATGCCTACGGCTTCCTGAAATCCGAGGCAGGCGTTCACCGTCTGGTGCGCGTATCGCCGTTTGATTCCTCCGGCCGCCGCCATACCTCGTTCGCGGCGCTGGAAGTCATGCCGGAGCTTTCTGACGATGTGGAGGTCGAGATCCGTCCGGAGGATATTGAAATGCAGGTATACCGTTCCAGCGGCGCCGGCGGTCAGCATATCAACAAGACCAGTTCGGCGGTTCGCCTGAAGCATCTCCCGACCGGCATTGTCGTTTCCTGTCAGACACAGCGCTCGCAGTTCCAGAACAAGGATTTCTGTATGAAAATGCTGCGTGCAAAGCTCGTGGAGATCAAGGAGCGCGAGCATCTGGAAAAGATCTCCGACATCAAGGGCGATCAGCTCAAGATCGAGTGGGGCAGCCAGATCCGCTCCTATGTGTTCATGCCGTATACGTTGGTGAAGGATCACCGCACCGGCTGCGAAAACGGCAATGTGCAGTCCGTCATGGACGGCAACCTTGATGATTTCATCAATGCCTATCTGAAAGCACTCTCGCACGGTACGCTTAAGGCGGGCGCCGCTGCAACGGAGGAATGACCGCGTAAAGCGGCGGGCACGCCCTGTCGTCTGTATCACCATAACAACGAAAGGAATTTGAACCATGATCCAACCGATTCTTGACCATGATTTTGTCCCTGCGGTGTATTTTAACCGCGATTTTCTGGCGAAAGCGACCAGACCCTTTTCCATTGCCGTAGAGCGTGAGGACGGCCTTGTATACCGCCGTGATACGAAGCTCGGTGACAACAAGGAAGAAAACTGCCGCTATGCAGAGCGTCTCATCAAGACGATTCTCTGGTGTGCGGGCGGCTGGAAGGTCATGCTCGCCGGCGATCACGATATATACGAATATATCCGTGATGCATATACAAAAGAGGGACTGCGCGCCTTTGACGTTGATTTCTGGAGCACGACCTATGAGCGCCCGTTTGAAGTTGAGGAGCGTGATTTTGCGGATATGCCGGAAAACAAGGCGCGTCCGCTGGCAATCGGCCGCAATCTCGGCGGCTGCCGTGTCGGATTTGACGCAGGCGGCTCAGATATGAAGGTCGCAGCGGTCGTCAACGGTGAGACTGTCTGGTCGGAGGAGATTGTCTGGCTGCCGAAGCTCGCAGAGGATATTTCCTATCACCATGAGCATATCAAGGCTGCAATCCTCAAAGCGGCAGAGCATATGCCGAGCTTTGACGCGGTCGGCGTCAGTACGGCGGGCGTGCTCGTTGCGAACCGCGCAATGGTTTCGCACCTGTTCCTGAAGGTTCCGAAGGATACGCAGGGTGAAGCCTGCAAGAATGTGTATGTGGATGTGCTGGAGGAGCTCGGCGTGCCGTATGCTGTTGCGAATGACGGTGATGTTGCGGCACTTGCGGCATCTATGGCAATGGACGTCAACGGTGTGCTCGGCATTGCAATGGGTACCTCCGAGGCCGGCGGCTATATCGACACGGACGGCCATGTGACCGGCTGGCACAATGAGCTTG
This sequence comes from Oscillospiraceae bacterium, assembly GCA_017540225.1. GTDB lineage: Bacteria > Bacillota > Clostridia > Oscillospirales > Ruminococcaceae > Firm-04. The sequence goes on along the minus strand of JAFYBM010000146.1, from coordinate 28,410 downwards.
CATTTGTTCCGGTTGACTACAATCCGGATTCGCCGGTCGATGAGTGGTCGGGCGACTATGGCTGCGGCGTTAAATATTTCTCGCAGGATGCGGTCATCCGTCTTGCGCCGAAGGCCGGCATTCAGCTTGATGAGAGCCTGACGCTTGCCGAAAAGCTCAAGGCCGTGCAGAAGGTTCTGGCCGAGGGACATGAGGGCGCAAAGGATATTTTCCGCACAATCGGCACCTATTTCGGCTATGCGATTGCGAATTATGCCGATTTCTATGATATCCGCTATTTGCAGATTTCCGGCCGCGTGACGTCGGGGCTCGGCGGTGATCTGATTATCGAGAAGGCAAAGGAAGTGCTCGAAAAGGAATTTCCGGAGCTGTTCAAGAAGATCGAGTTTATCCTGCCGGATGAAATGGATCGCAGAGTGGGGCAGGCGGTTGCTGCGGCATCGCTGCCTTCGGTGGGATAAAAAATGAAAAACAAATTCTTAGAAAAAGTGCATACTGTATTAGTATGTTTTGCAATTCTAAATTTTATTTTTGCAATCATTGATGGATTGTATTCTTATTCACAGTCAGCCATCATGATAGCAGTTATGCTTAGAATAGCTACTATTTGTATAAATGGACTAATGTTTTTGCTTTTAGCACGAATACTTGAGGAATTGCTAAACATGATTTATAATCTACAAGAAGTTGTAGATTGTAAAGAGGATAAGAAAAACAACTTCAATCAAGCTGAAATACAGCAAAAATATGATGAAGAATTAGAACAGTATTCTGATTCGATTTTCTTTAAAGAATAAATATCCCCAGATAATCATGAATCATATAAAAACAAGGAGTAATTATGATACTGAAAAACCTGCTTTTTGAGGGCAAGCTGAGCGATATTACCGTTGAAAACGGCAAAATCACCGCGATTGCGCCGGCTTCCGCGGATACAACCGGCGAGGACTGCACCGGCCTTTCGGTGATTCCGGGGCTGGTCGATATGCACACACACGGCTGCGTCGGCAAGGATACCATGGACGGCGAATTTGCCGAAATGAGCGAATTTCTTGCGAAAAACGGCACAACCTCGTGGCTCCCGACCACAATGACCCAGAGCTACGAAGCGATCAAAAAGGTCACTGAGGGCAACAGAAACGTAAAAGGCGCGCAGATTCTCGGCTTCCACATGGAAGGCCCGTACATCAATGCAAAGAAAAAGGGTGCCCAGAACGGCAAATACATCAAAAATCCCGATCTCGCCGAGTTCAAATCGCTGGACGGAATGCGCGTGGTCACGATCGCGCCGGAGCTGGAAGGCTCGATGGAATTCATCAAGGAATGCGGCGCGCTGGTCTGCATCGGCCACACCGATGCGGATTATGACACCTGCATCAAGGCGATTGAAGCGGGCGCAAACTGCCTGACGCATACCTTCAACGCGATGCCCGGAATCCATCACCGCGAGCCGGGGCCGATTCCGGCAGCGCTTGCGAAAAACATCTATGTGCAGGCGATTACGGACGGCCTGCATCTGCATCCGGCGATTGTCATGATGCTCTATAAAATGTTCGGCTCCGACCGCATGGTTATCATCAGCGATGCGATGCGCGCAACCGGCCTCGGTGACGGCATTTACGAGTTCGGCGGGCAGGATATTGAGGTCAAAAACGGTGTCGCCCGCACAATGGACGGTGCGATTGCCGGCTCGACCTCGACACTCTGGCGCTGCGTGAAGCAGGCGGCGAGCTTCGGCATTCCGTTTGATGAGGCGGTCAAAATGGCGACCCGCACGCCTGCCGATATGATCGGTGCGCCGGAAAAAGGACGCATTGAGGTCGGCGCGGACGCGGATCTTGTTCTGCTTGACAAAGACCGTGAGATCGCCAAAGTCATGATCGCAGGCGCGTTCTTCGCGTAAAAAAGGTGTCTTTGACGGATTGAAACGGGGCAGCGCTCCCATAGCGATCCATCGCAGATACATCTAAACTACGAAAAGAGGTAATTTTTCATGCAGACAGTTCTGGTACTGTTTGGCGGCGTTTCGCCGGAGCACGCAGTTTCGCTGGTTTCCGGCGCGGCCGTGCTGCGCAATCTCAGGAAGGATAACCGCAGGGTGCTTCCCGTCGGCATCACCCGCGAGGGCAAATGGCTGCTCTACGGCGGCGATAATTATGACGATATTGCGAATGACAAATGGGAGCAGCATCCGGATAATCTCACAGCCTTTCTTTCGCCGGAAACCGGCATGGGACTGCGCGTGATCTATCCGGACGGTGTCAGGAGCGTGCCGGTCGATGTGATCTTTCCGGTTCTGCACGGCGAAAACGGTGAGGACGGCTCTGTGCAGGGACTTTTCCAGCTTTCCGGCATTCCGTTTGTCGGCTGCGGCATCTGTGCCTCGGCAGTCTCGATGGATAAATCCGTCACGAAGCTGATTGCTGCCACAACCGGTGTCCGTCAGGCGAACTGGCTGACGCTGCGCCGCACGGATTTCCGTGAGGACGCAGAGGCGATGTGCCGGAAAATTATGGAGAATATTGCTTTTCCGGTATTCATCAAGCCTTGCAGTACCGGTTCATCTGTCGGTGTCTCAAAGGTCAAGACGGAGGCCGAGCTGATGCCGGCACTGGAGGCTGCATTCAAATTTGATAAAAAAATCCTTGCCGAGGAGTTCATCAACGGCATTGAGGTTGAGGTCGCGGTGTTCGGCAATGAGAAGCCCGTGGCTGCTGTGGCCGGTGAAATCGACGCAGGTGCTGAGTTTTACGATTACGAAACAAAGTATGTTACATCGACCTCGCAGGCCTTTATTCCTGCCCGCATCAGCAAGGAGCTGAATGCGCAGGTGCGGGCATGGGCGGTCAAGGTTTACAGTGCGCTCGGCTGCGCGGGGCTTTCGCGTGTTGATTTCTTCGTGACACGCGGCACCAATGAGATCGTATTCAACGAGATTAACACTTTGCCCGGATTTACGCCGATTTCCATGTATCCGAAGATGTGGGCGGCAGAGGGAAAAACGTTCCCCGACCTGCTGGATGACCTGATCGCGCTGGCGCTGGAGGGCTGATTTATGGCGATGCTCAGCGAAAAAACGGATGTCCGGATGACTGCGGCGGAGATTGCGGAGGCACTCTGTGCGAAGCTGCAAAACTGCGAAGATACATCGTTTTCTGTCGCGGGATTCAGTACGGATACGCGGACGATTGCGCAGGGAAACTGCTTCATTGCGCTGAAAGGCGAAAATTTCAACGGCAATCTCTATGCGAAGCAGGCAGCCGAAAAAGGCGCTGTGATGTGCATTCTGACGGAGGAACCGCCTGAGAATCCGCAGGTGCCTTATCTGATCGTACCGGATGCGGTGAAGGCTTACGGCATTCTGGCGCATGATTATCTGCGCAAACGCAAGGCGGCCGGGCTGCGTGTCATCGGCGTGACCGGCAGCAGCGGCAAAACGACCGTCAAGGATATGACAGCCTGCGTGCTTGCTGCAAAATACCGTACCTACGCGACTTCCGGCAACCATAACAATCATATCGGCGTGCCGTACACGCTGCTGCATATGCCGGAGGATACGGAGTTTGCAGTCATCGAAATGGGCATGAATCATGCCGGCGAGATTGATTATCTGTCCCATATTGCGGCGCCGGATTTCGCGGTCATCACGAATATCGGCACCGCGCATATCGGCAATCTCGGTTCGCAGGAAAATATCCGCAGCGCAAAGCTCGAAATCCTCAACGGCATGGAAAATGGCGGAAAAAACGGTTCGCTGATCGTTTCGGCGGATGATAAAATGCTGTTTGATGTACGGGATTCGCTTGCGGAGAGAATAACGGTCAGATTCAGCTCACGGCTTGGAAATCCGGCTGCGGAGCTGAGTGCAGAGCAGGTTTCCGAAACAGCAGACAGCACTTCGTTTTTGGTAAAATATTGCGGCGGAGATGCCGTTCCGGTCAGTCTGCCGATGACAGGTCTGCACAATGTGACCGATGCGCTGCTGGCGATGCACACGGGCATTCAGTGCGGCATGACCGTTGCTGAGACGGCTGCTGCGCTCCGGTATTTCACACCCGGTGCAATGCGCTCTGAGCGCGTGCAGATCGGAAATGTAACGATTATACGCGATTATTATAATGCTAATCCTGAGGCAATGGCAGCAGCGCTGCAATCCTTCGGGACGATTGCCGGCAATGCGAAAAAGCTGGCGGTTCTCGGTAATATGAACGAGCTTGGAGAATTTGCGGCAGACCGTCACCGCGAGCTTGGTGCGCTTTGCCGGAAATATGCCGATGAGGCATATTTCTGCGGCGTGAATTATAACGATTTTGCTGCGGGCAGCGGCAGCGCCGCAAATGCGTTTGAAACGCAGGAGGCGCTGATGGATGCGCTGCGCGAAAGAATGCAAGCCAATCGGGGCGAGGCAGTCTGCATTCTCATCAAGGCCTCGCGCGGACTGCATATGGAGCGTGTGAATGATATGCTGGAGGCGCTGCTGCGCGGCGCATAAAGGACGGGAATATGGAACTGGAATATGCTTGTGCCGCACTTGAAGCGGTGCTCTTTGCGGCCGGCGAGCCGATGGAAACCGACCGCCTTGCGGAAGCGCTCGGCATGACCGCAGCGGAGATCGAATCGGCTGCACACACGCTGGAGATTGCGCTGGAGGCCTCGCACAGCGGCTTGCAGCTTTTACAGCTCGGTGCAAGCTGGCAGCTCACGACGCGTGCCGATTTTGCGGAGCAGATCCGTGCGGCGCTGGAGGTCAAGCGCAACACGCCGCTTTCCAATGCGGCGATGGAAGCGCTGACGATTATCGCTTACAATCAGCCGGTGACAAAGGGCTTTGTCGAGCGGGTGCGCGGTGTGGACAGCGGAAGTGTCGTCAATACACTGGTTGAGCGCGGCCTGCTTGAGGAGGCGGGACGGATTGAAGTACCCGGCCGGCCGGTGACATACCGGACAACACCGCATTTTCTGCGGACATTCGGTTTGCAGTCACTCGGTGATCTTCCGCCGCTGCCCACAGACAGCGAGCAGGATCTGTTTGAATTGCAGACCGAGGACGGCGAGGATATTCCGGATGAACCGGAAACCGTACAGGAACTTGATAATCTTGAAACAATTGAAACAGCGGAAGCGGAGACAGATTAACTGTCTCCGCTCAGTTTGTCTGCAAGCCCCTCTGACGACTTCGTCAAAGGGGCTTTATTGATAAACGAAAACGCCGTTCCGAAACCGGAACGGCATTTTCATATCAAACCATCAGATCACAGATCATTTTACTGAGCTTGACCGGATCCTCGATCGGCATTCCTTCAATCAGCAATGCCTGCTGATAGAGCAGATCGGCGTACTGTGCGAGCTTATCCTTGTCCTCGGTAAGCAGCCGCTGCAAAGTCTCATATACCGGATGATCGGGGTTCAGCTCCAGCACGCGCTGTGCCTGAACCTTGTTTCCGTTCGGCATCGTATTCAGCACCTTTTCCATTTCCAGCGAAAGATCGCCTTCACTGGACAGGCAGACCGCATGATTCTTCAGGCGGCCGGAAAGACGCACTGTTTTGACCTTGCCGTCAAGCGCCTTCTGCATCTCGGCAAAGAGATCCTTTGCTGCTGCATTCTTTTCCTCCAGTGCGGTTTTGTCCTCCTCGGTTTCCAGTCCGAGATCGCCCGCAGAAACATTCTTGAATTCCTTATCCTGATACTTTTGCAGCATTTGCAGTGCAAACTCGTCCACATTATCAGTCAGATACAGCACCTCAAAGCCCTTGTCACGCACCAGCTCCGCGGCCGGCAGCGCGGCACAGCGTGTCACGGTTTCACCGGCTGCATAGTAGATATATTTCTGCTCCTCACGCATTCTGGTAACATATTCGCTAAGTGTCGTATAGCCCTCCGGATCATCGCAGCCGGAGCTGTGGAAGAGCAGCAGATCCTGCAAAAGCTCCTTGTGTGTGCCGAATTCGTTGTATACGCCGAATTTGAGCTGAATGCCAAACGCTTTCCAGAATTCGGTATATTTTTCGCGGTCTGTTTTCAGCAGCTTGCTCAGCTCATTTTTGATCGACTTTTCCAGCGATTTTGCGATCAGCTTGAGCTGACGGTCATGCTGGAGCATTTCACGGGAAATATTCAGCGAAAGATCCTCGGAATCGACCAGACCTTTGACGAAGCTGAAATGATCCGGCAGCAGGTCGCCGCATTTCTCCATAATCATAACGCCGGAGGCATAGAGCTGCAAGCCCTTTTCGTAATCCTTCGAGTAGTAATCAAACGGCGCTTTTGCCGGAATATACAGCAGCGAATTATAGGTCACGGTTCCTTCGCTGCGGTTATGGATATGCAGCAGCGGCGCACCGTTGTAATCAAAATACTTATCGCGGTAGAAGTTATTGTAATCTTCATCGGTCAGCTCATTTTTGTTGCGCTTCCACATCGGTGTCATGCTGTTGAGCGTTTCGACCTCAACGTGTGTTTCATATTCGGTGCTGCTGCCCTCCTTCAGCTTTTCGCGGCTGACCTCCATGCGGATCGGGAAGCGGATATAATCGGAATATTTCTTGATGAGCTGGCGGATGCGGAATTCCTCAAGAAATTCGGAATACTTCTCGTCATCCGTGTCATCGAGCATTTCCAGAATGATCTCTGTGCCGACATCATTTTTCGTGCAGGTGTCGATGGTGTAGCCTTCCACGCCCTCGGACTGCCACTCATAGGCCGTATCGGAGCCAAACGCCTTCGTGCGGACAGTCACGCGCTTTGCAACCATAAATGCAGAATAAAAGCCGACGCCGAACTGGCCGATAATGTCAGTATTCTCATCAAGCGTGTTCTCGGATTTGAATGCGCGGGAGCCGGAATGCGCGATCACGCCGAGATTCTGCTCCAGCTCCTCCGCGGTCATGCCGATGCCGTTGTCTATGATCGTCAATGTGCGCTTTTCCTTGTCGGGGCGCAGCTCGATGTAAAAATCATCGCGGTTCTTGCCGACGGTTTCATCGGTCAGCGAACGGAAATAGAGCTTGTCGATTGCATCGGATGCATTGGAAATCAGCTCACGCAGAAAAATCTCCTTGTGCGTATAGATTGAATGAATCATCAGGTCGAGCATTCTTTTGGATTCGGCCTGAAACTGTTTTTGTTCCATGATTGGATCACCTTTCCTGTCAGATTTAGCACTCGCAGTATTCGAGTGCTAAATCTAGTATACCATAATTTTGTAAAAAAGCAAGAGCATCTTTGAATATTTCACAAAGGTTTCACAATCTGCGTATTGATCCATTGCAGATCTGCCCGCACGGCACAAAGCTCCGCCGTCAGCTCGTCACAGTCCGCATCACGGAGTGCATCCAGCCTTGCAACGGACGCATTCAGCTCCATTAAGGTCTGATGCGGCAGAAAAAGATGCAGCTTCCGGCTCTGTTTTTCCCAGAGAGCTTCCAGCGCCGCGATTTCCTGCTCCGGATTGCGCTGCTGCGCTGCCGTCTGCATGATCTTCTCTGTCTGCGCAATCAGCATCCCGCAGCTGTTGTGTACGGCGCGAACGGAATAGCCCGTCAGTACGGTCATCCCGCAGAAAACAGTAAATGCAATGCGCACGCGCATATTTTTCACGGCTTTGCCTCCTTTTTCAGCAGCGTGCAGATGCCGGACTGATCGGCGGTCAGCAGGAATACATCCGCCGGCCGCAGCTTTTTCTCCCTGAGCATTTGCAGCAGCTTTTGTTCGGTATATCCGGATGCTGTCAGTCCCTCTCTGCTGATGCAGCCGTCTGCAATCAGCACCTCCGGCGGATCGGCGGACTGCACAGGGAGCTTCAGATCACCGCAGGTTACAGGCCGTGCATCCGCCTTCTGATAAACCGAAACATTGCCGTTTGTCTCGACAACGGCAAGCTGTACCTCCCGCAGATCAAACACACCGTTTGTGCGCAGCGCCGTCATGAGGTCATCGAGCGAAAAGCGCAGCTCCTCCATAATCATCCGGTCAATTATGCCGCTGCGGATGATGACCTGCGGCCCGCCTGCTACAAGATGCCGCAGTCTGCGGTGTTTCAGTACGCCCCATGAAAGCAGCACTTCAAAGCAGATGAGCAGCAGCATCGGGGCAACGCTCATCAGCAGCGGAAGATTCTGATCCTCCAGCGGCAGCGTTGCAATATTGGAAATCAGGATGGTGATGACAAGCTCATTCGGCTGCATTTCCCCGATCTGCCGCTTGCCCATCAGCCGGATGCCGAAGATCACGAGCGGATAAAGAATCAGCACACGCAAAAAAACAGTCAGCATAATGCCCTCCCGAAATATGCACTGCGGATGAAATCAAAGCGTTTCCGCGTCCTCAAAGGAAAGCTGGGGATGCAGCGCGAGATTGATGCTCAGCGCAAGAAGTCTTGCCGCATGATGCAGCAGCTTGTCGATATTGCGCGGCGTGACCATCATATTCGGCAGATCATGCGGCGCCTCTGCACCTGCCTGCCGGATGATCGTATGCAGATCGACAACAGTCGGGACGCCCAGCGCAATCACCGGAATGCCGAGCGTTTTGCCGCTCAGCTCGGCGCGCCGGTTCTGGACACCGCTGCCCGGCGAGATACCCGCATCGGAGATCTGCACGGTTGTGCCGAGCCGCGAAAGATCGGAGCAGGCCAGCGCATCGACCGCAATGATACATTCCGGCTGCACGGTTGTTTTCAGCGCGGCAATCAGCTCCGCCGTTTCAATGCCGGTCTGTCCGAGGACGCCGTTTGCGAGGACGCTGACCGGCCGCAGCGCCCGCAGAAAATCGGTATCCGGTTCATTATCGCGCAGCTCCTGCCGCAGATGCCGTGTCGCCAGTACGCGGGCAGCCGTCTGCGGGCCGAGTGCATCCGGCGTGATCTCCGCGTTGCCCAGCCCCGCAATCAGCACGGCGCCCTCCGGCAGAAAACGCCGCAGCTCCTCCGCAAGCTCCGAGGCCTGTGTGCGGAGCTGCGGGGTATCGTGATGCAGATGCGCAGATTCCAGCGTGAGATAGCGCCCCTTGCCGCGCCCGATTGCTGCGCCGTGTTCATCCGAGTCGATCTCAATTTCCGTTGTGTGAAAGGCGGTGCCGCGGTGCCGGATGAAAATACCCTCCTGCGCGGGCATCTCCGCTGCACGTTCGAGCGCGAGGTCTGTTCTGGTTTGCATAAAATTCTCCTTGTTGATTGACAAATACTGGTATTTACGCTAAAATAAAGCAGTATATTGCGCAAATGCGCGGAAAGGACGGCTTGTATGAAACGAATCTGTAGTCTATTATGTGCAGCGGTGTTCGGATTATCCGGCACGGCGGCGGTTTTTCCCGCAGAAGTGACCGCGTTTGCAGAAAATGAGCTTGTCTTTCAGGGAATGAAATATGAGATCGCGGACGGCGCTGTGACAATCACCGGAAATACCCAAGACCTGCCCGAAGTAGTGGTGATTCCTGCGGAGATTGGCGGACTGCCGGTTACGGGAATCGGCGAGAGCGCATTTTGGTGCTGTTCCCTGACGAAGATCACGATTCCGGACGCCGTTCTGTTTGCGCGCTATCTTGCAGAGGAGGGCGATGCGGCATCGAAGACGCCCATGCCCGATCTCGACGGCGACGGGCTGCTGACGCTGCTCAACCTGATCAAAATACTTCGGATGCTTCCGGTCATATGACGCAAAAATCCCCGCTGTCTTGTGCAAGCTGAAGCACCGATTCCGCATCTCTGCATAGAATCTGCATCGTCAAGACTTCCAGAGCTGTCAAGCTAAGGGCGCTTAATCAGAGCGGGAAGCGATATTGGAGGCCGGCATTGCCGGCTATTGCATTCGCAGCTCAGAGATGCGGAAATTCCCCTGCGAAAGCCGCCGGAAGCCGACCCGCGCAAAAATATCCTGAAGCCGCCGCGGCAGCAGCGGTGCAACCGGCGCGGAAACAGGGAATCCGAAAATCTCTGTGCCGCAGATATGATACAGCAGTGCGGTGCCCGCAAATGCAATGCCCGTCAGTCCGGCCGCCGCGGCAGCAAGAATAAACAACGGACGCAGAACGGTCAGTGCGGCGTGATGCTCCGGAATGATGAATCCGGCAGTTGCCGCAAGCGCCGCGACCGTCAGAACCGGCGTGCTGATGAAGCCGGACTGTACCGCCGCATCGCCGATCAGCAGGCCGCCGATCATGCCGACCGCACCGCCGACCGCCTTCGGCAGCCGCAGTCCGGCCTCCCGCACGATCTCAAACAAAAATAATACGCCCAGCATCTCCGCTGCCAGCGAAAACGGCGTATTCTGCTCGGAATCGGCCAGAATCCGAAGCAGCGTCTCATGCAGCAGCTCCGGATGATGCAGCGCGGAGGCAAGATAGCCCGCCGGCAGCAGCAGCGAAAGCAGTGCCGCCGCATATTTGATCCAGCGCAGCAGCGTCGCATAGGCGGGCGGGTAATTATAGTCATCGAGCGTCTGGAATGTTTCGCAGAAAAGCTGCGGAACAACCAGCGCAAACGGCGTGCCGTCAATCAGAATCCCGACACGCCCCTCCAGTATTTTTGCACAGAGCACATCAGGGCGCTCCGTGGTGCTGACGCTGTGGACGAGCCGGAAATCGCTTTCCTCCAGAAACGGCCTGACATAGCCGCCGGACAGGACGGTTTCCAGCGGCAGTGTTTGCAGCTTCTTCCTGATCCCGCTGATGAGATCATCCGGTACGCGGTCGCGCAGATACACCATGCAGAGGTCAGTCTGAGAGACGGTTCCCGCGGTCAGCAGTTCAAAGGTCAGCAGCGGCGTTTTCATCCGGCGCCGGATCAGTGACATATTGGTGCGGACCGGCTCTGTGAAGCCATCCTTTGCGCCGTAAATATTCAGTTCACCGGACGGCTCGGAAATGCCGCGTGCCGCAAAGCCCTGCAAGCCGAAGGCGTGTGCTTCGGCAGCACCGTCTGCAAGCAGGATCACAAAGCCGGAATGCAGCAGATGCAGCAGCGCTTCGGTATCGGAAGCAGTTGTGCTGTCGGCAGCGAAAAACCTGTATTTTTGCAGAAAATCAAGCAGCTCTCCGCCCGCAGAAAAGCTGCCGCAAAGTGCGTGCAGCGGCTCCGCGATCTGCTCTGCGATTGCGGCATTGCTGCACATTCCCTCGCAGGAAAGCAGCGCACAGGGGATTCCGCAGACCGTGATCCGGCTGATAACTGTATCAGCGGAATTTCCGGTCAGGCGGGAAATGATGCTGAGATTTTGTTCCAGTACGGCAGTCAGCTCCATGAAAGCACCTCTTTTCATGCAGATTCTGCCCGTTTTTGCGGAGAATATACGGTTCAATCCGCAATACGAAAAAGCATTTTGCATCGGTCTATATGATAAACTAAGGCGCCCTGCAATCGCAGAGCGCCTCAGTTTATTGTTCATTGTTCTTGCCGCAGTACTGCGTACAGAGCTTGTCCGTGCAGTTTGCACAGCGCAGCGCCGCATTGGAATTTTCCCAGAACCGCTCCGGATACATCATGATACACAGCTCCCAGAGCAGCCAGTCCGCAAATGCCATCAGCAGCAGCGTGCCGCAGTAGAACCCGCCGACCGTCAGCAGCGGAGAAAACATCATCAGGTGATCCCAGTTGAAAATCCGGCAGGTCGTGCAGCATTTCGCCTTGACAATCAGCCGGAACGGGCACCAGATCAGCACGCAGATCAGATCGCAGACATAAAATACGATCGTAATCATGAACAGTGCCTCATTATTCAGCACGCCCCAGATCCGCAGCAGCGAAATCAGCGCCACGGCCGCAGCCCAGATTCCGAAAACCTTGTATGCGGATTTTGTTGTATCAATAATGTGACGGCGCAGCGCCTGATAGCTGAAATTTTCCTTTTCCGGCGGCTGAAAGCGGAATTTGAAATGCTTTTGCGAGCCGAGCGCAATAATCAGCCGCTTTTTGACCGGCACAATCTGCCAGAGCATATCAAGCATCCATGTCAGCCAGAGCAGATGCAGCAGTGAAAAATGCCGGAAGAAATTCCAGCCCTCCAGCACCTTGAGCTGCGAGCGGTCAAAAATCAGCAGCAGGATGCAGCCGATCAGCACCATACAGCGCAGAACAAGCTGCAGCGTATATGTTTTCCTTGTTCGGGAGACCTTGTTTTTTACTGTTCCCTGCGAATGCATTTTCTTCTCCGATCATACGGCCGGTTTATACCGGCTTTCTGGCGTTTGCAAGCATCAGCTTGACACGGTTTTCCTGATTGACACGCGTAGCACCGGGGTCATAGTCGATCGCCGTGATATTTGCCTCCGGATATGCATTTTTGATGACGCGCATCATGCCTTTTGCAACGATATGATTCGGCAGACAGCCGAAGGGCTGTGTGCAGATGATATTTTCCGTTCCGGATTCGACCAGTGCGGCCATTTCCGCGGTAATAAGCCAGCCCTCGCCCATGCTGACGCCCTGATGGATATATTTGTCGGCACAGGCGCGCAGATGCTCGAAATCATGCGGCGGATCAAAGACGCCGTGCGCTTTCACCGCATTGATCTGCTGCTTCTGCATCGCATAGATCAGCTTGTAGCCGAGGCCGTTGTAAAGCACGTTTTTATCAAGAAAATGATAAATCTTTCCGTCAACTGCCGTGCTGATCGCGCAGTACATGACAAATTCCAGCAGCGACGGAATCACAGGCTCGCAGCCCTCCGAGAGCAGATAATCCTCCAGATGGTTATTTGCGAGCGGCGAATATTTGACGTAGATCTCACCGACGATGCCGACCCGAACCTTATTGCGGGCCGTGCGCGGAATCGCGGCGAAATCATTGAGAATGCGGCGGTAAATGCGCTTTGTATGCAGAAATTCGCGGCTGCGGAAGGCTTTTTCGAGCTTTTTCTGCCATTTCCGGAGCACCTTGTCCGTCGCGCCTTTCAGCATCTCATAAGGGCGGCACTGATTGGAAACCAGCATCAGCAGGTCGCCGTATAGCACCGCATAGAGGAATTTCAGGAAGATCGCGGGCGTCATCTGCCAGCCGGATTTCGGATCCTTTTCGAGGCCGGAGAAATTCAGCGAGATGACCGGCACCTGCGGAAACTGCTCCGTGAGTGCCTTGCGCAGCAGATGGATATAATTGGAAGCACGGCAGCCGCCGCCGGTCTGCGTAATGAGCAGGGCTGTACGGTTCGGGTCATAGCGGCCGGATTTCAGCGCCTCCATGAACTGTCCGATGACCAGCAGCGCCGGATAGCAGGTATCGTTATGCACATTCTTCAGTCCCTCATCAACCACGGCGCGGCTTGCTGTCCGCAGCAGCACACAGTTGTAGCCGTAAGGCTTCAGAATGCTGATGAGAAGCTGAAAATGTACCGGAAGCATATCCGGCACAAGAATGGTATGCGTTTTTTTCATTTCCGGAGTGAACCGTGCTGACATGAAATAACCTCCAAATACTGAACATCAGAACTGAATCTGATAGGGAAAACCGATTGCCTCCAGATATTCCGGAAGCGTTGTTTCAACCGGGAACGGACGCTGTTCCAGCTTGCCGTCCTTTGTGCGGACGAGGGCACAGAGCGTTCCGATCTCAATATGCTCCGCTTTGCAGAATTCCGCAAAGCTTGTGCAGAATGCATCAAACAGATCGCTCTGCGGTTTTTTGAGTGCAGCGGTAACGTGCCACTGAGCCGTCCAGAAGCTTTGCTTTCGTTTCCGTGTCAGGAGCGGCTTGTCAAAATGATGTTCTTCAATCCGGCAGAAGCCGCTGACGACCAGATCGTTTCCGGTGCGGTCATACCGTCCGGACTGTGCATCCAGCCGCGCATAGCTTTTCATCATATTAACATAGGTCTGCGCGATTTCACGTCCCTGCTGAAAATGGATGCTTTGCAGATTGATCTGTTTGGATGTATGTGAATCTGCATCTCTGCGGAGCGAAGCCGCAAAGTCATTGTCTGCTTCGGCCGAGGCAGGGTGCTTTCTCATGAACTGAGATTCCATATCCTCTGCGCTCCTTTCAAAACTCAATCTGATACGGGAAGCCGAATGCCTGAATCTTCTCTTTTTTCGGATGCAGCAGCGTGACCGGCAGCGTGTGATAACCGATATTGCCGTCTTTATCAAGGATCTGTGCCTGAAACGGGAAATAAATGATGTCCTCCTCCACGCAGAGCTGTCGGAAAGCGGAGAGAAAGACCTCAAACAGCTCATTATCCGGTGTCAGCGTATAAAGCTCCTGCTTTTTGCCGGTCACAAACCGGCGTTTGCGCTCCATCTGCACAAAGGGCTTATCAAAATCCTTTTCATTGAGCGGGCAGAAGCCGCTGATAAGCGCATGACCCTCAATGCGCTCATAGTCGCCGTTTCTCGCGGCAATGCGCGCCTGTTCCTCGATGATGTCGATATATTTGGCAGCGATATTCCGCGCCTGATGATAGCGCCGGCTGCGGAAATCGGTCTCCATATCCCCGTGGATCTGCACCTCGGCTTTGAGCTGGTCTATGAATCGCATTTGTATCATCCTTTTCGGTTGTTGCTCCTGTTTTTATATGTATCTGAAACGGTGAAAAAATCACCACTCTATATTATAACACATTATGACAAAAAACGCAATGGGTGAAAACGGAAAAAATGGAAAGGCACGCTGCCTACAGATTCCGGATTACCGTATATGCAAGCCAGCCGATCAGGGCAGCAATCCAGAAGCCGCTGCGCCGCGGAATGATTTTTTTCGGGCAGCCGAGCGCACGCGTCCATTGCTCTGCGTAATAGAGCACACCCAGCAGCACCCCGAACAGCAGCATCGCATTCTGCCGCAGCACCTCCGCAAAATCCAGCCGGCAGAGCGCATAGACCGCGTGGGTCATCCCGCAGGACGGACAGCGGTATCCTGTCAGTGTGCGCAGATAGCACGGCGGAACATACGGCATGATATACCGCTGATACAGCACCGCAGCCAGCAGCAGGGCGCCGGCCGCCGCAAACGGCAATATGCACAGCAAAAATATTTTCTGCGATTTTTTCAGTATCAGCTTGCGTTTCATATGGCACTTCTCCCTTTTTGATGTAGGCGGATTCTGATTTTCGAGAAAAATATATCGAAAAACAATAAATTTCTATTGACAAACAGAAAAATATGTGCTATACTAAGTGCAACAAACACAAAGGAGCGTGTTCCCGTGAATAACAAATGGAATTCTGAAAAGTCCCTGTTTCTTTCCCGTGCCCTGACCATCGCATCCCTTTGCACATCTGTGGCCTCGCTGTTCTGCATTCCCGTCATCACGGAGTGGTACGATGCCGTTTCTGATGAGGAGCCGATCCATGTCGTGCTCAATATCGTGCTGTATCTGAGCGCGATTCTCGGCATAGCGGCGCTCTGGCAGCTCAAAAAGCTGCTCGACCGCTTTGCAAAGCAGGAGGTTTTCATTGCGGAAAATGCAGTCTGCTTCCGGAAGATTGCATGGTGCTGCTTCGGTGTTGCGCTGATCTGGTTTGTGCTGATGTACTGGCGGTTTCTTGCGTTTTTTGTTGCATTTGCAGCGGCATTTGCGGGTTTGCTGCTGCGGGTTATGAAAAATATGCTGGAAGCAGCCGTCAAGCTGCGCGAAGAAAATGACTATACCATTTGAAGGGAGCGGAGACGATGCCGATCATGGTCAATCTGGATGTGATGATGGCAAAGCGCAAGATCTCCGCGGGAGAGCTTGCCGAGCGTGTGGACATCACGCCCGCGAATCTGTCCATCCTGAAAAATAACAAAGCAAAGGCAGTGCGCTTCTCAACGCTGGAGGCGATCTGCCGCGAATTAGACTGTCAGCCGGGCGATGTTCTGGAATATGTCAAAGATGAATGAGCGAAAGCGAAAGGAGATTATTATGGAACAAATGGACAAAAATCAGCCGGAAAACACGGCACAGACCCCCATTCAGCAGAACGAATCCGAAGGATTCATTTTCTGCAATCCGTCTGTGAATCCTTATGTGCAGGCTCGTCCTGTAAAGCCGGAATGGAAGCTGAAAACGCATGATCTTGTATTCGCATGGCTCTCGCTGGTGCTGGGCTTTTTGTTCATGCGCTATATCGTTGTCTATGCGGACGGCTTTGTAACGACAGGCGTTTTTCTGCTGCTGTATCTGTTCAGTGCGGTTTATATCCGCAGAACAGGCTGCAAGCCGAAGCTGCCTCATCATATTCTCGGTGCTGTCATCTGCGGATTCAGCACAGTCTTCTCACTGACCTCGAATCCCCTGCTGCACGGCCTGAATTTTATTTTCCTGATGCTTGCGATCATCTGGCGCACGCACGCTGTCTGCGGCGAAAAGGGTTTTGTTTCGCGCTTTTTCCCGTTTGATCTGAGTGATTCCGTCTTTGCGTCACCGGCGTTTCATTTCAGCGCCGGTCCGCAGGCAATCTCCGATTCCGTGAAGAAATCCTCGGCGGCTACGAATGTGAAAACCGTGCTGCTCGGCCTGCTGATTACGATCCCGCTGACTGTCGTTGTAGCGGCACTGCTTTCCAGCGCCGATTCCGGCGTTGAGCATCTGCTGAACAATGCGCTGAATCACCTGACAAACGATGTCACAAAAACGATCTTTGAGCTGGGCTGCGGCATACCGGTCGGACTGTGGCTCTTTGCGGTGCTTTACAGCGCCGCACAGCGAAAGCTGCATCCGAATCCGATGCCGGAGGATGCAGTCTACGAGGAGAAGCTCGCCGGACTGCGTATGCTGCCGAATCTCGGCCTCTATGCCGGCGTAACGCCGATCTGTCTGCTCTATATTGTCTATGTCTGCTCGCAGACGACCTATTTTCTTTCGGCGTTTGCAGGGCATCTGCCGGAGGATACGATTTATTCCGAATATGCCCGCCGCGGCTTTTTTGAGCTGTGCGCGATTGCAGTCATCAATCTGATCGTGATTCTTGTGCTGACGGGCTGCGCGAAAAAGGGCGGAAAAAACCGCCCGAAGGCGCTGACCTTCTATGCCGTGGTGCTCTGCCTGTTCACACTGTTTATCATTGCGACGGCGCTTGCGAAGATGGTGCTCTATATTGATGCCTACGGCCTGACCTCGCTGCGGCTGTATACGGCATGGTTCATGGTGCTGCTGACGGTCGTATTTCTGGTACTGCTTGTGCGGCAGTTTGTGTCAAAGCTCCCGACCGCCGCGATTCTGACCGGTTCGTTCATTGTGCTGTTCGGTGTGCTGTGCTTTTCGCGCCCCGATGCACGCATTGCGGAATACAATATCATGCGCTATGAGCAGAAAACACTGCCGGATCTCGATGTGAATATGCTCTGCGGGCTTTCCGATGATGCCTATGTTGTCATGGCAAAGCATCCGGAGACGCTTGTTGATGCAGAAAAATGGGATTATTTCTGGGATCAGCTCACAGTCCGCACGAATCTGTATCACTCCAAGCCCGATACAAGCTGGAATCTGACGGCACAGATTCTGATTCAGCAGTGCAATACTGATACCGGACACGGCAAGCTGGAGAATTACTGCACGACCACAGAGGCAGCACAATGAAAACGCTGCTGACAGTCTGTGCGGATCTGCTCTGCGGGCTGGCGGTCAGCGCGCTCTCCGTACTGTTCTGCGCCGTTGTGTTCAGCGCGCTCGGCGGTTACGGCGACAGCTATTATTATGCAGCGGGTGCGGTGCTGTTCTATCTGATTGCAGCAGTGAAGCTGCTGCGGACACCGCGCAGATCCGGCCGGATCATCCGCGGACTGACGGCGCTTTGCGGATTTCTTCCGCTGCTCCGGCTGGATTTAACCTATGGATTTGATCTGACCGAATGGTTATTTGAATGGGTGAATCCGGCATACGGCGGCGTTGAGATCGGTGACGGGATTATGCTGATTGTCATCGTGATCCCTGCCACATTCCTCATCACACTGACCGCAATTCTGATCGCAAGACGTCCGTTCCGGCGGAAAAAGGCAAAGCGCATCCCGCAGACCGCCGATTTGCAGCGTACAGCTTCATAAACATAGGGAGACAATGAAAAAATATGATGATTGCGGATATTCTGATCGGGCTGGCGGTCAGCGCACTGGCAGTGCTGCTGAGTGCAATCGCATTCGGAGACATCTGGTTTGCGGCGCTTGCGGCTGTTCCGTTTCTGATTGTGTCGGTACTGCTGCTGCGGTCAAAGCGCAAAACAGCCCGCACCGTCCGCGGCATCGCGGCGGCTGCCGGATATGTGCCGGGTATCTTTCTTCTGGGGCGTGAGCCGATTGCGGTTTTCAGCAGAATGTTTGCGTGCATCAATCCGGAATATGTAAAGGAATACGGCGGGCCGTGGGCAGGGGACGGCTTCGGGCTGATTATGATTGATCTGCCCGGCGCATTTCTGCTGCTCCTGCTTGCCATCCTGATTGCGAGGCAAAGTACCGGCAAGCAGTGAATAGAGAATCGTGAATAATGAATAGTGAATCGTTATTGTATAGCCTTGCGGCGATGGATTGAAATATGTGCGCGCAGCGCACACCGCAATTCTTCATTGTTCACTCTTCACGCATTTGCAAGGGAGGCCGCTATGTACGATAAACGAATTGCGGAGCCGGAATATGCTGCCCGAATCGAGAAAAAACGCCGGCATCTGCGTAATGCAAATACAATCATCGGCGGCTTCGGATGTCTCGGCACGGTGCTCGGCGGGGTGTTCTATTTGATGATGACAGCCGGCCTGACGCTCTGGCTCGGCGTTCCGGCGCTGGTGATCTGCCTGTTCGTGATTCCCGGTGTATTCCGGCTCTGTGCGCGTACCGGCAGACACAAGCTGCTGCTGCATATTGTGCGCACGCTCGGCATCACGCTGTTCGCGGCGGTCTGGCTGGTGCCGCTTATCTGTATCCGGTTTGACCGTGTGCCGCTGCTGTATCCCGTCAAGCATTTTGTATTCCAGTGCGGCGTGAAGGCGTATCCCTATCGCGGAACGATCCTGCCTGCATTTCTCCCGAAGAAGCATGACGATTATGTCTTTCGCACGGAACCGGGCATGGTCGCGCAGGATTATCACCCGTATGAATATCTTTTTATCCATACGGATGCCGAAACACTCCGCGCCTTTGAACAAAAGCTCTCCGGTGATCCGGACTGTGAGCGGCAGGAAAACCGCAGCTATTCACCGGAAGAGGTGCAGGAGATGCTCGAAAACGGTGAGATCCGTTCGGCGGACTGGGCGGCGTATCAGAATATTCCGCAGTGGGTCTATGAATCAATCCGGAATGGTGCGGATATAAATGACGATCTGACATATGCCGTCGTTTACAGAAGCGAGGGCGGCAGCTTCGGCGCGGTGCTCAATTATGAAACGGGGCTGCTGGTCATCTGGGGCTGAAAGGAGTTATCATGAAACAGAAAATCCGTCTCGGGATGGGTATAGCATCGGCCGTGCTGCTCGGTATCGAAATCCTGATCGGGATGTATGCGCACGGCTGGGTGCGCAGCTATCTCGGTGATGTGCTGGTTGTGATTCTGCTTTATACGCTTGCGCGCACGGTTTCTCCTGTGAAGCCGAAGCACGGCATTCTGCTTCCGGCCGCGATCCTCGTTTTTGCATTTTGCGTTGAATTTTTGCAGCTCTGGGGCTTCTGCGACCGGTTTCACATCACAAACCCGCTGCTGCGCATCATCATCGGAACGGGGTATTCCAATATCGACCTGCTGAGCTATGCGGCCGGCATTGTGCCGTGCATTGTCTGTGAGCTGCTGCTGCGGCGGAAGCGCGCATGATGTATGCGTTTATTATAACATAGAATGTCCGCTGTGCGCAAGTAGGCGGAGAAAGGAAAATCCCCTGCCGGTTCATTTCTGCCGGCGGGGGATTTTTTCGTTTGGTTCAGATATACCGGATTCCGAGCGCTTTCAGCTCCGCACGCAGCGGCGCCAGCTTGTTCATCGGGAAACGGCTTGCCGTTGCATCGCGCAGAATCGCAGTATCCGCACCGGTATTCCTTGCGCCCTTTGCGGTCGCCGCAACGGCACCGCATTCATCAATGCCGCAGAGCACGATTTCCGAATACTGTTTCTCTGCCATGAATGCCGCAAAGGCCGGATCGAGGAACGCATCTGCCGCATTCTTTTCAAAGCAGTGCTGTGATGCGATATGCAGTTCGCTGTAGAGCCCGGCGCCCTCCGTGCCTGCAATGCTGAAATCAAAGATGATATGGTTTGAGGGTGTATCCGGAAAGATTTGCAGCAGATAGATCACATCGCAGCCCTCGCCGGCAAAGCGGTCGATTGCCGCATTTGCGGCTGCGATCAGTTTCTTCGTGTCATAAGGAAACTTTGTCTTGCGCTTTTCCCAGAGATAATCGTTTTGCAGCTCTGTAACGAGCAGTGCCTTGTTTGCCATACCGTTTCCTCCGCTTTCTGACAGATAAGAGAAAGCGTCCCGAAAAACGGAACGCTTTTCCGCAAGAGCTGTTTACTGGAGTCGAACCAGCGACCTCATCCTTACCAAGGATGTGCTCTACCAACTGAGCTAAAACAGCATCATTTGCACAGTCAAATCCCGTGACTGCCTTTCTATTATACTACGAAACATCAAAAAAGTCAAGCAAATCTTTCGGAAAAGCCAAATTCGGCATATTGCATAAATTGAGGGATGCGTGCTGCGGAAAATATGGCCTCGGATAGAAATTCCCCGTAAGGAGAGAGGTTTCTCTTGCATTTGCCGTCGAAATATGGTAAAATGAGAGAGAATCATGCGCTTTGCAGCGGAAATGCTGCATTTTTTATCAAAAAAGATCAGGAGGGAATCATTATGCATTCCGGTTTCAAGCGCTGTATGGCTGCCGGCCTTGCAGCTTTGATGAGTGCGGTTATGCTGAGTGTTCCGGCGGCA
The DNA here is from genome assembly GCA_017540225.1 of Oscillospiraceae bacterium. Taxonomy (GTDB): domain Bacteria; phylum Bacillota; class Clostridia; order Oscillospirales; family Ruminococcaceae; genus Firm-04. Next base: position 7,595 of record JAFYBM010000146.1, on the reverse strand, counting down.
GCTGTCGCAGAGGATGCGGCGCTGACTGAGCTGAATCGCAATGCGGTTGACGTGCTGGACTCGATGCCGCTTCGGCGGAGCAGCATTTCCGCTGATGCACAGATTGACTTTTCGCTGAAGGATGCGTCTGCCGCGCCCGGTCAGATGGTTGCGGTATCGGCGGTGATCGGCAATAACCCCGGCTATGAAAATGCATCCGTATCCATTTCATTCCCGAAGGAACTTAAAATGGAGGCGCCGATCGGCGCAGGCACCGCGATTGTTGTGAATGACACACTGTTTCCGGAGGCCGCAGCAGCGGCACTGGTTCTGCCGTTCGGCACAAACGCCGTTAATTACTGTCAGGAAAAAAGCTACTCGACAGAAAACGGAGTCCTGTTTGATATATTCTTCCGGCTGCCGGAGGATGCAGTACCCGGAACGGTTTATGAAATATCGCTGGCGGAAACGTCATTCTGGCAGAATGACAATGTGATTCCGGTCGCAGCGAAAAACGCAAAGATTACCGTGACGGATCCGCCGCCGAAGCCGAAAGCAAAGCTGCTTTTTGAGACTGCAAACAATCAGTCGGTCTTCTGGTCGGAGCAGCAGGATGCCGAGCTTGACCTTTCCGCACTCAGCGTAAAGCTCCGCATTGAGGAGGACGGTGTGCTCAGAGAGGATTTTTCTGCCGAGGTCGGAAAGGCATTTGCGGCAGAAACCGGAAAGCTCTCGGAGCTGAAGCAGCTTCCGAAGGACAGCGGTGAGCTTACACAGCAGGTTCCGCTGGTTTTGAAGGATGCTTCCGTGCTTGAAGAAGCACTGAAAGGAACACCGTATGAGGGGCTGACTGCGGAGCAGGGAATTCAGAACGGCTATCAGGACAGTGCGCTTTCCGTGACAGTCGGCCTTGTCCTTCGCTGTGACTCCGATCTGGACGGAAAGGTCGGTCTGAACGATGTGCAGGAGGCACTGCGCTTTTACTCGCTCAGAATGCTCGGCGGATACGATGATGAGAAAATTCTTGATGCCGATTCCCCTTACCTGAATAACTGGAAGAATGAAAAAAAGGCAAAATATCCGTATTCCTTCCGGTCAATGGATGCCGCCGACGGCAACGGCGCAGTCGGGCTGGAAGATGTGCTTTATATTCTGAAATATTACGCCTATTATGTGATCGGTCAGTATCCTGTCACAACGGAGCCTGTTCCTGCAACAACAACCCTGCCGGAATCCGGAACACGCCCCTTCGCAGCGACAGAAACGACTGCTGTGACCGGCAGCACGGATGTTTCCGTAAGTGTGACGACATTGACGGAGGGTACGCACAGCGGAACGGAGACAACGCTTACGACCGTATACAAAGGACTGGATATTTCGTTCTGGCAGGGTGAGGTAGATTTCCAGAAGATCAAGGATGAGACGGACATTGACTTCTTTATCATCCGTGCCGGAATGGGACGTTTCCTTGATCAGGAAGACAAAAAATTCCGGACATATTATGACAGCTTAAAAGCACTTGATTTCAAAGTCGGCGCTTACTGGTATTCCTACGCAATGACGCCGGAGGCAGCCCGCATCGAAGCAAATGTCTGCCTGCAGGTGCTCGGAGACCGGAAATTTGAATATCCGATCGTTCTGGATATCGAGGAGCCGGCTGTTTTCACACTTCCGCCTGAGGTGATCGGCTCCATTATCACAGCGTTCTGCGATGAAATTGAAAAGGGCGGCTGCTATGCAATGGTATATTGTTCGCCGTTCTGGTATAATCAGTATGTTCCGCCTGCGGTAAGGCAGCGCTATGACCTCTGGATTGCGCACTGGGATGTGGCGCAGCCTGCGTATTATGAAAACTACGGAATGTGGCAGTATCATGTCGGGCCGTTTACCGGATTTACCTGTGATGTTGACCATGATTACAGCTACCGTGATTACGAAGAAATCATCAAGAGAAAGCATTTGAACGGGTATTAAGAGAAAGCGCCGTGCATGGAATCGTGCACGGCGCTCCGCATTATTATGAAAAAACCGGATTCTTTGAAAGAATCCGGTTTTTGCATTATTCGTTGATATATGCTTCAATAAACTCAACAGCATCGCCGACAGTGCTGATCTTATCGACCGCATCATCTGCCACTGCAATATCAAATTCCTCCGAAATGGTTTTCATCAGCAGGGTGATGTCCAGTGAATCTGCCTGAAGATCGTCGATGAAATCTGCATCCATCGTGATCTCGTCTTCATCCACGTCAAGCTGATCCAGGATGATCTCTTTCAGTTTTTCAAATACCATGTAATCTGCTCCTCTCTGTATGTGATAGGTTCTGTGCCCACACGCAGCAAGTTTCTGCCGGTCACATCGTTTATAGTATATCCGTTTGTGCGCAAAACGTCAATATCTTTTGCGAAAAAACATTGTAAAACTTTTCCTGAGAAACCATGTCCGTTTTGAGTATTTTATACAAAGTCTGCCGGACAGTCCGGCAGGCTATACTGCGGGAACCTTTTTTATAAACAGCGCATCCGCTTTTCAGTGCAGCATGGCAGTCAGATCCAGCAGCAGCTCTCTGCATTCGGCATCGCTCAGCTCGTTGACATGGGTTTTGGAAAGCTGTGCGATCACCTGCGCATCCGCATCCGCCGAAAAGCTCATCTGTCCTGCGGATTCCGCAGCGATCCTTGCTGCATAGGATTCCTTCTCCGCCTTCGACTGCGCCTCCATTTCGGTCAGCAGTGCCCGTGCGCGGTTTGTCACCTGCGCCGGCAGACCGGCGAGCTTGGCGACCTCAATGCCGTAGCTGTCATCGGCGGCACCGTCTACGATTTTGCGCAGAAAGCGAATGGTATCGCCGTGCTTTTTCACGGCAACGCTGAGATTCCGCACGCCGTCGCACTGACCTGCAAGCATGGTCAGCTCATGATAATGTGTAGCAAAGAGCGTCTTGCAGCCGAGCTTTTTGCCGGAGATAAATTCTGCGACCGCCCGCGCAATGCTGATGCCGTCAAAGGTTGATGTACCGCGCCCGACCTCATCAAGTATGACAAGACTGTTCTGTGTTGCGCGTTTCAGGATCGTTGAGACCTCGTGCATTTCGACCATGAATGTTGATTCGCCGGCGGTCAGGTCATCCGAGGCGCCGACACGCGTGAAGATCTGATCGACAACGGAGATTTTAGCATAGGATGCCGGCACGAAGCTGCCCATCTGCGCCATGAGCACAATCAGCGCCGTCTGCCGCATATAAGTCGATTTACCGCTCATATTCGGGCCGGTGATGATGGCGAGGCGGTTGGCTTTCTGGTCGAGCAGAACGTCGTTCGGCACAAAGACCGAATCGGTCAGCATCTGTTCCACGACCGGATGCCGTCCGTCATGAATCTCAATGCGGCCGTCCACGGCGATTTCCGGCTTGCAGTATTCGTTTTCGAGTGCGGTCAGTGCCAGCGAGCAGAGCACATCAACCTGCGCAACTGCCGCGGCAGTTTCCTGCACGGTGCGGAGCTGCTCTGCGAGAAAATCACGCAGCTCCGAGAAAATCACTGCTTCCAGTGCCAGTGCCTTATCCTTTGCACCGACGATTGTGTTTTCCGCATCGCGCAGCTCCTGCGTGATGTAACGTTCACAGTTGGTGAGGGTCTGCTTGCGGATCCATTCCGGCGGCACCTGCTCGTAATAGGAGCGTGAAACCTCCAGATAATAGCCGAATACGCGGTTATAGCCCGTTTTGAGGTTTTTGATGCCGGTGCGCTCACGTTCGCGGTTTTCGATCTCCGCGATGAGGTCTGTGCCGTGGTTCATGGCATGGCGCAGCGCGTCCAGCTCCTGATGGAACCCATCGCGGATCACGCCGCCGTCCTTGATCTGCACGGGCGGTTCATCGACCAGCGCGCGCTCAATCAGATCGCTGATTTCATTAAGCGGTGAGATCTCGCTTTCGAGCTTTGCCAGCAGCTTTGACTGCGGCAGCGCCTTGAGCTGTTCCTTGATGGCCGGAAGCTGCAAGGCTGTCTGCGAAAGTGCTTTCATATCGCGCGGCGTCGCCTTCTGGAACATCACGCGGGACATCAGCCGCTCAAGGTCAAACACCTTATCCAGCAGATCGCGCAGCTCAGTCATCGCAACGCTGTTTTTCATCAGCAGCTCGACGGCATTGAGCCTGTCCATAATACGGACGGGCGCGGTCAGCGGCTGCTCCATCCATGTGCGCAGCATCCGGCGGCCCATTGACGTTTCGGTCTGATCCAGCACACCGAGCAGCGAGCCTTTTTTCTCATGGGAACGCAGTGTTTCGGTCAGCTCAAGGTTTCGCCGCGCATTGGAATCCAGTCCCATCACGCCGTCCTTGCCGTGAACAGTGATCTCCGTGAACCGGCCGACCAGCGCACGCTGCGTTTCTGCGATGTACTGGAATAAACCGCAGCAGACACACGCATCTGCGCCGTTTTCAGAAATTCCGAGTGCCTTGAAAGACTGCGCATCACACTGCTTCAGCACCGTTTCGTGCTGCTTTTCGACGGAAAAACAGCTGTCATCGCGCAGCGTCACCATGCAGTTTGTGCGCGTTTTCAGGAAATCCGCGACCGGCTTGTAATCAAGAAAATCCTTTGTAATCAGCAGCTCCGAGGGATGATAGCGGTCGATCAGGCTGATGAGATCATCGGTACGGGTTTTGCCCTCCAGCCGGTGCAGATTGACCGCGCCGGTCGAAATATCCGCTGCGCAGAATGCAATTTTTTCATCCTTGCTCCAGACGGCCGCAAGATAATTGCAGTTGGATTCATCGAGCATACTGGATTCGATCAGCGTACCCGGCGTCACCACGCGGATGACACCGCGCTCGACAAGTCCTTTTGCGAGCGCCGGATCCTCCATCTGCTCACAGATCGCCACGCGGTAGCCGAGATTCACCAGCCGTTTCAGATACTGCTCTGCGGAATGATAAGGGACGCCGCACATCGGTGCGCGTGTCGGCAGGCCGCAGTCCCTGCCGGTCAGTGTCAGCTCCAGCAGCTTGGAAACGAGGATCGCGTCATCAAAGAACATCTCGTAGAAATCGCCGAGACGGAAAAAAACGATCGCATCGCCCGATGCATCCTTGACAGCAAGATACTGCTGCATCATCGGGGAGAGCTTGGAGCGGTCGATTTCCATGCCCATCAGTGGCAGCCTGCGCAGGCAGAGCAGTCGCCGGAGCAGCCCGCTGCCGCCGCCGGATCGTAGCTGTCCGGATCCTGACCGGCTGCGCTGTAGGCGATCACGCGGTTGATACCGTCGAGCATCTGCTCAAACTCGGCTCTTGCCGCCTGATATTTCCGCATGGATTCATGCGCCATGATCTGCGAATACAGTGCACGGACTTCCTCACCGAGCTTTTTCACACGTTCTTCGTCGTGCTCTGCCTTGTCCTCCTCGTTGCCGAGGTCAAGGCGCTTGAGATTGAATTCTCCGATGAGATTTTGCAGTGCTTCATCCTTGTCATTCTCCGCAGAGGCCGCACGAAACGCAAGATAGCGCTCATCCTGCTGCAAGGCCTTGCCAAGCTCTTTTGCCATTTCCATTAAATCTGCCATGATTAAAAACTCCTTTGTGATTTTCGTATAATGAGGTATCCGCTTCGCGGATGCTGTTTTGTCATAAAAGCGCCGCCCGCGCGGTATGTGTTTCGAGATCGGCAAGGCGTGTCGGCAGGGGAATGCGGCTCTCTTTTTCGGTGAGCTGCATCGCAAGTGCAGTTGCCGTATCGAGCGAAATGCCGCTGCCGACAGACACAAATACCGGCTTCACATTGTCATGCGTGCGCAGTGCGCGGCCGAAAACCTCGCCGCCGATGACAATATCCGTATAGCTGCCGGCAGTCTGCTCCGGCTCGGTGTAGTCCGTATCCAGCACGCGGTAATAGGTTTTTGCGATGCCGAAGGACGGCGTTTTGAGCAGCAGTGCCGCGTGTACCGCAATGCCCGTGTGCCGCGGGTGCAGATAGCCGTTGCCGTCAAAAATATAAAGCTCCGGCTTCTGTCTGAGCTTTGCGGCGGCCTGCTCCACAAGCGGCAGCTCCCGAAAGGCCAGAAATCCCGGACAGTACGGCACGGCAATTTCGCCGGCTGCCTCCGCTGTTTCCAGAATATCATGTGTCTGCATATCAATCAGCACAATACAGCAGACCGCGTGCTCCTTGCCGTCCGGCGCGTTCCAGTAGGCAAGATCCACACCGGCGACAGTCTGAATCTGCGAAAAATCACGGCTGTCGGTCAGCGTGATCTGCTGCGCAAGATTTTCCTGTATCTGCGCAAATTCCAGCTGCTTTTCGAGGCTCAGTTCACTCTGCATGACGTTCCTCCCGCACGATTTCTCCGAACAGCGACCAGTTCCGCACGGCTGTGACTGTCACATCGAGCAGCCTGCCGATGTCCGCAGGTGTGCCCTGTGCTTCGAGCACCAGTCCTTCGCGGGTTTTGCCGAGCAGCAGGCCGGTTTCCGGATTCCGTTTTTCCGCAAGAAAGCGCACCCTGTTGCCGAGAAACCGCTTGTTGAATTCTTCGGAAATCTCGCGCTGCCGTTTCAGCAGACGCTCCATGCGCGCTGCAATCTGCTCCTGTGTGGAAACAAATTCCATTTCTGCGGCCTTTGTGCCCGTGCGCGGGCTGTAGATGAACGTATACAGATTGTCGTATTTCACATATTCAATCACGCGCATTGTCGCCTCGAAATCCTCGTCTGTTTCGGTCGGAAAGCCGACAATCAGATCACTGGAAAAGCCGAAATCCGGCGATTTCTGTCGCGCATAATCAATGATTTCGAGATATTTTTCAACGTTGTAGCGCCGGTTCATCTACTGCAAAACACGGTTGCTGCCGCTCTGCACCGTCAGATGCAGATGATGCTCGATATGCTCTGATTGCAGCATGGTGTCGATCAGCTCCGGCGTGGCATCTTTTGGATGCGAGCTCATGAAGCGGATGAAATAATCCCCTTCGATCGCATCCAGCCGCCGCAGCAGCTCCGGAAAGCTGATCTCGGTTTTCAGCCCGCGGCCGTAGGAATTGACGTTCTGGCCGAGCAGCAAGATTTCCTTGCAGCCCTGTGCGATCAGTTCCCGCACTTCCTGTTCGATCGCCTCCGGTGTGCGGCTGCGCTCGCGTCCGCGGACATATGGTACGATGCAGTAGGTGCAGAAGTTGTTGCAGCCGTACATGACCGGCACGCTCGCCTGAAATGCGGAATCACGCACTGTCGGGAGCGATTCATCCGGCAGACCGGCAAATTGCAGCGTTTCGCAGTGCTTCCCGCTGCGGTAAACGGCGAGCAGACTTTCCGGCAGACGCTCCATTGCGCCGGCGCCGAGCACCAGCTTGACAAATGGATAGGATTTCCGGAGCAGTGCGCGGACTTCTTCTTCCTCCGCCATGCAGCCGCAAAGCCCGACAATCAGACGTGGATTTTTCTCTTTGATTGCTTTCAGTGCACCGAGCCGCCCGATGACGCGGGATTCCGCGTGGGCACGCACAGCGCAGGCATTGAACAGAATGACATCGGCTTCTTCGGGTATGTCGGTCAGCTCATAGCCGAGATCCTGCAAGATGCCCTTGTATTTTTCGCCGTCACAGAAATTGAGCTG
>JAFYBM010000145.1 GCA_017540225.1 Oscillospiraceae bacterium | reverse complement strand
GAAGAACAGAAAAAGATTCTGGATGAAAGAAAACCGAAATTCAAAGGAATCATAGGTATTGATAACGATCTCTCCTATCTGACGACCGAACCAGGCGTCGATAAATTTAAAAACCGTTTGCCGGCTCTGAAGGACATCAAGGTCATTACCGAGCAAATGGCGCAGCGCCTCACAGACCCGAAGATATACGGGCAAATGGCTGATATGATGCGAAGGAACAGCCTTCCTGAAAAAGAAGTCCAAAAAATGAAAGACCGCATTGATATGCTCAAAGACAGGATGGATAAGGGGCTTATTAAAGTTGTCAAGAATGAAGAATGGAAGGATCTAACCTTTGAAAAGCTGGCACCGGTTGCAAAGCGCAGTGTAGACAGCAATTATTTTTCCATGATCCGTTCGGATTTCATCCTGCCGAATGCAAAAAAAGCTGCACAATTCTATGCGAAAACGCCTGAAGAACAGAAAAAGATTCTGGATGAAAGAAAACCGAAAAGCGAGCTGTCATTCGCAGAATTGCATAAGGTTGATGCCCTTTCCAAAGAAGGACTTGAGCAGCGGAATGCGGAAGAGCTGAAAGCCTCTGTAAGAAGTAACGTGCTGACAGGCGTTGAAAAAGATGTGGCCAATCTGGAAGGGAAACAGCGCAGAAACAACACGCTTTCCGATCTGGATATGCTGGATATGGTCCAGGCAAACGTAGATTACATGAAGGAAATCCTTCAGGATGCTTCTATCAAAAGAAACTCTTCTCCGCAATATGATCAGATGCAGAAGGAATGTGAAAAACTGGAACGCATGATCAAGGACGCACCGAGATTTACAAACAAAAAAGATGCTGAAAGCGGTGAGCTGATGCTGACCGCGCAGCAGAAAAGGGAGATCGCAGTACAGATCTAAAAGGTTGGAGAAGCGGCAGACGGTTATCTGGACTATAAGACAACTGCCCTGAAAGGGAAAAAGGGGAATAAAACTGAACAAAAGCGTATGAACGCTGCCAATAGTATCAAGGATATATCTTCAAGTCTCAAAACTTCGTTTACAAAAAACAGCTTTGAACGGTATGATGTTTTGGGGCAGATCAGAGAGAAAATCAAGCAGGAGCAGAAGTCTGTGGATCAAAACACAACCAGAAATGATCTCGAAGAGAAAGCTGCCAAGATCGTGTATCTGAAGATGCTTTACAACCTGGATCACAGGTTTAAAAGTGAGCAAAAGGCAAAAATGCGTGCCGCCATGGAAGAAAACGAATTGAAACGCGGAACGCAGAAAATCATGCAGGATGAAAGAGGATTCGGTGCCCTTAGAGCCATGTCTGATGAACAGCTGAGAGGCCTTGTAACAGCAGACGATGCAGGTCAGTTATATGGCACATATATTAACAACATTGTGCATGCAAAACAGAAGGCTGAAAATGAAAAGCAGAAAACAGATCAGGTGTCTAAGCGTCTCTTCCGGCAGCGGGATGAGATGAAACAGGAAAAAGTACAGGGCGATGCATCCAAGGATGATTCCTCCGTAGCATATTCTTCCGGAAGCAGAAAACCGAAGGGTGCCGCACCGAAAGTGAAATAACTACAACAACGCTGATTATCTGCCGCAGCGTTTACCGTTGCATCAAAATATAACCCGTCCCGTGGTTGATTGCCGTGGGACGGGTTTTGTTGTCTGTGTGATTTCGATAGCATCCAAAAAACTCTTTATTCTGTAAATTGAATCGAATCCGCATTATAGTATTCCGCCGCGGTTTCAATCAGTCCGCTGCCGTAATCCACCAGATTATGATGCACGCGGATGTCGCTGAACCAGCCGTCCACCACATACATCCGGCGGCTTGTGTCCTCCTCGCCGTATTCTCTGTCCATGTAGAGCGTGTTGTTCTCAAAGCGGTGATGATAGCCCCAGCCGTCCGCCTGGTCGTGAATCTCAAATGCCGCAACGATCTGCGGATTTTTGTTCCGTATCCGGTGTTGTCATGCACATAGCAGTCGTTGCCCGCGATGTCAATGAAGCTGCCCGCGTAGTTCGCGCCGGTCATGCCGTTGCCGTAAAATGTGCAGCCCGCGATCTCCGTATCGGTCGTAAATTCCTTCACATCAACGTGCTCCGCGGCAACATTTTTGAAGATGCAGTTCAGCACTTTGTTGTTGTCGCACTTGTAGTCAAAGCCCGTTGTCGAGTATGCGCTGCCGATATAAACGCCCTCGCCGTAGCCCGGAGATACCTTTCCGGTATCGTGGATATTGCACGATTTTACGGTGCAATCCGAACTGCCATCCCGCAGTGCAATCGCCTCTGCACCGGTGTTTTTGACCTCACAGTTCTGAATGACGCTGTGACTGGAATGATCGAGCACAATGCCTTTTTGTGAGGTCGTACAGATCAGATTGTCAAGGATCCAGTAGTCGCCCTGAATGTGCAGAACATATCCGTTTTCGGTAGAGTTTCCCGTCAGAACCGGCGGATTTGCAGGGTTGGCGGCGGTCAGTGTGATCGGTGCATCGGCAGTGCCGGCAGCCTTTGTGTCGATCTTCTGCGCGCCCTGATACACGGAATAATCATAGGTGCCGGGCGCAATCTGAATCACATCACCGGGCTTTGCATTGCACACCGCATTGAAAATGCTTTCAATATCAGCGACAACGGTTGCATTAACCGGCTGATTCAGCAGTTTTTGTTTCAGCAGCGAGAGATCAACGGCATTCAGTCTGCCGTTTCCGTCCATATCACCGGCTTTCCAGTCCGCGAGCTTTGTGTCCGGTACGGCGCGCAGCCATGTTTGCAGGAGTTTTGCATCGTCCGCGTCCGTTTTGCCGTCTGCATTGAGATCACCGGTCGGATTTGCTGATTCCGGCGTTTTCCAGCCTCCGTCATCGGTGATGAGACAGAGCATTGCGATCGTGTTACCGAAATAAGAATCCATGCCGATATCCAGAACCGTTTTCCGCACTGCATCATGCCATTTGGTATCGCCGGCAGCGGATGCAGAGAGCATCAGCGGCGCGGTGAAGCAAAGGTCATCCCAGTCGGAAACAGCCGTGCCGTCCGGCGTATATCCCGCCATAATCTGTTCGGGATTTCCGCCTGTTTTCTTCACAAAAAACGCATTGACTGTCTCCGCATATTTCTTCGCATCTGCGCTCTTTCCGACAAGTGCATCCGTGCTGATTCTCCACGGCACGCGGCAGGAATTGTAATAATAATTCCCGTCGTTTTCATCCTCCAGAAATTCCGCCGGTGCCGGAATCCATTTGCCGCTTTGATCTTTGATGATGAAATCCGGCAGCAGGCCGGTCTGGTAGGTTTCGACAAACTGGTTGATAATCGCGTAGGTATTGTCATAAAGCTGCATCCAGCGGGTATCGCCGGTCACTTCGGCAAACACCGGAAAATACTGCATAATGAAATCCGAAGCACGGGTCGCGGTATAGTATTTGTCGGATGCATCGACATCGTATGCCCAGTCACCGAGCCGCAGAATCCAGTCTGTCTGGCTGACCTCGTATTTCATAATGTCGTCAATCACCAGCTTTGCCGCGGACAGGTAGTCGATTTCGCCGCTACTGCCCCAGACCGAATCGGCCAGCAGCAGCGCATAAGCAATGTCCAGCTCGCCGTCTGTCGCAGAATCTGCGCCGTTGGAGTCCAACCAGCGCCTTGCCGTTGTCGCTCTGCTGCCACGCCATCAGATGCGGCGCAATCCCGCTCGGATGCGCCAGATAATAGCGGTACATCCCGTCAAAGATCTCTTGTGCTTCACTGTCATATTCGGACATCAGCGCAGAAATCAGCATTCCGTAGCCATGTGCTTCGGATACCGTCACCGGCACAGTTTTCTTCGCCTGTGCATAGGTCTGCTCACCGTAGAATACATAATACTGTTCTTCTTTGGTATACGGATTCTTCCGCAGATATGTGCTTTTCCATTCTGCATAGTACGACTGCGTTTCTGTTGTGAGCGTGTCGGTCTGCTGTGCGGCACACTGTACCGGCATACTGCCGGCAGAGAATATCATAATGCAGCCAAGCGCTGCCGCAGTCAGTTTTTTCATGGGTCATGCCTCCTTTTTTGATCGTTCATCGAATCAATCGTTCAATATAAGCATAGCACAGGTCGCTGAAAAAGTCAATGCCGCCGTTCCGGATATGGAACGCAATCCGGCGGACTGAATGCCTGTGACCTTACACTGCCGAAACGTCTGCTGATGAAATAATCATACAGAACCCGCCGCCTGACTTCACATCAAACGGCGGGTTTTCTTTGCACCCAAATACGCAAGCCATAAAAGAGATTTGACTGAAACATTTTTAGGACATCACCGCACGATTCCCGTACATTTTTTCATAGTAATTCTGATATTCGCCGGAAATGATCTCCTCCCACCATGCGCGGTGTTCCAAATACCACCTGATCGTTTTGCGTATGCCGTCTTCAAATTTGGTTTCCGGCAGCCAGCCCAGCTCATTGTGAATATTGGTCGGGTCAATTGCATAGCGCAGATCGTGACCTTTTCTGTTCTCCACATAGGTAATCAGACTTTCCGGCTTGCCGAGCTCCTTACAGATCAGCTTCACAATGTCGATGTTCCGCTTTCCATTGTGCCCGCCGACATTAAAGACCTCGCCCGCTCTGCCGTTACGAATAATCAGGTCGATTGCTTTGCAGTGATCCTCAACATAAAGCCAGTCACGGATATTCAGTCCCTTGCCATATACAGGCAGCGGCTTGTCGTTCAGCGCATTGGCGATCATCAGCGGAATCAGTTTCGTCGGGAAGTGAGACGGGCCGTAAGTATTTGAACAGCGCGAAATTGTGACAGGCAGACCATAGGTGCGGTGATATGCCAGCACGAGCAGATCCGCCGCCGCTTTTGAGGATGAATACGGGCTGCTGGTGTGAATCGGCGTATCCTCTGTAAAAAACAGATCGGGACGATCAAGCGGCAAATCGCCGTAAACCTCATCGGTTGATACCTGATGATACCGCTGAATGCCGTATTTGCGGCAGGCATCCATCAGCACTGCCGTACCGATGATATTCGTCTGCAAGAAGATTTCAGGATTTTCAATGCTGCGGTCAACATGGGATTCTGCCGCAAAATTGACGACAACATCCGGCTTTTCTTCTTCAAACAGATGATATACACCCGCACGGTCACAAATATCCAGCTTCACAAACCGGAAATTCGGATGATTCATGACCGGTTTAAGCGTGGAGAGATTGCCCGCATAGGTCAGCTTATCCAGACAGATCACACGGTCATCCGGATGATTGTTGAGCATATAAAAAATGAAATTCGAGCCGATGAATCCGGCTCCGCCGGTTACGATGACAGTCATAGTATTCACCTTACATTCGTGTAGATCCGTCCGTCAGCAACGGTGCGCAGATGCT
>JAFYBM010000144.1 GCA_017540225.1 Oscillospiraceae bacterium | reverse complement strand
CTTCACCCATTGCATTTTTCTTGCCGGCAGTGCCGGCCTCCATTTCCGCTTCCCGCTCTGATAAAGCGCTCTCAGCTTGACGGTTCTGAAAGTCTTGACAATGCAGATTTTATGCCGACAACCTTTTATATTTCTGCTTTGCCCATTGCATTTTTCTCTATAATATGATATACTGAGAAAAACATCCGGATTACACCGGTTTTCGGAAAAATCTATCGTATACTATAACATAACAGGGGTGATGTGCATGAGTCCTGATGTGCAGCAGCTCATTTCTCGCGTAATCAGCGCAAAAAGCGACAGCAGGGAAGCAGATGCACTGATCGCTGATTATATGCCTTTTATCCGCTCGGAAACCGCGAAATTCCTGAAACGGCAGCCGGAACCCGAGGATGACGAACTGAGTATTGCCATGTTTGCGTTTTATGAGGCAATATGCAGCTATTCTAAACTGCGGGGTGCTTTCCTGAAATACGCAGCACTCCAGATCAAAAGCCGGCTGATTGACAACTACCGGCGGGAAAAACGAAACAGCGGTCAGATCTCGCTGAATACAGCCGCAGATGAGGATCAGACGGAACGGATCGACACACTGGCAGACCCGCATGATGCATATGCGGAACAGGAGATCCGCGAAGCAACAAAAACGGAGATCGCGGAGCTGACCGAACAAATGACAGAATTCGGCGTATCCATGACGGATATTGCCGAAAATGCACCCAAGCAGGGCAGAACCTTAACGCTCTGCAAAAAAGCAGTCAGTTATGCACGCAGTCACCCCGATATTCTGGAGGATTTCCTGCGAACCAAGCGTGTGCCGCTCGCAAAGCTGGCGGAAGGCGCCGGAATCGAACGGAAGCCGCTGGAACGGCACCGGAAATATCTGGTCGCCGTATTGCTGATCTGCACAAACGGTTATGAGATCCTGCGCGGTCATATCATGCAGGTTCTGAAAGGAGGCGAACAAGCATGAAATATATGGTTATGGAATGTCATCCGGCCTATGCGGTGCTGATGGATGAAGAATCGCGCTTTGTACGCGCTGCGAATCTGCACTATACGGTCGGGCAGACTGTCACCGATCCGGTTCTGATGCAGGATCAGGAAAGCAAAATCGGCATTTCACGCAATGCAGTCATGCGGTTTGCGGCAACAGCTGCCTGTTTGCTTCTTATCAGTGCTGTCGGTTTCGGCATATTCAGCAAAAACCGCAGGACTAATTCACCGGCAGAATCTGTGGTCGTGCTTGTGGAAGAAACCCGCTACGAGATGAAGCTGAACAGCGAAGGCGCGGTCATTGATATTCAGGGGGAGGATCCCGATCAGCTGAACAAACTGCTGAAACAAAACGGAAAAGAGCTTCCGCTGGCATCTGTGTTCAATTCGCTTTTGCAGGATTCGATAGATCAGGGCAGGATTGATGAATCGCAGACTGTTGAGATTTATCTTTCCACGGAAAATGCTGAATCCTATACGGAATATAAAGAGCAGATTGAAAATGAGGCTGCAAAGCTCCGTCTGAACGCCGATGTCAAGGGGTTGGACGACGCTGCACCGAAGCCGGAGAAGGAACCGCTGAAACCGGCTGAACCGAATAAGCCGGAGCCTGCTGCTCCCAAAGCACCGCAGGATAATCCGAAACCGGATCAGCCGCCTGCACCGGCAGCACCGGCCGCTCCGCCGAAAACGCCGGAGGAACCGGCCGCAGCACCGCCTGCTGCACATCCGAATGAAGTGAATCCGGAACCGCCTGCATCCGAACTGAAACCGGCAGACCCGCCGGCAGCTCCGGAGCATCCGGAAGATGCACCGGATCCGCCTGCTCCGCATCCCGGCGATGAAAAGCCGCGGCCGGAGATCAAGCCGCCGCAGCCGCTTCCGAATCCGCAGCATCCCGAAGCACCGCTGCCAACGGATGAACCGGCGCCAAAACCGTAATAGCAGAACCGCGCAGACTGTTTTCGGTCTGCGCGTTCATTTTTTGTGGGTGGATTTTAAGAAAAGTGTTTCGCAGTAAATCAGAATCTGCATCGTCACGACTCGGCAAACAGTCACGCACGCCGTTCGCAATCAGATCGGGAAGCGGAAACGGAAGCCGGCACTGCCGGCGATTTCTGTCAGTAATAAAATTCTTAAAATATACTTTCTGAAAAAAAATTTTTGAAATACCCCGTTTTTATCATTTGCGCTCCGTATCCTGTGAATAGAAACCAAACAAAGTGGTTTCCGCTCGGAAAATGAGCAAAAATTTATTGAAAAAAGGAGCTTGAACACTATGGACACCAGAAAAAAGATCGTATCTGCTATCGCAGCGCTGACAGTGCTGGCATCTGTTTCCGGACTGAGCGCATTCGCAGGCAACGTTCTGAACGACAAGGCTGAAAATGAGCCGGAGATCGTTGCAGAGAACGAGCCGGAAAAGCCGGAAGCCCCCGAAGCACCGGAAGCACCGGCACCTGAGGCTGAGGCTCCGGAAGCACCGGAAGCACCCGCTCTCGATGAGAATGCTGCTGAGGAAGCTGAGGCTGTTCTTCAGGAGATCACCGAGGAAGCACCGGAAGTGATTGCTGAGACACTTGAGGAGATCAAGCCGGTAAAGCCGATCGACAAGAAGGAAATCCTCGACAAGATTGATGAAGTCTTTGACGCTGAAAAGCAGGATTTCAAGGATGACGCTGCAAAGGCAGAATGGTTTGCTTTCTGTGATGAACTCAAGAAGGCTGAGCCGAAGAAGGATAAAGAGCCGCCTGTAAAGCCGGAAAAGGCTGAGAAGGAAGAGAAGGAAGCTCCGGTTCCGCCGGCAGCTCCGGAAGAGAAAGAGCCGCCTGTTGCACCGCACGAGAAGCTCGATCCGCCTGCTGCTCCGGAAGCGGTTGAGGCTCCTGCTGCACCGGCTGAGAAGATCGCTCCGCCTGCACCGGCTGAGAAGGAAGCTCCCGCTGCACCGCCTGCTCCCGCAAAGGAAATCGACAAGCCGCAGCCGCCGAAGCCGCCTGTTGACGGTCCGGCAGCAAAAGGCCCGAAGCACGAAGCTGCTGAAGAAGCTGTTGTTGAAGCCGCTGCTGATGAGGCAGTTGCCGAGTAATCCCCTTTACCTCCAACCATATCTTTATACAACCTGATTCCCGCAGTGATCCCCCTGCGGTAAAAATCAGATAAAAACTCCCCCGCTGTATGACAGGACACATACAGCGGGTTTTTTTTATTCGGGTTCCGGTTCTGTTTTCTTTCAACACCAATATTCAAAAAGGCACTTGTATAAAAACAGATTTCCGCATCCGCACAGAACTTAGATGTCAGTGTGGCAGAAGATCGGCGACAGGAAAACCGTAGAACGTCGGAACAAAATACATCAGCGCACCGGTTGCAGCATTCGCAAGCAGCACGGCAAGCCACATTCTTGCACGGTGCGGTGTTTCAACAAATTTATCGTAGATGCCAAGCTCGATCACAAACATTCCTGCCGCTGCAATCGGAATTTTCAGTGTAAACAGCACACCGAACAGCACGCAGATCTCAAGGAAAAGATAGAGCAGAATATGAGTCAGAATCTGAGCAAAAAGGAACTTGATCCAGCCTTTCCAGCCCCATTCCAGAAGAAAAACAGCCATTATAATCCCTTCGATCACGAGCGTGCCGGCGAGCGTCAGGCCAAAATTCGGCCACATCTTTTTCACATCGTTCAGAATGCTGCTGCCGGCATCGGCGGCGCTTTCTGTCAGTGAACCGGAAACCGCATCAAAGGTTACGGTCGTATTTTGCAGGATCGGGCGGAGCTTGGTGCTGACCATTGTTTTGCCGTCCTCCGTGATAATCACAACACGGAAATGCTCAGGGATCTCATTCGTAAACAGATACACATGATCCTCGGTATTGCGGATCAGCGCATAGCCTGCACCGTCCAGCCCCGCACAGCGTGTCTGCCAGCCGTCGTGCTTATAGGCGCGCAGCTTTTTTTCCGCTTTGTCATCCGGATCCAGTGCATCCGGCAGTGCTTCCGCACGCTGTGTATCAATAAGCAGGTCAATCAGATAAGCGCCTTCCGGTGCATTGACAACGTGCAGCTCAACCGACCGTTCGGGGGCGGATTCCGCAGAAGCCGGCAGCGGAAACAGCAGAAACAGCGCCGTCAGCGCACAAATCAGTGAAAGAATCAAATTGTCACGTCTCATGAAATGCCTCTGTTTTTGATTATTTGCCGACAGCAGCCTTCAGCGCCTCGGTCTTGTCCGTTCGCTCCCATGCAGGCAGCAGATCCTCTCTGCCCATATGTCCGTAGGCGGCCAGCTTGCGATACTGCGGCTTGCGGAGCGAAAGAGTCTCGATGATGCCGGCCGGACGCAGATCAAATACCTGCGAAACGGCATTTGCCAGCGTTTCCTCATCGACACTGCCGGTGCCGAAGGTTTCAACAAAGACAGAAACCGGTTTTGCAACACCGATCGCATAGGCAAGCTGCACCTCGCAGCGTTTTGCAAGGCCGGCAGCAACGATGTTTTTCGCAATATAGCGTGTCATATATGCAGCGGAACGGTCAACCTTTGAGGGATCCTTTCCGGAGAAAGCGCCGCCGCCGTGACGGGAATAACCGCCGTAGGTATCGACAATGATCTTGCGGCCTGTCAGACCGGAATCACCCTGCGGACCGCCGATCACGAAACGGCCGGTCGGGTTGATGAAGATTTTGGTGTCCTTGTCCGTCAGGGAAGCCGGAATGGTCGGATTGATGACCAGTTCGATCAGATCCTCACGGATCTTGTCCAGCTCCACGGAAGCGGAATGCTGCGTCGAAATAACGATCGTATCCACACGCACGGGCTTATCGTCCTCATAT
Organism: Oscillospiraceae bacterium; assembly: GCA_017540225.1. Classification (GTDB taxonomy): domain Bacteria; phylum Bacillota; class Clostridia; order Oscillospirales; family Ruminococcaceae; genus Firm-04. The sequence continues at coordinate 2,494 of JAFYBM010000144.1, read as the reverse complement.
TCAACCGTGACCTGTGTTTTGCCGTCAGGACGCAGATATTTCAGTGTGCCGTCCTTGCGGACAGCTGTCAGACGGAGCGCGAGCTTGTGTGCCAGAGAAATCGGCAGCGGCATCAGCTCTGCCGTTTCATCGCAGGCGAAGCCGAACATCATGCCCTGATCGCCGGCACCCAGTTCATCGGCATTTTCGCCGGAATCAAACGCGGAATCGACGCCCTGCGCAATATCGCCGGACTGCTGATCAATGGATGTCAGCACCGAGCAGGTATAGCCGTCAAAGCCGTATTTTGCACGGTCATAGCCAATATCAATAATCACATCACGCGCAATCGCAGGAATATCGACCTGCGCGGAAGTTGATATTTCGCCCATAATCATCACCATGCCGGTTGTGCAGCAGGTTTCGCAGGCAACGCGTGCGGACGGATCCTGTTCGAGGATCGCGTCAAGAACAGCATCCGAGATCTGGTCGCAGATCTTGTCGGGATGACCTTCGGTAACGGATTCAGATGTAAAAAAGCGTTTCATATTTGACCTCCAGTTGTTTCAGATATGGTTTCAGCCGGTGTTTCCGGCAGATTTTCAGTTGTTTGTGACCATTTTCCGGCCCATAGTCTGCAAATCTCGCTGCGCTTGGATTTCCGGATCAGGAACAGTCCGAAAATCGCAAGTCCGAGACAGATCAGAACAGAAAAGATGTCCGCAGTTTCTGCTTCCCGTTCAATTGTAACGCTGACCTCATCGGCCGCCTGAAAGGAAAGCACAAACATATCATGCAGCGAATGCAGCAGAATCGGAACGAAAACATTGCCGCCGCGTATGAATACTGCACCGAGGAAAATGCCGATACAGCTTGTTGCCACACCCTGCACAAGACTTGCACTGACAGATGCACCGAACAGGATATTGGAAACATGAACCAGTCCGAAAATGCCGCCCGTCACAAATACAATCAGCGGCACCTGCTTTTCGGAGCGGAGCTGGCGTTTCAGATAAGAGAGCGGAAGGCCGCGGAAAACGACTTCCTCCGAAAAGCCTGCCGTCAGCCCGAGCGAAAGAACCTGTAAATTGAAGGTCTGCGGATAATTCCCGTTCAGCAGATCCGGCAGACAGAGCACCAGCCAGAATACCGGCATGGCCGCGGCAAACCGCAGTGTTTTGAAAAATCCGCTGAACAGAATGCCCCTGAACTCCGGCCGGAACCAGAGCCGGTATACCAGAAGTACCAGCAGTGCCATCGGGACGACGCCGAGAAACAGAACGCTCTGAATATCGGTGATGCGAAGCACAAAGCACAAAACACCCATAAAAACAGAGGCCGGAAACATAACAAGAATATAGGAGCCAATTATCATCAGAATCGTACAGATGACGGTGTGTTTATCAAAAAAAGGATGCGGTTTCGGCTGCCGGACAGGCTGCTCGATCATAGTCTTTTCCTTTCGTCTGATTCATTTAGAAAGGCGGCATACAGAACGTATGCCGCCTTTGCTTTGCATTCGTTCCTCATCTTTCGGCTCATGCCGCAGGATTTGGCACCGTTCATTCGCTCCGGAATGCGGTTGCCGCGGCTTCACAGGACCTGATTCCTCCGCCGCTCATGATAAGGTTGTTATTATTATAACGCGTTTCTTCCGATTTGTCAATGGTTTCCCGCATATTTGTATGCAATTCGCAGCGGCCTCGTGCTGCATTTCTGAATTCCGGTTTAATTTTCCGGATTCTTTGTCTGAAACGCACAAAAACGAATACGGAAATTCAGCGTTTTACCCTTTTCAAATAAGGACAAAATATGATATAATAATAGTGCAGAGAAACCGCAGAAAATTGCAACCGCAGCCGAACCAAAACGGAGGTGCTTGAGGATGAAACCAGCAAGAAAAATGATGAGCGTAACCGCAGCAATGCTTTCCGCAATGCTGACCGTACAGTGCGCTTTTTCGGCAATACCGGCTTCTGCTGTGACACAAGCGAATTATAACGCATTCTGCGAACGGATGCGCAGGGCATGGGAAAACTGCGAGACCGGCACCATCAATATCAGCAAATACAATATGACACTCGATGAGGTCGCAGATGCCTATTACGATATGCTGTATACAGACGGCAATTGGTTCTATATTTCCTCCGGCTTCGGATACAGCGGATATGACAGTCACATTTTCAGCATTGAGCTTCGGTTCAATTATGATGTGGATACGATCAGCACGCGAAAAGCGGAATTTGCTGCAAAGATCGGTGAGATCACCGGTATGCTGGATCCCGCATGGTCCGATGCCGAGAAGGTTCTGTTCCTGCATGACTATCTTGCAGAACACTGCCGCTATGACCTGACCTATTCCAAGCAGAGCTATGATGCATATTCCGCACTGATTTCAGGCTCCGCGGTCTGTCAGGGCTATGCGCTTGCAATGAACGTCCTCTGTAATCAGATCGGGATTCCGTGCAGCGAAGTGACCTACACTTATCCGCTGACAGACAGCGACGGCAATGTG
>JAFYBM010000143.1 GCA_017540225.1 Oscillospiraceae bacterium | reverse complement strand
TCCGCGGCACCGTCAGAATCCGGTCTGCGCAGGATATCAGCACGCCGTTTCCGGCAAAAATTCAGAGCAATATTTTTATGTGTATGTGTATGTGTATAATGCCGAAAATCGGCCAGAAATGCATGAAATCATCGTAAATGCGTAATTTCCTTTGTGTGTATGTGTATGTGTATGTGTATAACGCCGAAAATCGTGCTGAAATGCATGAAAATATCGTAAATACGCGTTTTTCTTTGTGCGTATGTGTATGTGTATAACCGCTTTTTCGTCCCGATTTTGGCATGATATTGCTTTTCCGGAGCGCACCCGGACGTGCCGGAATACAGAAGCAGCGCCCGGATCCGCACGATCAGGGCGCTGCCTCATGTTCAGCGACAATTCAGATACAGATTGCAGTCAAAGCAACAATTCCGGCTTTATATGTCGTTTTGGCTACAGATCGGCCGCAGATTGACGGTTGAAATCCGCCGGAAAATATGCTATCATAAAATCACGAAAGGAGATGATACCCCATTCAAACATTACGGCAGCGGGCGCCGGAAATGCCTGCAATACTAATGGAACACCCTCTCCTGTTTAATAGTTTCCCTCTTTCCCCCTCCCCCTTTCCCCCCTCAAACTTAATCCTATAAAAGCGTTCACCGGACAACGGCGGACGCGATTTTTTTGTCATCGCATAAATATAGGTTTGCAGCCGGAAGGCTGTCTGCTCTTTTTATGCGCTGCTGCATCCACGGCCGGCGCCCTGAAAATCTGCACCGCTCTGATTGACAGATTCCGCCGAAAATGCTATAATGTGAGTATCCGAAGCGAAAGCCTTATTTTCAGGAGGAGCGTATGAAATCTACCTTGACCGGGCGTGTTTCCGCCCTTTCTGCGTCGCTGATCCTGCCGGCCTGCACCGTGCCGGCCGGCATGACAGCCCATGCCGCAGAGACAGCAAACACGACAAAAAAAGAGATCCCGACATATATTTACAGCATGGACGAGCAGATCACGACAGAATGCCTGTTCCTCGACAGCCTGCCGCTTGTGCCCTACATGGAACCGGATGCCTATTTCGATCATATCTTCACGATCGACTGCACGACCGAAAAGCATCCGGACGGCACCTATGTCATGAAAAACGACAACGGCAGCATGACCGTTGATCCCAATGCGGATACCGTCCTTTTCCCGAATTATGACACCCTGATCAAGAACGATACGAATAAAACCGGAACGGAATTCGATGTCACCTATGCAGAGGATCTCGGCCAAACCGCAGAGGGCGGGGAGAAGCCGGTCACATTCGACCTTGCGAAATACGGCATCGACATCATCGAAGCAGACGGAAAGGTGTATCTGCCGCTCTCCGTACTCAACGATTTTTCCGCCGTGACCTATAATGCGGCTGTTTACATCGAAGGCAGCCTGTATTATTTTCACTGCATGGACATGGAAACCGAACCGTATTACGACCGGCAGCCGCTTTACGAGCAGACCGAGCGCACGCCGGAAATGGCGGATTTCACATACCGCGATCTGTGCTTTCTCATGGATCACTTTTACGGCCGGCCGCTAAAGGCGCCTGTCTCAAAGGTCCTGGAGGATAGCGACTTTGACACCGCGCTGGACAGCATCAGCGATCAGTCGAAGCGGGCAAAGGAACTTCTGAAATCCACGAACAAAAAGGATTTCTTTGTCGGAATGGGAATGCTCAACGGCATCTTTAATGACGGCGGACACACATTTCTGAATGTCGATCCTGCGAGCCAGGCCGAATTTTATTCCGGTGCGCCGCTGCTCTCCGAGTTTTACAATGCTACATTCGATCCGCAGAATATGGATGAACAAAATGCGGTCGATAATACCGATGCGGTCGGAGCGGATATCGAGGATGCAAAGAATGATGCGAAAGTCGAAAAGACGGTCGCCTATGAGAAATACGGCGCAGTGAAGACATGGGAGGATGACGGTGCAGCCCTGTATGTGCAGGGAGATACGGCTGTCTTTGCGTTCGACTCTTTTATGAACCCGATCGTTGACGCATTCAAATGGTCTCTGGATTACGCCAAAGAGCATAATGTCAAAAACTTCGTCATTGACCTTTCGACCAACAGCGGCGGCTCCTCCGATGTGCTGGAATATATGTTTGCCATGATGACGAATGCAAAGGAACAGGACGCAGCGTCGCAGCTCGATACGCTCAGCATCGTGACCGGCACGCTCTGGCACAACAACACTTCCATGGATCTGGATCTGAACGGCGTGATCGACGACGCGGACAAGAAGGTCTCGTATGATTTCAATTACTGCATACTGACGACACGCGCCTCTTTCTCCTGCGGCAATCTGCTTCCGTTCCTTGCCAATGAAGCGGGGATCTGCGTGATCGGCAATCAGACCGGCGGCGGTGCCTGCATGGCAATGCAGTTCTCCATGGCAGACGGGCATTTCGGCGTGATATCCGGCCCGGTCAAGCTCACCTCTGCTTCCGGCAGGGATATTGACAAAGGCGCCGTTCCGAACTGCACATTCTCCGGCGGCATCAATCAGCTGTACGATATCAGCGCGATCGGCAGCCTGACCGAACAGTATTATCAGGGCACACTGCACGCAGCAAGAGGGGAAAGCTCCGTTATATTCACGCTGATCTGCATCGGCGCGGTTGTGACTGTCGCTGTGATCTCGCTGCTTCTGGTTCTGCATAAATTCCACACAAGCTGAGCATTGCAAGGGCTGTCCGAACGGGCAGCCCGTTTCTCTTTATGATAATTTCCCCGTTCCTATCGCACTTTTCGGCATAATATGCTATAACCGGGCAGTGCCCGGCTCCAATATGAGATCATGCTGCGAAACCGGTCATGATAATTTCCCCGTTCCTATCGCACTTTTTGGCATAATATGCTATAATAGAAAAAAACGATCCGCAAGGGAGGCCGGATAGTATGCCGCAGAAAAAAAGGCGAAAAAAACGAACACTCCTGTTTCAGATTGCACTTGTCATCTTTCTTCTGATTGTAGTATTTATGAACGCTGCCGCATGGCTGTTTTACAGAAGCGCCATTATCAGCTATCTGACGGCGCAGAATCTTCGGATCAGCACAGATCTCACCGAAACCTATAATGCAGTATTCGGCTATAATACTTCAGATTTGATTAACTGGATGCATGATTACATGGGAGAGCATCTTGATACAGACTATTCAAGCCTCACAGAGGAAGAAATGGACATCGTTGGACAACTGATACAGGATGAATCCGAGTCTTCAGAGTATGAGATCTGGTCTGTTGAATGGATCGAAAGATTGTCTGAGAAACAACAGGAATATATTGCAAGGATATTGTATTCCGGCTCGAAAGAAAGGCTTGAGTCTGATGTGAAAGCGCATAAATATGAGAAGGCATTCCTCATGGACACAT
>JAFYBM010000142.1 GCA_017540225.1 Oscillospiraceae bacterium | reverse complement strand
TTGATCTCGCTGCCGAACAGGAAGCTTTCGCCCATCTGCGCATAGTACATCGGCTTGATGCCGAAGAAATCGCGCGCGCCGAACAGCTCCTTGTTCCGTTCATCCCAGATCACAAAGGAAAACATGCCGCGCAGCCTGTTCAGCAGCTCCGCGCCGTATTCCTCATAGCCGTGGATCAGCACCTCCGAATCTGTCTCCGTCCGGAAGGTGTGACCGGCTGCGGTCAGCTCCTCCCGGATCTCTTTATAGTTATAGATCTCACCGTTGAAGACGAGCACCATTGATCGGTCTTCGTTGAAAATGGGCTGGTCGCCCTGTTCCGTAATGTCGATGATCGAGAGCCGGCGGTGTCCGAGCGCGATCTCCCCATTGAGATACTTGCCGCCTGCATCCGGTCCGCGGTGGCGGATGCGTTCCATCATTTTCTCAAGAACGGCGTCCGCGTTTTCAATGCGGCTGGAAAAGCCAATGATTCCGCACATATGCTTGCCTCCTGTGTGGCGGGAATGGATTTTTGCCTTTCCTATTATACTACTTTTTTCCGGATTATGCAAGCCCGCAGACAGCTCTGATCCAAAAAGATTTGCGGGCGGCTGATCGCGGGCAGAAACCGGAGCGCCGCGGAGTGAACGGGCGGAAAATCGGAGTGAACGGGATGCCCCTGACTGTTCACTCCGCAAAAACGCCCGCTGACTGCACAGCGCTGGACTTTCCGCTGCGCCGCTGATATAATTGTTATAAAAATATCCGCAAGGAGAATGAGGTATTCAAATGCAAATTTTGGAACAACAGGCATTGTACCTGTATGATCTGCTCTCGTGCAGGATACAGATGCCGCGCGCACGGCTTCCGGAAATGCTGCCGCGGATCCCGGAACAGCTCGGCACGCTCGGACTGCAGCAGAACGGCAGGATCCTGTTCACCGAGGATCCGGCGCAGGAGCGGAATATCGAGATCCTGATACCGGTCAGGGGCGAGTTTGCGTCCTGCGCGCAGTATGAAAAAAAGCCGGTGTTCAAGCTGATCAACGCGGTCTCGGCACGGCACGAGGGCAGCTTTTCGGCACTCGCCAAGACAGAGCAGCAGCTTTTGCAGTATGCGCAGGAAAAGGCATATCAGGTCATCACAGAGGTCTATTACAGCATTGTGCGCATGAATGCGGGCAATCCGGAAAACTGCATCATTGACCTGTATATCGGGGTGAATTATAACATTTTATAGAGCAGGACAGACGGGAGGTTCCGGAACACGGAGCTGCGCCCCAAAACCGAAAATCCCACGGATGCAGAGCACGGTATCCGCGGGATTTTTTGTGCCGCAAAGCATGACGATGCTGCGATTTGTATGATTTTACGCAGTTTCAGGCATCTGCCCCCGCCGCTGCGATGTGCAGAAATGCGATCTATATTTTGTTAAATATTCAGGGATACCATAACCAGTTATTCCGGAATCAGGCTCTCAAATTCTGTAAAATATTGCAGAAACAGTTTAAGATTGTATGATATTGCCTTGACATTTTCGGACTTTTGCTTATAATGGACTTGTTTGCGCAAACGAAATCCAAAAAAGAGAAGGAAACCAATGGCATCGCATAGCGGTGTGATTGGGGGAGAAGATTATGAAACAAAGAAAATGCGTTCTTAGCCTGACGGCAGCAGTGCTCTCTGCACTGATGATGCCTGTCAGCATGCTGTCCGCTGCGGCAGCAGAAACCGACCAGCCGAAGTACGATTCCGATTTCTACGCGCTGGATGACGACAGACTGATCAAGACAGATCTGGATAACTATGCCGAAACGCTCGCAAAATTCGGCATCGAGAACTGCAACTTTGACGGAAAGAATACTGACGCAGAGCCGAATGATTTCTATACACTGGAATCCGAGGTCAACAAGCTCCTGCGTGAAAACAACTATGGTGATATTGTTGCAGATGCAAACACGACACGATATGACGTCAACAAGGACAGCCACATCACGCCGGAGGATTACTGCGTTCTGCTGAAATATGTGCAGCGCGACTATGAATTTGAGATCATCAGCGGCGATGAACTGTATGCAAAGATCACGAAATACAACGGCACGGGTGCATCCGAGATCGAAGTCCCGCGCGAGGTCTTTTTCAAGGGCAGAATTTTCCCGGTCATGGAAATCGGAAACCGTGCATTTGCAGGACATACCGAGCTGAAAAGCATCAAGTTCCGGAATTATGTGCAGCCGGACTGGCATATCAAAAACAGCACCTCTGTGCAGATCCCGACTGCCGGAAAGGTCACTGCAAGCACCTGCCTGCGCCTCGATTCGCAGGTGTTTGACGGCTGCTCCAATCTCAAAACGCTCACGCTGCCGCAGCACACCGTCATCAATGACGTTTCTGTTTTCAATGCTGTTCCGGCGATCAGGAATAAGTATGTGAAACCGGAAAACGGCATTCTTTATTTCAGAGATCCCGATGTGAACAACAACACTGTGATTGCATTTTATGTGGAAAGCAGCTTATATGATACTGCGAAAGCAGCACACAGCGTTTCGTTCGCAGAGGATACAACAAGCATCAATCTGACGATGACATGGGCACTGCCCTATGATGACATTTACAATGTCGATATTCCGGATTCCGTCACATTTATTCAGGATTCCGCATTCGATCAGTTCAAAAAGCTGCGAACGATCAACAACGAGACCTTCCGCAGCAATACCCCTGAGATCCAGAAGCTGACGCGCCGCTATCTGTCCGCATTTGACAGCACGCTGTATACCACCGAGGAAACCCAGCGGATCATCAGCGAGCTGGAGCGTCAGATCAAAGCAGAATGCGATCCGGAAACGGATGAAATTGCCGCAGCCGTGCTCGCCGGCAAACTGATCGCAGAGCGCGCGGAGTATTCCGATTACTATTCGCTGAACCGCAAAAATAACGATAAGCCGGCAGCTCCGGATAATCTCTGGCATTTCTCCGGCGGCTATGAGCTTTATCAGAACGAGGAGTACTATTATAATGATCTCCTGCGCAACACAACCTATTCCGCGACTGCGGTCTACATGCTGAAAGACGAGGAGCATGATGCATACACCGACTGCGTGGGCTTTGCACTTGCAAGCTCCCTGCTGCTCGACAAGCTCGGCATCGAGAACTACTACTGCGGTGCGCCGCAGCATGCGCTGAACGTCGTGCGTGCGAACGGCTACTGGTTCAGCTACGATATGTCCGGCAACAGCCAGGCAGATCCGGACGATCTGAACGCGCGCAATCTGCTGACCGGAATCGGCGGCAATATGTGCGTCAGCAACAACAACAAGTTTGAGATGTTCGCACAGTCTGCTGACAAGCAGCT
>JAFYBM010000141.1 GCA_017540225.1 Oscillospiraceae bacterium | reverse complement strand
CGGTCGAGGAAGGCTGCGAATTTTTCTCCGCGATTCCGAAGATCGCACGGAAGCTCAATACGCTGCGCGATGTGGGGCTTGGCTATATCAAGATCGGACAGCCGGCAACGACTCTATCCGGCGGCGAAGCACAGCGCGTCAAGCTCTCGACCGAGCTGCAAAAGCGCTCGACCGGAAAAACCATCTATATTCTCGATGAACCAACAACCGGTCTGCACAATGCCGACGTACACCGCCTGATTACAGTTTTGCAGCAGCTTGCGGATGCGGGCAATACGCTGATCGTGATTGAGCATAATCTGGATGTCATCAAGGTTGCAGATCATATCATTGATCTGGGGCCGGAGGGCGGCGACGGCGGCGGTATGATCGTTGCCGAGGGAACACCGGAGCAGATCGCTGACTGTGCGGAATCCTATACCGGACAATTTCTGAAGGATTATCTCAGATAAGCACGGCAGCAAAGTGAAAAAAACAAGGAGCTTCTCAATCATGAAGGCTTTTCTCAAAAAAAACAAATTTGTTCTGCTTGCGGCGGCAGGCATACTGCTGCTTGGCTGCGGCTGGATGCTGCTCTGGCAGCATCTCGGTCATCAGGTCAGCCGCGCCGCATACGATGCCGCCTATGAGCAGATCGCGTTTGACGGCGCCTATTATGCGCAGTGTGATACGGAAACCGTGCAGCTCTATCTGCCGGAGGTCACGGAAATCAGCCGGAAGCTCTGCGGGGAGCAGCTCGGTTCACTGAGCTTTCCCTCGGAGAACGGAACCGTCAGCTGTCCGCTCTATGCCTGCAAGCCGCTGGAGGATGCCGGCAAAAAGCGCGCAGTGCTCCTCATGGAACGCGAAGGGAAACTGCTGACCTATGAGCTTTCCGGCTTTCAGTATCTGGACGGCGAGCCGGACATCTGGGCGGTCTGTGCATCCTACGGCATCGGTTATCCGGAGGATTTTGCTTCCGTTACGCTGTACGACAAGGAAGGCAGCGAGCTTGAAACAATCACCGATCCGGACGCGCTTTCTGACTTTTATGATAAATTCTTAAAACTCGGAGAGGATCTCGGTGATGCAGGAACCGCGCAGGCTTATTACGACGCATATATCAGAAAATTCGGAAAAAACGGCAAATTGCGGCTGGAGGACGGCACCGTCAAGGCCGCGGATGATGCAGCCTATCAGGAGGCAATGGAATACTGGACAGAGGATCTCCGGACGGTGACAATCCGCATGAAAAACGGCCTGATGCTCCGCAACTGTATCTATGCACCGGTACCGGGAATCTTTTCCGTATACGGGGATTATGCGATTACGGAACCATTCTTTTAATATCTCTTGACATTGCAGAAAAAACAGAGTATAATATAATCAGTATGCTCCGGCCGTGTACCGTGAAAGAAGAAATCCGGATGCATATGTCACAAAGGAGGTAGCAAATTATGTTTTGCAGAAATTGTGCCGAAGTTATGCTGGATACGGATATAACCTGCCCGAAATGCGGGTTCGCAGCCGGAACCGGCATTAAATACTGCGCGAGCTGCGGCTCGGAAACGCCGGCCGGTGCAGTTGTGTGCGAGATCTGCGGCCAGCCGACCGGCAGTATGGCAATGGGCGGTAATATGCAGTTTCAGCAGGCACCGCAGCAGATGTCCGGTTTCACACAGGCTCCGAACTATGCACAGCAGCAGCAGCCGAATGTGCAGTTCCAGCAGGTCAATCCCGCAGGACAGGTCAATCCGAATTTTCAGCAGCAGTACGGACAGCAGAACAGTGCACAGCAGTTCCGTTCCGCAGATCCGAATGCGCAGAACTATAATCAGACAGGCTACACCGCCCCCAACACCTTCCAGCAGAATGCGGCAGGTCAGTATTATCAGGGCGTGACCTACAAATCCAAGGTAACAGCCGGTCTGCTCGGCATTTTCCTCGGTGCATTCGGTGTCCATAATTTTTATCTGGGCTATACATCCAAGGCGGTTATCCAGCTGCTTCTGACCGTTCTTTCCTGCGGCACGCTCTCTCCGATCTCAGCGGTCTGGGGTCTGATCGAGGGTATCATGCTGCTGACCGGCTCCATCAATCAGGACGGAAAGGGGCTTCCGCTCAAGGATTGACAGGAATGCGCATTTCTCCGGTTTCACAGAAATATCATAACCGGAGAGCGAATTTTCACTTTTTCCATCTTTTTTTCATTTTTCTTTATAAAGAATTCAGGTTCATTTAAGTTGCTTCCGGTATACTGGAATCAGGCTTAGGGGGAAACCGCATATTCAGCGGTTTGCAAAAAAGCTCGAAATCCTTTTTTGACCAATCGAACGATCAAAGAAAAGGGAGGCAACGATTATGGCGATCAGTACATTTCAGCGCCGTGAGGTAAAATTTCTGCTTTCGCAGGAGCAGTTTGAGGCTCTGCTGCCTGTGGTGCATGAACATATGAATCCGGATAAATATTGTGTGAACGGCAAGGAATACGGCATCTACAATATTTATTATGATACACCGGACAATTACCTCATCCGGCAATCCATCGCAAAACCCTATTACAAAGAAAAACTCCGCCTGAGAAGCTACTATTCTCCGGCAGAGCCGGATTCCTCTGTATTCCTTGAGGTCAAGAAGAAGATCGGCGGCATCGTGACAAAGCGCCGCGTTGCCATGACACTCAGCGAAGCAGAGTCCTACATCCAGACCCGCGTAAAGCCGCATTATGAGCGCTTCATCGACAAACAGGTCATGAAGGAGCTGGATGTCTTCCTGAACTTCTATGATTCCATTCAGCCGCGGCAGTATATCAGCTACCAGCGTGCAGCGTTCTTCGGCAAGGATGATCCGGAATTCCGGCTGACCTTCGACCGGAAGATCACGGCCAGACGCCATGACCTGACGCTTGCAAAGGGAAGCTACGGTTCGCAGCTCATCCTTCCGGATGAACGGCTGATGGAGATCAAGGTTCCCGGTTCGCTTCCGCTTTGGATGAGTCAGGCACTCTCTGAGCTGGGCATCCGTAAGGCCAGCTTTTCCAAATACGGAACCGCGTATATGAACTACATCCGCGAAGCAACCGCAGAGCGGAGAGAAGAAAGGAAGATCATCTATGCTTAACAGTGTGACTGTCGCAGCGACATCGGATATTTTTGCACGTATTTTTAACGATCAGTCCGCTGCAAATCTGGATTCCCCGACTGTCGGTGAAGTGCTTGCGTGTATTCTGACTTCACTGGTACTCGGCCTGCTGATCGGTTTTGTGTATATGTTCACACACCGCAAAACAGGCTATGCACAGAGCTATGTGCTGACCATGCCGATGCTTTCGGGGCTTGTGGCTACGGTCATTGTCATGATGTGCCTTCTGGCAAACAGTACGGCCGGCGTCACGGCGGCGATCTCACTGACCGGCGCATTTTCACTGGTGCGGTTCCGTTCGGCGCCCGGCGATCCGAAGGATATTGCATATGTATTCTTCGCAATGGTAACCGGAACGGTCTGCGGAATCGGGTTTATCGGATATGCCTGCCTGACCTTCGTCATTATGGCGGCGATGCTGATTGTGCTCAGCCTGATAAATTTTGCAGCACCGAAAACGCAGGATATGACCCTGAAGATCACAATTCCGGAGAATCTCAATTATAACGGTCTGTTCGATCAGGTGTTTGCGAAATATACAACGGATACCGTGCTGCGGCGCGTGAAAACGACCGATTTCGGAACACTGTTTGATCTGGTTTATTCCATCCGGCTCAGAACGGATGCAGACCAGAAAAAGTTTATAGACGACATCCGCGCTTTGAACGGCAACCTCAACGTCACGCTGGTGCTCTATAAATACGACGATCAGATCTATGATACGAAGCAGAAATAATCTTTGAAAGACTGAGGTGATACCGCCTCAGTCTTTCTTTTTATACGATCGGAAAGGGTGAAAAGCATGAAAAAGGGAAGAGTGATTGCGCTTCTGACAGCGCTTGCAATGGCCGGAATGCTTGCCGGATGCGGCAGCGATTCCGACAATACAGCTGAGAATACACAGGACAGCCAGAGCATTTCGGAGGAAACCGCAGAAAACGATCCGGATGAAACCGCTGCGGCGGAGACGGATGCCGAAACGGATGAAACATCGGAATCCGGCAAAAAGGATCAGGCGGAGAAAAAGACGGAAACAACCGGCAAAACAGATCAGAAAGATGCCAAAGATAAGGACAAAGCAACGGAAACAACTGCTGCAAAATCCTCGGATAAAACCAGCGGTGACAAGAGCAGCTCCGATAGCAACGGAAATACGGGCAAAACCAACAGCGGCGACAGCACATCCAATAACACCGGCAGCAAAACCGACAATGCTTCTCCTGCTGCCGCGGAAGATGAGGATGAGACCGAAAATGCCGCGGATCCGATCAAATATATTTATCTGAAGGGTGACACTGCACAGTATTCCGGCGACGGCATCAGCGTCAGCGGCAGTGTTGTGACAATCGGCAAGGGCGGCACCTATGAAATCAGCGGCACCCTCGATAACGGTCAGATCTATATCAACACCGACAAGAAAAAGGTCAAACTGCATCTGAACGGCGCCAGCATCACCAACAAAGCCGGCTCCGCAATCAACTGCCAGAACGCGAAAAAGCTGACGATCAGTACGCTCTCCGGTACTGAGAATTATCTTGAAGACGGCGGCAACCATGATGACGATAAGGGTACGGTCTTTTCCGAAGACACGGTCACGCTCAAAGGCGAGGGCACACTGAACATCACAGCGAATTTTGCACACGGCGTGCAGAGCGATGATGACATCATCGTCAACGGCGGAACAATCAATATCACATCAACAAAATCCGGCCTGCACTCCAATGACGGCATTGAAATCAACGGCGGATGGCTCTTCTGCGACGGCGGCACCAACGGAATCAAGACCGACGGCTACATCACAATCACAGGCGGCTCCTCTGTGTTCATCGGCGGCTCCCGCGAGGAAAAGGGCGCAATCTATTGCGACGGTGTGTTCTCCGTGCTGGGCGGTCAGTTCTGGGCAATCGGCAATACCTTTACAACCCCCGATGCCGCGGAAACAACCGCAAATGTCATCGGTCTGATGTTCCCGAATACGCAGCAGGCCGGCACAATCGTCAATGTGGTAAGCGGCGGAAACGGCATTTTTACGATGACCTCCCCGCGGCAGTTCAAATATGCAGTCTATGCAGGGCCGGATCTGCTCAGCAATGCAGAATATTCTGTGAGCTACGGCGGAAGCTGCGACGGCAATCCTGAACGCTATGTCTATTTCGGCGGCTCCTATTCCGGCGGAACGGACGGCGGCAGCTTTACTGCCGGCAATACGGTTACATTCTATACTGTTCCGCAATAATTCACTGCGAAACAGTTTTCCGGATGAAAAGAGCCTTCCCCTCAGGGAAGGCTCCTTCTGTCAGGATTGCAAATTCTGAAAAGCGCTGTACCGTGCAGCCGGTTATTTCCGGAACCGCAGACGCAGCCCGAACCGCCGCGCCAGTGCCTGCAAGGGATCATGCGGATCTTCACAGACGGCGGGAAGCTGCATACTGGTCGCGTAGACCGCCGTATTCGGCAGCCGCACCGCAGCAGAGCCGCCCAGTACCGAGCGCAGCCGTCCAAGCTCCGGCGCGTCCGGCTGCACGGTCAGATCATCCGCAAAAATAATGAATTTGAGCGGGTTATCCGCAAGCTGCTCCATGATTTCCGGCAGATGCGGGAGCTGATCCTGTGTCAGCTCGATCAGCCGCAGACCCTCATCCGCATATTCATTCACCAGCGCCTTGACCGCTGCGGATTTTCCGGTTCCGGCATCACCGCAGAGCAGGACATTTTCGGCAGGTTCGCCGGCCAGAAGCAGGCGCGTATTGGCGATCAGCTTTTGTATTTCCGTGTCAAAGCCCTGCAAATCGGAGAGCCGCACCGGATCGGGCTGCCGGATCGGTACAAGCATTTCATCACGGTATACAAACATTTTATGCGGCACAAACTGCCCGAAGCCGTATTTTCCAATATCCCGCAGCCTCGCATGGTATTCCGCGCCGAAATCCAGATCCGAGGTTTTCCATTCCGGCAGCACCCCGTAATAAGAAACCTCCTTTTGCAGCTCGTGCGGCCGGATTCTGGCGAGGCGCTGCAAAATCGCAAGCTCATTTTGCAGACAGGCTTCCAGCATTTCGTCGATCTCTTCGCCGCTTGCCGCTGCCCGAACATAGAAATTGTCATCCTCACAGATCAGCCGGAAAATAAATTCGGTCAGATTGGTGCTGCGCGCATAAAGGCGCGAAATAAATTCCGTATACTGCCGGAGCTGGATCATCGGATCCATCGAATCCGTATCCAGAAGCGCACGCAGCGGCAGCATGACATCATTTGTCAGCAGCTTGCGGAATATGACAAGTGAATTAAGTGCAAGATCGATTTCCTGTAGCTTTTTATTTCGCCCCATAGCAGCGTTCCTCCGTAAATCAAACAGGCCGCAGTCAGACAGCCGTTCTATCTGCTCTATCATACCATATAATGCAGGAAATATCAATGGGGAGAGAGAAAATGCCGCAGAAAAACTGCACGAAAGCAAAAAAGACGGCAGACACGGCCCGCCTTTCTGTGAAAACTGATAAATTTTCAGAAATCTGCAAAAAGCACTTGATTTTTTTCTCATAATCTGTTACAATGTATTCTGTTGACAAGTCTGTAAAGGAGGTGCCAGCTATGGCAAAATGCGAGATCTGCGGCAAGGGCGTTACATTTGGTATCAAGGTTTCTCACTCTCACCGTCGTACCAACCGCACCTGGAAGCCCAATGTCCAGCGTGTCAAAGCAATCGTGAAGGGTTCTCCCTGCCACATCTATGTTTGCTCCAGATGCCTCCGCTCCGGCAAGGTAGAGCGTGCAAACGGCTGAGTCTATTCGGAACTGACAAGGGAGTATTCGCCTGCCCTCGGTATGTGGATACTCCGTTGTTTTATGTTTGGGGAGACACACAAAGCAAAAGACATTCCTGCGAAAAGGGAGTAGCCGCCGGAGAATGCTCCGGATTTCATTGCGTCAGACCCGTGCATCGGGCGACCGGTGCGCCGTATGAAATTGAAATGGCAAGACTTTCGCTCAGCAGCATCCGGCAGGTTCGGAGTGCTGCTGATGCGGAAGTTTTTTATTGTTACAACGGAGGAAATGAGAATGAAGCACTATCTGGAAACAGCAGAGACCGTCCTCAGCGAGGTACAGAGTACGAAAGAAGGCCTGACCGCTGCCGAAGCGAAAGAACGTCTTGCAAAATACGGCGAAAACAAGCTCGCGCAGCCCCCGAAGCCCACACTGCTTGCACGCTTTCTGGAGCAGTTCAAAAACCCGATGATCCTTGTGCTGCTGGCCGCAGCGGTGATCTCCGCAATCACCGGTATCATCTCGGAGGGCAGACTGGAAGCAGATGTGTTCATCATTTTGTTTGTGGTGATCGCAAACGCTGTGCTCGGCGTCTATCAGGAGAACAAGGCTGAGGCGGCCATAGAGGCGCTTCAGGCGATGAGTGCGGCACAGAGCAAGGTGTTCCGCTCCGGTGAGCTGATCGTTGTGCCGAGTGCAGAGCTGGTACCCGGCGATGTCATTACGCTCGAAGCCGGCGACAATGTTCCCGCTGACTGCCGTATTCTCGAAGCGGCTGCACTCAAGGCAGAGGAATCCGCGCTGACCGGCGAAAGCGTCCCCTGCGACAAGGACACCGAAGCGCTTTCCGGCGAGGAGGTGCCGCTCGGTGACCGCAGAAATATGCTCTATATGGGCAGCAGCATCGCTTACGGCCGCGCAGAAGCCGTGGTTGTGGCGACCGGTATGCAAACGGAAATGGGCAAGATCGCAGGTGCGATCGCAGAGGCAGAGGATGACGAAACGCCGCTGCAAAAGAGCCTGACGCAGCTCAGCAAGATTCTCTCCGTTGCGGTTCTGGTGATCTGTCTGATTATTCTCGGCATCAGCGTGCTGCAAATGCTGGTGCAGAACGGCGCAATCACACTGCCGGGCTTCCTCAGTTCGTTCATGATCGCGGTCAGCCTTGCCGTTGCAGCCATTCCGGAGGGCCTTGCCGCCGTCGTGACAGTCGTTCTCTCGATCGGTGTCACGAATATGTCCAAGCGCGGCGCGGTCATCCGCAAGCTGACGGCCGTTGAGGCACTGGGCTGCGCACAGGTCATCTGCTCGGATAAGACCGGCACCCTGACGCAGAACAAAATGACCGTTGTCGAGGCGCACGCCGATGACGAAAAGCTGCTCGCAAAGGCAATGGCGCTCTGCTGTGATGCACAGCTCAACACGGATGACTCTGTGACCGGCGAGCCGACTGAGGCAGCGCTTGTCGCATATGCAAACAAATGTGAGCTGAAAAAATATACGCTGGAGGAAGCGGCACCGCGTGTCGCGGAGGCGCCGTTTGATTCGCTCCGCAAGATGATGTCTACCGTTCACAAGACGGAAAACGGATTTGTGCAGTATACAAAGGGTGCGCCGGATGAGGTGCTCCGCTGCTGCACACAGATCCTCGACGGCGGCAGTGTCCGCCCGATGACCGATGATGACCGTACGGAGATTCTGCGTCAGAATAAGGAGATGGCAGACAAAGCACTGCGCGTGCTGCTGGCTGCCTACCGTGAACTGACCATGCTGCCGGAGCGCATTTCACCGGAAGCACTGGAGCATGATCTCATCTACATCGGCATGACCGGTATGATTGATCCGGTGCGTCCGGAGGTCAAGGATGCGATCGGTCTCTGCCGCACTGCCGGCATCCGTCCGGTCATGATTACCGGCGACCACAGAGATACCGCAGTTGCCATTGCAAAGGAGCTCGGCATTCTCGGCGAGGGGCAGCAGGCAATCACCGGCGCAGAGCTTTCCAAGATTCCGGATGCAGAATTCAATGAGACAGTCGGAAATTACAGCGTGTATGCGCGTGTGCAGCCGGAGCATAAGGTACGCATTGTCAATGCATGGAAGCAGCAGGGCAAGACCACGGCCATGACCGGCGACGGCGTGAATGACGCGCCCTCGATCAAAAGTGCAGATATTGGTGTCGGCATGGGCATCACGGGAACCGATGTCACGAAAAATGTCGCAGACATGGTGCTGACCGACGACAACTTCGCAACGATTGTCGGCGCGGTCGAGGAAGGCCGCCGCATTTATGACAATATCCGAAAAGCGATTCAGTTTCTGCTTTCGAGCAACCTCAGCGAGGTGCTCTGCATCCTGATTGCCACGCTCGGTCTGGGTTCACTGACCGGCGGCTCGTTTACGATTTTCAGTCCGGTGCATCTGCTCTGGATCAACCTGATTACTGACTGCTTCCCTGCCGTCGCACTGGGCATGGAGCCTGCGGAGCGCGGCATCATGAACCGCAAACCGCGTTCCGGCAATGCACATATTTTCTCGGACGGCATGGGCATCAATCTGCTCTGGCAGGGCTTTGTGATTGCTGCGCTGACGCTTGCCGCCTATGTGGTCGGTGCGCGCACCTCCCATGAAGCCGGCACGACAATGGCCTTCCTGACGCTTTCATTCAGCGAAATGCTGCACGCATGGAATATGCGCTCCCTGCGCGGCTCCGTATTCACAATGGAGCATCACAATCCCGCGCTGATCGGCTCCATTGCGCTTTCCTTTGCGCTGACCGTTCCTGTTCTGCTGATTCCGGCACTGCAAAAGGTCTTTTCGCTTGTGCCGCTGACCGGTGTGCAGTATCTCTGGGCGGTGCTGCTTGCTGCTGCGATTGTTCCGGTTGTGGAAATTGTCAAGGCAATCAGCCGCATAACTGCAAAAAAGGACTGATCACATGAAAAAAGCGGAAAAAAGCAGGAAAAAGGCCGTTCTGGAGCTGCTGCTTGTTCTCGTAATCGCCGCAGCAGCGGCCTTCGGGCTTTACAGCTGGCAGCATATCATGCTGAAAAAGGAAGCGCGGCTTTTGCAGGAGCGTGGATACCAATATGCAATGACCGATGTGGATTATGCGCTCGGCTACAGAAAAATCGGCAGCGATATTGCGGATCATATTGTAGTCACAATCTCCGGCATGGGCGTCGATGATTACGCCGAGGAGCTTGCCCCGATGATCGAATACCTCAAGGATGACGCGCTGTTTGTCTGCATGGATCGTGCGGGATACGGCCTGAGCGCGGATACGCACAGGCCGCAGACTGTTGAACAGGTTGTGGATGACTACCGATCCGCGCTGAAAAATGCAAATATTGAACCGCCCTATGTGCTGCTGCCGCATTCCTACGGCGGCGTCATGGCGACCTATTGGGAGAGCAAATATCCCGATGAGATCGAGGGCGTGTTCTATATGGACTGCACGGTGCTTTCGGCAGAGGAAGAAGAATCGGCGTATTCCGCACTGAACGCATGGACACTGCGGCTCTTTTCCGCTTTCGGCATAACGCGCATGACACAAAAACAGATTGTCACGCTGCCGCCGTCATATTCTGATACGCAGAAGGAAAATTCCAGACTGCTGACCCTGCACAGCTTCCGCCCCTATGCAAAGGACTCCGAACAAAAGCTGATGCCGCAGAACTGCCAAACGACCTATGAGAGCATTGTGACCAACGGCATTCCGAAGGCATATCTCAGCGCGGCATCGTTCCGGACAGCCGAAGAATGGCTTGCAGCGGATGACTGGACACGCACATGGCAGAAAATGCCAAAGGCGACCGACGAGGAACGGCAGCAGCTCGCGGAAAAGAATGTTTCGATCTGCAAAAATATGGCGGAAGATGTCATCAAGCCTTATACGGATCTGCTCGGAAACTGCGAAATTCTTGAGCTGCCGGGCGACCATTTTATCTATATGCAGCGCCCGACGGAATGCGCGGTGCTGTTCACACAGTTTTTGCAGCGCGTCGATGAGGCAAGTTTTGTTTCATCCTGAGATGCAAAAATACAAATAAAAAACTGACGGCGGCAGACTCAATAGTCTGCCGCCGTTTTGCAGTTCAGAGTTTTTTGCCCATTTCCGTCTCGGAAACAAGTCCGACAACAAATCTCACAATGCGCAGTGCATCCTTTACATCTATGCCCGCGATGCCGTCGCAGTCTGCGTTTTTCTGTCCTTTTTCAGTGACGTTGACCGCATCGCCAGCAGCGAACCGAGCAACAAGAACAGCATCGGAAACATCCACTTCACCGTTGCAATCAGCGTCGCCGTAGAGAAAGCCATCCTCCTGTGCCGGTGCTGTAGTCTGCTGCTGCTCCGGAGCCGTTGTCTGCTGCTGCGGTTCCGTCTGCTCCGGATTCACCGGATGCGTAGTGGGTTTGCCGCTGTTGTAATCCGCGCCGTTGACACTCTTGGTTCCGTCCGGCTCCACGCCCCAGACAAACGCACCGTTGACATACATACTGAAGTTTTCGTTCAGTGCGGATGCACTCTTGATGTTATCTGCCTTGTCAAGGCCTGCATAGGAAGGATCGTTGGACGGATCCCATGCGCCGGTTGTCGGGTTGCCGCCGATCGCATCCGGAATCGAAACACGGAACTGTACCTCGTCGCGGTGCTCAGACTGACCGGTCGGCTGAATGGCGCGGCCGTCCTCAAACTTGATCGAAGCATAGTAAATATTGCCTTTATACAGATGCGGACCGGTGACGGTTGCGTAGCCCTGCTCACCTGCGCTGTACTGCTGTGCCTTGCCCTCAACCGTGATGTCATCAACAGTCAGGCCCTTTTCCAGCGTTTCGGTAATATCAAAATAGTAGCGGACTTCAATATCCTTTGCAACTCTGGCCGGCCATGCGGTGTGGTTCATTGCCCACATCTTGACCTCGGTGTAGCTTGCGCCGGAGCCGTTCAGAACAGCGGAGACTTCCCATTCCGGCCATGTCGGTTCTTCCTCAGGCGGGAAATCTGCGAGCGGCGTGCCGCCGTGATCCGCGATCATCGCACAGAGTGCTGCGGTATAGCCGGCATTGTAGTCGATCGCGATTTCGGAATACTGATAATCGCTGACGCCGATCTGATCCATGTCATAGTTGCCGTCCTTGTCAGGGCCGCCGATCAGTGCGCCGTAAACAGTGTGTGCATATTCAGTCTGCCAGCCTTCTGCGCCGCCGGAGGCTTTGCCGAGCTCATTCCAGTGGTCATCGTGGATACCGGAAGCGGTTCTGTGGTGAACGGCACTCGGGTTCTTATCGCCCATGCCGAGCACATAGCTGAGCTTCAGTGCATTGTCGCCGAAGCAGTAGTTCATCTGGCCTTCTGCCCATTCTCTGTACTTCGAGGAGAGCGCAGCGTCATTCTTGAAAATGGTGTCGCTTGCAAGCTCTGCAAGCCATGCCGTTGTCGTTGCGTGACGCAGGCAGCCCCAGTTGAAGAGCCATGCGAGACCGTCTTTGGTATAATCGACGTACTTGCCGCCGTAGCCGCTCGGGCCCCAGTAATCGAGGTGATGCTGAACGTGCTCGATCCATTCCGGCTCCTCGGTGATCTGCGCATAGAGGAACGCAGCCGCCTGAGAGGTATCATCCCAGCAAAGACCCCATGTATACTTTCTGTCGGTAGACTGGTTTTCCAGCGGGAATTCCGGAATATAATCGCTCTTGATCTTGCTGAGATATGTTTCATCCTCGGTTGCTTTATAGAGCCAGCAGGCTGCATACATACAGTCATCGACCCATGAAGACGTCGGATAAAAATTCTTTTGCTGACCCTGATCCTTGTTGCTGCGGGTCGCATCCGCAGCTTCAAAGAGGCTCTTTGCGTGCTTCAGATAATTCTCATCCTTGAAGATCATATAGCCCTCAGCGAGCGCTGCTGCGGAAAGTGCAAGACAGCTTGAATCCGTGATCGTATCATACGGACGCTCCCAGTCGCCGGTTTTGAGGTGATGCTTGCGGAGATAAACCTCGCAGGAGCACCAGACAACGTGATCATCGCTGTCGCCGATCGTACCGACCATTTTGCCGCCGCCGAGATCACAGTTCAGGACATAATCAAGACCCCATTTGAGGTTGTTCCTGTAGAGCTCGTCCAGCCCTGCTTTTTTGACGGCATCGCCGTATTCCAGATAGCCCCACGCCATAATGGATGCGGAATATGCATTTGTCAGCGTGAATTTATAGTGGTCGCCTGCGTCATACCAGCCGCCCGGCACCTTATCGGTGTCCTTGCCGTCCTCATCGACCATCGAATCTGCTCTCCACGGGACATTGTTCCACTCCGGCAGAACACCGGACTGCTGCACCTCGTAGAAGAACATGGATTTTTGCAGCGCTTCCGCGTAATTATACTTGGAATCCGCTGCTGCTGCGGTGCTGCCCGTAGCATACGGGACAGCCGTTGCCGCCATCATGCCTGCTGCCATGACCGCGGCGAGCTTTTTGGATTTCATTGAAATTCCCCCTCTTCAGAATTGCGGGATGCGCCCCTCTGCGCATACGCCGCTATTTATATCATACCACGTTTTGCACACATTTGTCAAGAGAAAATCTACATTTTGTATAGGCAACTTGTTACACCGGAATAATATCTATCACGCAGTATTCAGAGATCGTACCGGTCTTGAACGGAATCGCCCAGCCGGAGATGCCCGATGTCACAATAAATGTGGTATTTCCGCGCTGTTCGCTGCCATAAACGCGGTCATTTGCGCCGATCAGCAGCCCGATCAGTCCCGCCGGCCAGATATGTCCGCCGTGCGTGTGGCCGGAAAGCACCAGATCAACGCCCGCATCTGCCTCGGCTGCGTAGTCGTTCGGCTGATGATCGAGCACGATCCTGTAGCAGTCACTGTCCGCATCCGGCAAGTCGGCAAAATCCGAAACCGGCAGCCGTGTCTCTGCATAGGCATCCAGCCGCCCGATCACCGCGATTCTGTCGTCAATGACACAGCCGCGATCCTCCAGCACATTTACGCCGTTTTCCTCCATTGTCTCATACATCTCGGCAAGCGTAAAATCGCGGGCATTGAAATAGCCTTCATCGTGATTGCCGTTGCAGTAATAGATCCCATATGTCGTCTGCATTTTACCAAGCGCCTCACAGGCCGCCAGCATATCCGCCTTTTCCGTATCGTCATCCACGAAATCGCCGCAGATGCAGACCATATCCGGCTCGGCCGCCTGCATCCGCCCGACCTGCTTTGCAAACTGTTCGCCGTCGAGTGTCGTTCCGAGATGCGAATCCGCAAACATAACAATCCGCAGCGGCTTGCCGTTCAGGGGCTTCTCCGTTTCGATGCGGTAATCTGTTTCATAGACATGATGCGCAAAGAACCAGCCGGCACCGAGCACCGCCGCCGTCATCAGCAGCGCAGCACCGCCCTCATAATTGCGGGTGCGCTCACGGTGCATACATTTCCGGATGATCGCAGCAATGAGCACACAGACCAGCCAGAT
Organism: Oscillospiraceae bacterium; assembly: GCA_017540225.1. GTDB lineage: Bacteria > Bacillota > Clostridia > Oscillospirales > Ruminococcaceae > Firm-04. Next base: position 11,452 of record JAFYBM010000141.1, on the reverse strand, counting down.
AACCATCAGATGAATCAGAACCGTGAACATCGCAAACAGGCTGAAAAAGCCGGTGCAGCCGAGCAATGCGACCGGCAGAGCCGCCAGAATCCATGAGAGCAGCTTGTGCTGCTCCGCAATCTGCTGCACACAGCGGAAACGGTGAAACTGCGCCGTCAGAAAAAAGATACTGACAATTCCCAGCAAACCGACCGCACCGAAGATCGCCAGCCACATGAAGATCATCTCCTTTGAAAACAGCGTATGCAGGGCAAGCTGTACCCGCATACGCTGCAAATGTTTATTCGATTTCCAGTGCGATATATGCCGTATCCGGATGCACAACAATCTGCTCATTCAGGCGCACGGAGAAATCCGTCAGCTGCTCCGGCCCCGCCTGATATTCCGTTCCGGCCTTGCCTGCGATGCAGTCATTGGCAAGCAGCCCCTTGATGACCGTTTCTCCGGCAGATGTGACCTTCATCCAGACCTCATCTTCTGCGTCGTCTGTCTTCACCCGCACGCAAACATAGGTTGTATCCGGTGTCTTTTCTGCGAGTGCCGCAAGGATCCCATAACGCTCCTGTGCCAGTGCGGCGATCTTTCGTCCTGTGATAATATAGCTGCCATACCAGAGACTGTCGAAATCCGCATCCGTGAGCGTATCCAGTCGTTTATGCTTCGGCGTGCCGTCTGCATTTTCTCCGTCAAAGAGGAACAGTACTGCATTCCCCTCATAATCTGCCGCATCCTCTCCGAGCATCTCCGCGCGCACCTGCATTCCGCCGGCGTGATTTGCAGGGAAATCCGCCCGCGCCTCGGAAACAGGCAGCCATGTGCAGACAAGCGATGAACGATCCTGCTTCTGCACAAGCGAGAACGGTGCATTTGCATCGGAAAGCTCATTGCGGATCAGGAAGCGCTCTGCCGCATAGCAGAGCATATCACAGAAGCGGGCGTAATTCTGCTTATTGGCATCCAGAATCTCCAGTTCCCGCATCCCGCAGCAGCGCAGGCCCTGTGTCGTGATCCAGAGCGAATCGGAATCCTGCGTGCCGCGAATCTGCAAATTATAGAGATAATCGACAAGCGGCGGAACATTGCTCTGTGCAGCCAGCGTGACCCAGCCCGCAGGCAGCAGCTTGCGGCGGGAGAAATCCAGATAGGTCACGGCATCCGGACAAATCAGATTCAGCATTTTGAGCTGGAAATGCAGGGCAAGATCGGGCTGCTTCTCTTCAAAGGGCATAATGCACATAACAACGCCCTCTGCATTTTTCGCCTTTTCAAATACATCGTCAGCGATCGGATTTGCAGGGCGGAATTCTTCAACCGGCGGAACCGGCTGACACACGAGCATGATCTGATAGATCTCCTCGGTACCGCCCTCGGCAATCTGGAAACCGAGGATCCCCTGCTCTGCATCCGCCTTGGCAAGGCCGACGCGGAACCGTCCGTCATTTTCCAGTGTTTGCCGCACGCTCTCAACGGTCAGCGTATCCGGCAGTGCTGTGCATACCGCACCAAGCACCGAAACAGTCTGCTCTGCCGCACCGTGAATCAGATCAACCGTCCTGCCGTCATATTCCGGATCGGCCGCGTTCAGTGCATCCGTGAGCGCAGTGTTGCCGTTGCGCGCATCGAGCTTTTCCGACGTTTCTTTTGCGATCTCATAGAAATAATCGCGGACTTTTTCCGGAAGATAGCGGTGATCCTGATTCCAGAGCGGAAATTCCTGCGGCAGAATCAGCCCGATTTCCTCATTTTTCATATGCGCAAACAGACGATATGCGCCCGCCGCAAAATGATACCGCATCCAGTGATTGCGGCAGGAAAGGAAATTGCGCAGCTCATGCCGGAATACCGTCACACCGATCTGCCGGTCAATAATGCCGTAAAGATGCAGCAGAATGCCGACCTCGCGCAGCATATCCATGCGGTGACGCACCATCGGATACAGCCGCTTTGCGAGCTTTCGGGCATCGCCGAAATCAGACTTGCGAATATCATATTCGATCCATGCGGCATAGGTTGTTTCCGGCACCTCACCGCAGTGCAGCTCGCCGGAGAAAATCGGCCGGCTCAACTCCAGCGCACGATCCGGCTGATCGTGCAGCAGTGCCATGCGGACATCATGTGAAGCCTCGCAGGCTGTGCAGTCCTTGAGGTCGTCCTCCGGAAAGTCGCGGTATTTGCCGTATTCCTCCGCAGGCAGAAGATTGCCTGTCTGCTCGGAAATATTCTCACGCATATAGTAATAGGTGCGCAGCGAGCGGCCGGATTTTTCGATGCGCTGCCGGAAATCCTCCATAAACGCCTCGATCTGCGTCAGCGGCACATGATAAAAATTCTGCGCATTTTCAATAATCAGCTTGTAGCTCCACATCAGGCTGTAGAAAAAGTCATCATCCGCCTGCAATTCCTCGTTCCGGTCGTAGATTGCGACCATTTCGGGGAACAAAATCATCGCATCAACATCGTCGCTCTCAAAGGTTGATTCGTTCAGGCAGCGTTCCCGAAAACGGAAGCTCCATTCATCGGCGTGTGCCTCGTCGGCGGCCTGAATCGCCTTTTTGATTGCGCGCAGACGCGGCGCACCGTGTTCCAGCTCCTGATATTCTGCAATAAATTTTTCTGCATCAAACATGATTTGCTCCTCCGGTTATCCGTTTCCGCTGTGCGGTTTGTCGTATTCTGCCTGCAAATAATCCAGCATCTGCTGAAAGCCCTCCTCTGAGACCGGATATTCGGCACTGCCTTCGATCTGTCCGCGCTCCTTCACAATCTCGTAGCAGAGATCCTGCCGCCAGACTTCAATGTGCAGCAAGCCGTCTGCCGGCTCAACGCGGTAGCGCAGATGCTTCCGGCTGCCCGAATGAATGTTGCCGACTTCAAAATAAAAGACCTTTGGTATATCAAATGCGTTGCGCGGCTGGTGTTCTTCCATCGCTGCTCCCTCCGTTGAGAAACAGCCCGCCCCTCACAGCCGCGGCTCCCGCGGCTGTGAGGGGCAGCGCTGATTATTTTTCGACGCTGATCGGTGAAGGTTCCGCACCGAGCACATCCTCGATCTCTGCATAGACGCTGAACAGATCCTGCGCACAGGTTTCAAGTCTGCGGCAGATATGCTCATCCAGCTCCAGTGCTTCCCGCAATTCATTGAGTGCTCGGCGCTCTGCCGGATCCTCAAACTCATCGCAGATTGCAAAGGAATACAGCTCCATATAAACCTTGCGCTTGCTGACTTCATTGAGCTGTGCGAGTGTATCTCGCGCCGCAGCAGATGCAGCTGCATCGTAAGTAAAACCGACGATCCCGAGCGACTCCGCATAATCCTCAAGCAGAGCATCCTCCTCTGCTGTCACGATGCCGTCTTCTTCGATCATTTCCGCAGCGAGGGTCAGAAAAGCCTCCGCTTCGATCCGTTCAAATTCATGCAAAAAAAGCACTGTTCATCCCGTCCTTTCGTGTTCTGGTTTATTCTGGCATCTGCCATACATTCAGTATACCATAATCCTGTGAAAAATGCAAGGGAAAACCGGAAAAGAATCTAAAAAAAGAGCACAGCCGAAGCTGTGCTCTTTTGAAGAAATCGCTTGAGATTACACGAGTGCATCTTTTCTAAGCTCAACCGCTCTCGGATCGTAGAAATACGGATCGTAGTGGAGCTCATTCAGCGGATCAATGTGGCCGAGGTTGAAGAACTCAGCATCTTCCCACGGATTCTCAGCAGTAGAAACGTGCTGGCCGCTGACGAAGTAGGTGTAGTACTTCAGGATGTTCTGTGCATCGTCGATACCGATCTTACCGTTGCCGTCTGCAACGTCCATTGCATAGTGCTCGAACGAGAAGAAGCGAACCTTTTCAGCGCTGTGCTCGCCGATGAATCTTGCAACATATGCATCATCATCCAGCAGCTCCTTAGTCGGACGCTGGCCGAGCATTGTCTGAGTGTAGTACTGGAGAGCAAGCATTGCATCATCCAGACCAATGGTACCATTCAGGTTGGAGTCGCCGCGGAGAACGAATGTAGCAAAGAAGTTCAGGCTGGAATCCTTAAAGCCATTCTTGATGCCCTGCTCAGCAACGAGGCCGTCATACTTGGTCTGCTTCAGAGCGTCCTCAAGAACGGTAACGTCCTTAACGACGAGCGGCACGGACTGTGCATTGTAGCCGATGCCATCCTGAAGCGGCTGGAGGCCTGCGGTGGTGTTGTACTCGAGATCGAAAGCCTTGGTGACATCAATCTTGACATTCTCATTGAGGATGCCGCCCTCGACGATGCGGAGGGTCACGCTGAGGTTGGAAATATCCATAACCTTGTCTGTTTCCTCAGACCAGTAAACCAGGTCATCGCCGGAAACCTCAAAGGAAATGAAGGTTGCAGCGGTCGTAACGGTGGTTTCGCCGGTCTGATCGCCGTTGGTGGTTGTTTCGCTTGCGCTGGAGGTCACATTGGTGGAAATATCGGTAGAAACTGCCGAAACGTCAGTGCTTGCCGTGGTCGAAGATGTGACATCGGTTGTCTCAGAGGTAGAAGTCGTAGTTGTCTCATTCTTCTGAACAACGATCTGCTTGACGAAGCGGGTCACATTGAGAGAAGCCTTGCCCTCGAGATTTGTGGAATTCTCAGTTGCAGCTTCGATCTTCTTCTTTGCAACGACCTGAATGATGGAATACATGGTGCCGTCTGTATCGTCCTTGAAATCATCAGCGGTCAGAACCTGTCCGTCTTCCTGATTCAGAACAACAGTCCAGCCTGCCTCAAAGAACTGCTTCGGATTCATAGCCTCAGATGCAGCATCGATCAGTGCTTTCTGCTGTGCATCGTCATCAATGTAGAGCACTGCGTCAGCATTGAAGCCGTTGACATTGTAGTTTGCGAGATACTCGCCTTTCTGTCCCTCAGCATTTTCAATGATCGTCTTCACATTATCCAGAGAAACCGCCCACTGAACAGTATCGCCGAACTTCTCATTGAACTTGTTGACTGCCTTCTCATAGTTTGTCTTGACCTTCTCGTTATTGAAAACAGACATAGCGGTTTCCGGAGCATACTTGTTCTCCTGATTCTTCACGCGGGTGATGTTGCGCTCAGAAAGGCCGCTTTTGTCGATTGCATTGTTTGCCTCAGTCATATAATCGGCATAGAGGCTATCGAGCTTGTTATAGTTCTCAAGCTTGACTTCTTTGAGAGCATCAACAAAGGACTTAGCAGCCGCAGCACCGTTGCCGCCCTTGCCGGTGTAGTTTGCGATTTCCTTAGCGAGCTTGGTTGCCGGATGGCCTGCTGCTGTAGAAGCCTGTGCGGCAGCAGCAACAACGCCTGCTGCTTCAGTGAGCTTCTTGGTTGCATAATCCTCAGCAGCCTCAACGCTGTTGATGGTTGCGCCGTCGCCGCTCGTTGCAGAAACCTTATACTCAACGGTGTTGTTATCGAAGTCGATCTGGCCTTCGATGTTGATGGTACCGCTTGCCTTGAACTTGCTCCAGTCGATGTTGATCAGTGTGCCGTCATCAGCCTTGATGCCGGCCTTGTTTCTTCTGGTGAGAAGTGCATTCTCGACAGCCTTGCCGATTGCAGCGCCGCACTCATCAACCTTTGCAGTACCGGTGATCTTGCCCTCGGTTGTCACGGTGATGGTTGCGTCCTTGATTGCAGCGAGCAGCTCGTCTGCTGTTGCAGAATCAATGTAGCCGTTCTGCATCATCTTGGTCTTCAGCTTTGCCTTCACGGAAGCGAGCGAAGAAGTAAAAGTCTTATCGCCTGCGGAAAGCAGTGCAGTCTCGATTTTGTTGCCGATCTCAGACTTGCCGACTTCAGCCTTGCCGTCCTTCAGAACAGCTTCTTTGAACAACTCTGCTGATACCGGTACATACAGGATGTCATATACAGAGTTTTCACCAGCTGTAACTGTGACAGCAGATGATGATGTGTTTGCAGCAGTCGTCGCTTCTTCTGCGCTGATGTTCACATTCGCCATCAGAGCGAGCTGTGTCAGAGCGAGCACAGAGCCGGTTGCAGCTGCAAGCGAGCGCTTGAAAAGTGATTTCATTCAAACCTCTCCTTATAAATGTATTATGTACGGAATGCGGCCTCGGCGGGAAGCGGGTAAGCCCGACCGCTGCGTGCAAAATCGCACAAAGCCACATATACATATTGTCATTATAGCATTCTTCCCCTGAAAATGCAAGCCTTTTTTCTCAAATTGTAAAGATTAAACAAACTGTTTTTTTCAGCGCAACTGTATTTAGCGGATTTTTACACGTGGTTTCCAAATTTTCCCGCCTGTTTCGCAAATTATCAGCTCTTTTGTCTGAAATTCGTCAAAAACGCAGTGCTTTTTCGCATTCTTTTGCGTTTTGTTAACAAATAAATATATATAAAAATATCACAAAACCTATTGACATTTTCATGATTCTGTGATATAATACAGACAGAACCAAAGAATAACAGAAATTTATTAGTCAGGAGGCGTTTCCAATGGGCTGACATTCTTTGGATAACGACATTCTATTAGAAAGGGCGTGCTTCCGATGCAGAAGTACAGCGGCGGTTTCTGAACCGCATTCGGTCAATAATCAGCAAAGGGCGTGTTTCCAATGTGGTGTTTTGATGATTTCTGATATAATCACTGCTTGAAAGGACGTGGCTCCGATGCAGTCGCATACATTTGCCGGTTTGATTCCTGATAAGGTATAGATCAGCGGCACTCCGGCTTGAATATGATTTCCTGAATGCAGCAGCGCCATCCCGTGCAGGTGATGCTGTGAGTTCATTGAGAATCAAACGGCTCGGTTTTCCGGGCCGTTATGATTTTATTCGGTAATAAGATTTCTTGACAAAAAGACAGCAGTACATCCTGTGATGTACTGCTGTTTTTGTTTATTCGGCGTTTTTCAGTGCCAGAACCTTCGGGATTTTCCGAATACGGATATAATCGCAAACCGTTATAAGAAGATATGCCGCCGTGACTAGCACAAACTCCCTGACAAAGCCCTCGGGCTTCATAATGAATGCGAAATAGCCGCCCAGCTCTTGCAGCATGATCTCCCACATCAGCTTCATCGCATAGAAACCGATCGCCATTGCTATCAGTTCCGTGATGATGACGACAACCGCCGTTGTGAGCAGATAGAGCCGCGCAATTTCTCCGTCCTCATAGCCGAGAATCTTCACCATCGCAATCGGGCGCTCATTTTTCTCAATGATGATTTTTGTCAGCAGATACAGGATAATCGCAGCAATGATCATGCAAATATACTGAAAATAAATAATATAGTTTCCGAATGAATGATCGAGCTGTTTCGCAATCTTCATCATGTCCTCTGAAGTGATGCGCTTGACAATCTGTTTCTCGTTGATGTCAGTAATTGTCTGATCCGAAAGATAACCGGTGAATGCATCCGCATCCCGTTCAAATACCTCGTTGAACCGGTCGTTCGGCATGAATACGGAAAGCGCCGCATCATAGTCATACACGCCTGCGATCTTCCATTCATACTTCTTGTTTTCATACTTTTCATGCATGGTAAAGCTGTCGCCGGTATTCAGATGATATTTGCTTGCAAATGCGGTTGAAATCCACATTTCGTCTGCATTTTTCTGCTCACCGAGCTTCACATAGCGGCTGTTTTCCGCAATGCCGTAAATGGAAATTTCCTCGCTGAATTTTTCGGTGCGGTATTCCAGCGCGTTCATGGAAAACGGCTCTGCACCGTCCGTACCGGTGCGAATGATTTCGCCGTCCTCGTCTTTGTAATCCGTCAGAATGACCTGTTCCTTTGCAAACATCATATCCGGCATCGTTTCCTGATAATAGGACAGCGTCGAGGGCAGTCCGACAACCAGCGAAAGCAGCAGCATCACAAAGCTGATCCCGATAAACAGCATCAGATAATTCGGGATGTTTTGCAGAAATACGCGCAGACGGAACCGCCGGAAAAAACTCCAGCGCGGCAGCCGCACTGCTTTTTTTCGGCGTGTTTTTTTGAGGTCATGCCGCAGAAATTTCAGCGGAGAAAGCCGCAGCATCCGCACAATCACGATAAAATTGATAAGAAGCATCAGCAGAAACGGCACAATGGTTGTGCGGAGAAATGCCTCCGGCGTCCAGAGCGTTTCATAGGTCGGCAGGCTGTAGCTCTGATAGTACATTCCGACTGCAATATCTTTGCAAACGGTATAACCCAGTGCATTTCCGATGATTGCAGCAAGAATCACAACAAGCAGCGGCACACTCATATAATAACGCAGAAGCTCACCTTTCGTGAAGCCCGATGCGCGCAGCGTACCGATCGAGGATGCCTCTTTTTCCAGTGTGCTGCTGATATTCACTGCAAAAATGAACGCAAGAACCGCCGTCAGCACATAGAGGATCACGCCGCACATTGCCACATCCGAGCCGAGATCTTCTTCTGCAAAGGTAATCGCATGGTTTGCATATGCCGGCACATAATCCTTAATCTCCGGTTCTTTCTCGGCAACAGCGACCTGTGTGATGAGCGCTTTCAGGAAGTGATCGGAAAGCGTTTTCTCCTCAAAAAGATCTGCGGGCGGATTCACATATGTAAAGGCATAATTTGCGTGCAGTGCTGTGCTGATGCGTTCAAAGCCCGCATCCGTTGTCATACCGACATTGAATGTCAGTGCATCAAATATGGTGTCGGTGTTGCTTTCATAAAGCGTGATATAATCGGTGAACGATGCAAGTCCGACGACCTCAAATTCTGCGCCGTCCGCCCGAACCATATCTCCGATCTTGATTCCGACATTGTCCGCGTGCATCCGGTCAATAATAATCTCGCGTTCATTTTCCGGTGCCCTGCCGGAGAGCAGATCATACAAATCAACTTCATTCCGTTCACCGTAGACACGGATTTTCCCTTCATATTCGTCGTGTCCGATAAAGTGTTCGTCCGCATTTTTATAGAACAGTTCGTAAACATTCACCGGCACGGCATCAAGCGGCTGATCGAGTTCATAGCGTTCCTCCAGCTTGGAATATTCCTTGTCGATCTCTTTGTCAATCTCCTCATGCGCCTTGTCTGTCGCTTCCGCAAGCGCATCCTTGTATTCTTCGGAATCCCATGCTTTTTTCAGCGCATCCCTGACCGCTTTCTCATAGTTTTCATCCATTGCGGTTTTCAGCGCTTTATCGAGCATTTCCTGCCGCATATCATCCGGCAGCTTTTTCCCTGCCGCTTTGATCTGTTCATCAACCGCAGCCGTGACCTGCTCCGTGATCGCAGCTTCGACCTGCTCACGCACCTTTTCTTCAACCGCTTCCCGCACGGCATCCTCTATTTCCAGCTCAGCATCCTCATAGGCGCGCTCGCGGAAAACCGTTACCATATCCGCTTTTGAACCGGTTTCGATTGCCGCAATCACTTCCGGCTCCGCAATGCGGGACAGCTCAAAATGGCCGTTCTCACGGTGAAATTTCGCTGCATTGCCGTCCAGCGAGGTCATCATGCTTTTATTTCCGACATACATACCCGAAACAAATCCAATCGTGACGACCAGCATCGCAAAGATCATCAGGTAGCGCTTCCAGTCGCGCAGCAGATCGCGCCAGACACGTTTATGCAGCGGATTTTTCGGACGTTTCCCGAATGAGATATTCTCCATGCTGCCGCCTCCTCACCATTCCAGCTCTGCGGCTGTGATCTTTTCGGTATTGCGGTCATCGTGGCGGATCTTGCCGTCACGCAGTTTGATTACATGATCTGCCATGCGTTTGATCGCCTCATTATGCGTCACCATAATGATCGTATTTCCGTACTTTTGATTGACCTCCTCGATCAGCTGCAAAATCTCCTTTGATGTGGTATAATCGAGCGCACCGGTCGGCTCGTCACAGAGCAGAATATCCGGATTCTTGACGATCGCTCTGCCGATTGAAACGCGCTGCTGCTGGCCGCCGGAAAGCTGATTCGGCAGCTTGTAGCGGTGCTCGAACAGGCCGAGAATCTTCAGCAGCTCGTCAATATCCAGCGGGCTGTCAGAGAGATATGCACCTGTTTCAATATTCTCCTTGACATTCAGATTCGGGATGAGGTTGTAGGACTGGAACACATATCCCAGATGCTTTCTGCGATAGCGCGTCAGGCTCTTTTCGTTCATGTCCTCGAGCTTGTCGCCGTTGATGAGAATCCTGCCCTCATCTGCGCCGTCAATGCCGCCGAGAATGTTCAGCAGCGTGGATTTGCCTGAACCGGACGGCCCTAAAAGCACACAGAACTCGCCCTTGCTGACTGTGAAATCCAGTCCGCGCAGAACATCCTGCTTGGTGTCGCCGCTGCCGAAGCTCTTTTTCAGCCCGTGAACCTCTAAAAATTTTCTTTCTGCTTCGCTCATGTTCAATTACCTCATTTCTGTTTTCATTCGGATGCCTGATTTCGGACAAAACAAAACGGACATGACCGAAAGCCATGTCCGTGAAAGTCATAGATTCAGACTCCATGCATAGCTTACGGCAGATGTTTGCCCGAAAAGTTATACATGAGTCTCGCAAATTAAAACAAGCCAGACCCGAAGGCCAGTATGTTGACTTGTTACTCGAAAGAGCTTGCTACTCCCTCATTGCTTTTTCATTCTAATACAAAACGGATTGTTTGTCAATAAGTCTGATGAAATATTCCAAAAAAGCCAAGTATTCAATAAAAACATTTCCGATTCAGGCGCGAATCATGTATATTATTTCACGAATTTTAATCTGCTGAATTTGTTTGCAGTCTTTGCAGCGTATGCTCCGGAATCTCCGCAAGCAAAGCAAAAACTGCATTTTCCCGTTCTTCCAAAGCCGGAAAGCATTTCTGCATCATGGCGTTGATCTGACTGTAATAGCCCTGATACCGTCCGGCCGTTTCTGAGCCTTTTTCCGTCAGGTAGATGACATTGTTTTCATCCTGCTCGATCATGCCGATTGCCGCCAGATGCTTCATCATTGCATGGATGCTGGATTTTTTGTAGCGGAAATAATTTGCAAGATAGGTGTTGCGAATCGGTTTGTCCGCATCGGAAAATGCTTTCATCGTCAGAAGATACCGGATATTCGCAGCAGTGAGCTTTACGTTGTTTTCCATATGACTCTCCCAAAGAGCGCGGGCAGCAAATATTGAGCTGCCGCCCGCCCGAATCAATGCTTATGGCACGCACCGCAGTGAGCGCAGTCGCCGCCGCAGCCGCAGGACGTCTTTCCTTTTTTCCTGTCGTTTATCATTGAGATCACGATTGCTGCTACGACAGCAATCAGAATCAGTGTAATGACAATCGTTCCGAGGTTATCCGTCAGCCATGCAAGCATTGAAATCAGCTCCCTTGTGTAACTGCCTTTTCAGTCAGTTTCGATGATTCTGTATACTTTTTGATGAACAGCATATAAACGATTACAGCAAGAATCGCAACTGCAAAGATCAGTCCGACCGGATTGGCATGACCTGTGAATGCGCCGCCGAACTGGTTAATCAT
>JAFYBM010000140.1 GCA_017540225.1 Oscillospiraceae bacterium | reverse complement strand
GAGAGTTTATCAAAAAATGCATACTCGTGTTTCTCGGCAGCCTGTTTTTGCAGATTTTCTGCTGGGCGATGTATTCAATTTTTGAAATGCAGATCTGGATGTGCGGGCTGTCTGTTGTCATGACCGCACTGCTCTATCATTATCTGCAAGTGGAGGAGCAGACGGGATTATCGCGCAGGAGCATATTTTTTGCAGCGATTCTGGCGCCGTTTCTGCTTTCGCTGACTGTGACGGTCACGCAGCTTGTCAAATATCCGAATCTCAATCTGCTCAGTGCATCGCTGGACGGCGTTTCGCCGCTGACGGAAACGGTTTCGCTGTATATGACGCGGCTTTTGCTCAACGGCGTGATCCTGCTGATCTTTGCGGCGATCGACCGCGCATTTCTGCGGGATCATGAGGGTACTCATCATGAAAAATCTTCGTAAATACGCAATTTTATTGATTTTTCCGCTGCATCTGATTCTGTTCTGGCTGTTTGTAAACGGAACGCCGATGGATTATTTTTATTTATGTGCGGTTGTGTTTGTGCTGCTTGCAGATTTTGCGCTGTCAGCATGGCAGACGGAGCTTTTCACCTCGCACCGGAGCAGAATTTCACAGTTTGCAAGGGAATTTTTGCCTAATCTGCTGCAAAAGCTGATTGTGATTGCGGCGGATTGGGCGCTGCTTCTGATTCTCGGCCGCGGCGATATATTCCGCAGCGGACTTGCATTCTGGGGCGCAGTATTATTTGCATCCATCGCAGCGCTGCTCAGCGGACTGGTGACATTTGTGACCGGCGCGGCGCGGACAATGCTTTATCACGATGAAAAGAGGTAAGATCCATGACCAATGCGGAGATTCTTTCGCATATTGACCACACGATCCTCAAGCCCGATGCAAAATGGGAAGATGTAATGCAGATCTGTGAGGAAGCGCTGCAATATCACACAGCGAGTGTCTGCATTCCGCCGTGGTATGTCGGGCAGGCAAAAAAAGCCTTTCCCGCACTGAATATCTGCACGGTTGTCGGATTTCCGCTGGGCTATGAGGAAACGGCGGCCAAGGCGCAGGAGGCAGAGCTTGCGATTGCTGCCGGTGCGCGGGAAATCGACATGGTAATCAATATCGCTGCGCTGAAAAACGGCGATGACGCGGCGGTTCTGGAGGACATCAAAGCGCTCCGCACCGCCTGTCAAACGGCAATTCTCAAGGTGATTGTTGAGACCTGCTGTCTCACTGAGGATGAAAAAATCCGTGTATGCAGGCTGGTGACAGAGGCCGGCGCTGATTATATCAAAACATCGACAGGCTTCGGCTCCGCCGGCGCACAGCTTGAAGATATTGCGCTGTTCAGGGCGCATATCGGGCCGGATGTGAAAATCAAGGCGGCGGGCGGAATCCGTACCCGCGAGCAGATGGAGGCATTTCTGGATGCCGGCTGCGACAGAATCGGATGCAGCGCGGCAAGGATCCTCTTTGCGGAAGCATGAAAATACTGTTCAGCGGCTACGATGCGGAAACGCGGGAGCTGATGCTCCGTGTCTGCGCAGAGGTGCTTCCGGAAGCTGAAAAGCGGCAGCTGCACAGGGCAGCGCATTTTGCGGCGCTTGATCTGCTCGGTGCCGTGCTTGCGGAGGATTTCGGCGTGTATCATGCGGTCATTCACCGCAGCGGCCTCGGAAAACCGAAGCTGCTGCATGATTCGCTGTATATGAATCTCTCCCACTGCAAAGGGCTTGCCGTTGCGGCGGTCGGGCGGATGCCGCTCGGGGTTGATGCGGAGGCGCCGCGCAGGGTGAAGGATTCGCTGATGCAGAAGGTCTGCACACCGGAGGAATATGCAGCAATCATGGAAGCTGATGACAAAAGCCGCGCATTTACGAAATTCTGGACATTGAAAGAAGCATATGCAAAATATACCGGAGAAGGCATTGCGCTGGATTTTTCAGCGCTCGGCTTTTCTGTTTTGCAGGACGGAACGATCCGTTTTGACCGTCCCGAAGCAGATCATGTGCAGCTTGTGCAGATTCCGCTGCGGGAATATACGGTTTCCCTGTGCTATGAGTATAATACTTCAAACATGAAAATGATGCAGGAGGTTTTTCTATGCTGATGATTGATCTGCGCGGCCATCTGGCCGTTGTGACAGGCGCTTCCGGAATGCTCGGCCGCGTAATCGCGCGTACCTTTGCGGATTGCGGCGCCGATTTGGTTTTGCATTATTATCACGGCAAGGAGGAGGCGGAAAAGCTCGCCGGCGAGCTGCGCCGCAAGACCGGCCGCCGTGTCATGACCGTACAGGCGGACATCACCTCTGCCGAGGATGTGATGCGCATGAAAAATGAGATTGTGCAGCGTGTCGGAGTGCCGGATATTCTGGTGCATAATGCCGTGATCCAGTATGAATGGAAATCCATCATTGACCAGCCGCTTGCCGATTTCGACAGCCAGTATCAGTCCTGCGTCATGCAGACTGTTCACATGACAAAGGCGTTTGTGCCGGAAATGATTGCAAAGGGCTACGGCGGCAGGATCGTTGTCATCAATACGGAATGCGCCTCGCTTGCCGAGGAAAACTGCGGTGCCTATACGGCAGCAAAGCGCGGGCTGGACGGCCTTGTGCGCGTGCTGGCAAAGGAGCTTGGCCCGCATGATATTACGGTCAATCAGGTTGCGCCGGGCTGGACGATCACCGAAAACGACCGCCGCAACAATACCGAATCACAGCCGGAATACGATAAAACCGTACCGCTCGGCCGCCGCGGAACCGATGAAGAAATCGCGCAGATGTGTGCATTTCTGGCATCTCCGCTCGCATCCTTCACAACCGGTGCCTATATTCCGGTATCGGGCGGCAGAGTGATGCCGGCGATTTGATGTAACGCCGTCCAGACTGGATTATTTTGTCAACAGAGAAGGCAAGGAGCGGAATTACGCGCTGTGAACTGTAAAGGAGACAGATGATGCGTTATATGCTTTGTTATGCGGTCAAGGAGAGATCTCCGAAGATCGAGACAGAATACTTTGATACATTTGCAGATGCCGTGATGAAATACACGGTTTTGTGCAGCAACTGCCGCGACGTTGTTCTTTCCGATCTGGAAAAGGAAACAGTCATCCGGCATTTTTCATACCGCCTCTGCGGCGGAAATCCGGCCATCACAAATTTCTGATAAGCACAGAAAGGAATCATAAAAATGAGCACAAACAGCTATGAATCCCCGTTTTGCACCCGTTATGCGAGCAAGGAGATGCAGTATCTCTTTTCCGCAGACAAAAAGTTTTCCACATGGCGCCGCCTGTGGGTTGCGCTTGCAAGAGCAGAGCATGAGCTTGGCCTGAATGTCACGGCGGAGCAGGTTGCGGAGCTGGAAGCCCATATCAATGACATTGACTATGAGGCAGCGGCCAAGCGCGAAAAGGAATGCCGTCACGATGTTATGTCCCATGTTTACGCCTACGGCCTTGTCTGCCCGAATGCAAAGGGCATCATTCACCTCGGCGCGACCTCCTGCTATGTCGGTGACAATACGGATATTATCATCATGCGGGATGCGCTGAAGCTCGTGCGTACCAAGCTGATTACCGTTCTCGGCAATCTTGCAAAATTCGCAGAGGAATGGAAGGCGCAGCCCTGCCTTGCCTATACACACTGTCAGCCGGCACAGCTCACGACAGTCGGCAAGCGCGCAACGCTCTGGATGAATGAGCTGCTGATGGACTTGGAGGAGCTGGATTTCCAGCTCGGCCGCATGAAACTGCTCGGCTCCAAGGGCACGACCGGCACACAGGCTTCCTTCATGGAGCTGTTTCAGGGCGACGGCGCAAAGATCCGCGAAATGGAGAAGAAAATTGCGGTTGAAATGGGCTTTGCACCGGATGCGATTGTACCGGTTTCCGGCCAGACCTATTCCCGCAAGGTTGATGCGCAGGTGCTCAATGTGCTTTCCGGCATTGCGCAGAGCGCGATGAAATTCGCAAACGATCTCCGTCTGCTGCAATCCTTCAAGGAAATGGAGGAGCCGTTTGAATCCGGTCAGATCGGTTCTTCGGCAATGGCATATAAGCGCAATCCGATGCGCTGCGAGCGGATCACCGCACTCGCCCGCTATCTGATGACCGATACGCTGAATCCGGCATTCACCGCCGGAACGCAGTGGTTTGAGCGCACGCTCGACGACTCCGCGAACAAGCGCATTGCCGTTGCGGAGGGCTTCCTCGCGGCGGATGCGATCCTGAATATCATGATGAATGTCACGAGCGGCATGGTCGTATATCCGGCCGTGATCCGTCAGCGCGTCATGGCAGAGCTGCCGTTCATGGCAACGGAAAATGTCATCATGGATGCAGCGGCAAACGGCGGCGACCGTCAGGAGCTGCATGAGCATATCCGTGTGCATTCGATGGCAGCGGGCGCAGAAGTCAAGCAGAAGGGTCTGAAGAATGATCTTTGCAAGCGCATTGTCAATGACCCGATCTTCGGCGTGACGTCGGCGGAGCTGGAGAGCAAGCTCGATCCCGCAAATTACACCGGCAGAAGCGTGCAGCAGGTCGAGGAATTTCTGGAGGAATTCATCGCGCCGGTGCTCGCGGATGCAGAGACCGCAGACGATGTTGAGCTGACGGTTTGACCGCATAACTGAAAAAGAAACCGAGGGAAGAACCCGCAGGCAGGGCATCTTCCCTCGGTTTGCTGAAAAATCAGTATTTTCGCGGGTATT
>JAFYBM010000139.1 GCA_017540225.1 Oscillospiraceae bacterium | reverse complement strand
CCGCACGGAAGCAGCCTTCTCGGCGGAAGGCGATCTGAACACCGCGTCCGCACTGACCGACGGTATTCTCATCGAGACAGCGGATATCCGTATTGCAGAGCCGGAATACAGCTGCGTAGATGTAAAGGCCGGACAGGTACTTCCGATGCAGGCCGCCGTCTATAATGACGGAACGGCCGCAGCAGACGGATTTACGCTGCGCATTCTTGATACAGCAGGCAGTGAGATCGCATCCGGTGCCTCTGAAACGATCGCCTTTGCACCGGTTCTTCCCGCTGAGCTTACGCCTGCGGTTTATACCGTATCCGTTTCCGCGGCAGGCTCCGACAGAACACCCGACAACAACAAAGCTGAGCTCGATCTGAACAAAACGGATCTCGCAATCGAGACAGATATTACCTATATCGGCAATACGACCCGTGTTGCGATCTTTGCAAAGAATCAGAGCAATGTTCCTGCCGCTGCCGTGATCCATATTCAGCCGGCTTCCGCGGAGGAGGAAACGCTCACGCTGTTTTACAGACGAGATCGCACCGCATACCGCTGCATACTGGCAGCTGGATTCTGCCGATATGCTCGGGGATATCTACCGTGATTTTGTCAACATCACCGCTGAATCTGACAAAACGGATGCAGACGCGCGCAACAACAAAGCATGTGTCATTGTATCCAAGAGTGGTATGGATCCCTATGCCGCCGGCGACGTCGACCTGGACGGCACGGTCGGACTGGAGGATGCAGTGCTTGCACTGAAATGCTACACAAGAAAAGTTGCGAAGCTTGATGACCTCGGCTTCTCCGACACCCAGCAGCGCTGCGCTGATATTGACAAGGACGGCATCGTCGATGTAACGGACGCAATGGAAATCCTGAAATACTACGTCAACTGTGTCGCCAAAAGCATCACATGCAGCTTTCCGAACCGCCTTACGATGCTTGGCAATTCGGCATTCAACGGCTGTACCTCACTGCAGTCTGTAATATTCAATGATGCACAGATCACGATGGGTACGGAGGTCTTTGCACAATGCACGAAGCTGAAGCAGATCACACTTCCGAAAAATCTCAGTGTTATATCAGAGGGCGCATTCATGAATATGCAGGCACTGGAGGAAGTGAAAGCGGAGGGCGTGATCGAAATCGGGAAGCAGGCATTTGCACACTGCAGAATGCTGAAATCCTTTACCGGCTCCCCGAAGCTGGCGATCATTTCCGAGGAAGCATTTTCCGACTGTGCTGCCCTGTCTGTCCTGCCGGATCTTTCCGGTATCACAGAACTTGGTAAAGGCGCGTTTACGGGTTGTATCTCTTTGACGGAGGCTGCGCTGCCGGAAACCCTCACAGAGGTTCCGATCAACCTGTTCAGCGGCTGCCGCGGACTGACAAAGGTGACGCTGCCTGATACGGTTACGGTGATCGGAAACAGTGCGTTCAGCGGATGCAGCGCGTTTGTCATCGACAAGCTGCCCGCATCGGTTACGCAGCTCGGCACAAATGCATTCTACGGCATCAAAACGCTCCGGGATCTGACACTTTCCAAGGATATTCAGTACGGTGCAAGCGTATTCGGCAGGATCCGTTCCGTCCGCAGTCTGTCTATTCCCTCGGACGTCAGACTTTCGAGCGGTATGTTCAGCGGATGCAGCAATCTGGTTTATGTCTGCCTGCCGGACAACATCAGCAATTATAATCTGCCGGATAGCATGTTTGCAAACTGCACGCATCTCCGGACATTCGACTATCGCGGCACATGGACTGAAATTCCGGACAGCTTTTTCTCGGGCTGCTCGTCGCTGGAATTCGCCATTCAGCCTGAGATGACCGCTTTCGGTATGAGCGCATTCCAGGGCTGCACCGGGCTCGGGCCGGAGCTCGTTATTCCGAATAACAGCAAAATCAGCCAAAATGCATTTTTCGGGTGTACCGGTATTCAGAAGATCCGCTTTGCAGGAAATGTCCGTCAATTCGGAGAATCCTGTTTCTCCAATACAAGCATCACAGAGCTCAGTGTACCGAAGAATCTGAACTATATTCCGAAGGGTGCCTTTGCATATTGCAAAAAACTGAAAGAGGCGATCATTCCGGAGCATATTCAGAAAATTTATGAGCAGGCGTTTAATTCCTGT
>JAFYBM010000138.1 GCA_017540225.1 Oscillospiraceae bacterium | reverse complement strand
GTACGAAATGATGTCAGATGAACTGGCTGCGCAGGGCATGACAATCAGAGAGATCACCGTGACCGCAGCGGACGCATGGGCACAGTTTCATAAGAATATGCCGCTGCTGCTGATTGTGACGCTGATTCTGAACAGCGGCATCTATACCGCAGAGTATTCCGGAGGCACACTGATCCCGCTGCTCACAAAGGGCCTTTCCCGCAGTGCTGTCGTCCTGTCAAAATACATGGCGATGCTGCTGACATGGAGCGCCGGACTCTGGCTCTGCTGGGGCGTCACCTATTTTTACAGCGGATACTACTGGGATAATTCTGCTGTGCATTCCCTGCTGTTCTCCGGTGTCGGCTGGTGGCTGTTCGGCATCATGCTGCTGAGCTGCAACGCGTTCTTCTCTGCTTTTGCGAACTCCGGCGCACAGGTAATCCTCGGAACCGGCGCAGTCTATTTTATCATGATGCTGCTGCAAATGGTCGGCAAAATAAAGCAGTACGTGCCGCTTCGGCTCACAGAAAGCACCGCGCTTTATCAGAACAGTCTGAAGCCTTCGGACTGCATCTGCGCTGTTTCGGTCACCGCAGTGCTCTCGGTGTTATTCCTGCTGACTGCGCTGCCTTTGACC
Source organism: Oscillospiraceae bacterium (assembly GCA_017540225.1). GTDB lineage: Bacteria > Bacillota > Clostridia > Oscillospirales > Ruminococcaceae > Firm-04. Next base: position 6,627 of record JAFYBM010000138.1, on the reverse strand, counting down.
AGACGCCGCCAGATCTGAGAAACATGACGATTCAGACAAGATTTCAGAAAGGGAGGGCAGAGCATGGGGTTCCCGGAAACCTTCAAAGCACTTTCAGACCCCGTCCGGCGTGAGATTCTCACCATGCTGCGAAAGGGGCGTTTATCCGCCGGCGATATCGCATCGCATTTCGATATGACCGGCGCAACGGTTTCTTATCATCTCAAGCAGTTAAAAAATGCTGACCTGATTTACGAGACCAAGGAGAAGAACTTTATCTTTTATTCCCTGAATACCTCAGTTTTTGAGGAGATCCTGCTCTGGGTCTCCCAATTCACATCGGACAGACAGGAGAAGGAGGTTACAGATTATGAAAATTCTGACAAAACGTGATATTTTCAACATTATTCTCTGCTTTTGTGCAATCATTCCCGGTGCGGTCGTTTATTACAGGCTGCCGGACCGTGTGGTCACAAGCTGGAGCATGACTTCGTCGGAAACCGGCACCATGCCAAAGCCGTTTGCGGTGTTCGGAATCCCGCTGGTCTTCACTGTACTAACCCTGATTTTCTGCATCTATGCACGAAAGCTTGAAAGAAAGCAGCGCACGGGCAAACTGGCACCCGCAGTGCATATCGGCTTTCCCGCAGTTCTGTATCTCACGCAGAGTATCATTCTGATGTATGCACTCGGAAAGCTGAAAAACATCGGCTTTGTGACATGTCTGTTTCTTTCACTGTTCATGCTGATTTTCGGAAATTATGCGCCGAAAATCCGGAAAAACTGGTTCATCGGAATCCGGACGCCGCACAACATAAAAGACGATGAGCTCTGGCACAAAACGCATCGCCTTGCAGGATTCACCATCACAGCAGGCGGCGTTCTCGCACTGGCTGCAACGCTCATGAGCGCATTTATCGCAGTGTTCATCATTATAACGGCTGCAATTCTGATTCCGTCTGTTTACGCAGAAGTCACCTACTACCGCGGCAAAAGCACGGACAAATAAATACAGCGAGGGCTGCGAAACCTGCAATCGGTTCCGCAGCCCTTTTCATTATGTATTAACCAGCATTCGTTTCAGCAGCGTAAGATCGGCTGCGTTGAGTCTGCCGTCGCGGTTGAGGTCAGCGGCGCCCGGATTTATCACATCCGGCTCCGGTTCACCTGACAGCCAGTTTCTCAGCGCGGTGACGTCCGCGGCATCACGGCGTCCGTCCGCATTGATATCTCCGGACAGCATCGGGAAAAATGCCGCGCCAAGGTCATTCTGTCCGGTGCTGAGAGCGCGCAAGCATGCCGACCGCGTGCCGTCAAAATAATACAAATCATAAGTGCCGTGCTGCGTACAGCTGTAAACCATACCGCCTTCCAGCGGGCAGGCATCGGAGCAGTCATAATCCACCGAATCAAACGGCATCGCCGTGATCTTTGCACCGTCGAACCTCATGATCTGGTCACAGTGATTCTCAGAACTGTACCATTTTGTGAAATAGATGTCATCGCCATACGAAACAGGATAATACGCAGTTACGCCGTTTTCACTGTATATTGTTTCAGACTTCTTTGTCTCCGGATCCATACGGCAGATCGAGCCAAATCCGTTTTTGTATTCCGCATAATACAAAGCGGAGCCGTCCGAAGAAAAACACGGCATTGCCCGTTCCGCAGCCTCATCTGTCAGGGCAGTGACCGAACCGTCAGACAAATCAAGCAGCGCAAGATGATATCGGAAATCATCGGCAGTGCTGTCCCAGTGTCCGCGCTTGAACACGATGCTGTTCCCGTCAGGCGACCACTTCGGATCCTCGTTCCGGTACCCGCTGTTCTGCGTCAGATTTCTGATCTCACCGTTCTCATACAGGAAAATGTCCCACTCGTCGCCTGTGCTGTTGAGTGCCATAAACACGAATTCATCCGGCGATCTGCCGAAACTGCCGTTCATCGCGCTGATGAAATCACCGGTGATCTCCCGCGTCTGACCGTCCGGGCTGCGCAGATACAAGCGGCTGTCAAGCGCAGAATACGCGCTGTAACTGTGCCAGAGCAGCCAGCCCTCCGGCAGAGCGGGCACAGGCTCCGCCCAGCCGCTGTCGGGATAGCTTTCATGCTGCGGCGTATCACCCGCTTCGTGAAACGGCGTGATCTTTGCGTAGTCAATCTCGAACACAGTCGTATCAAAATCCGGTGTGCCTGCCCAGTTCTTGGGGAACCACAGCCCCAGCCAGAACCGCCCCGCATTCGTCGGAATGTACTCGGTTGCGGTGTATGTCAGTTTCCCGTCGAAATAATACTCAACCCGCGGCGTTTCCGTGTCACTGCCCGTGTGCCAGTCAAACCGGTAGGTGTGGAATGCTCCGTCTGCCTGCGCGCCGCATTCCACGGATTCGGTTTTGTAATCCTTCTCCGTCTGCCATGTCGTACACAGCGCATGGCTGAGACTGAAACCGTTATTCCGGTCGCGTCCGGGGAATTCAATGTCGATTTCATGATTCGTGACTGACAGCGTGTCGCCGCTGTAATCCTCCTCATATTCAAAGGTCCACATCGCCGAGCAGCAGCCCAGCTCCGGCGCGATTTTCGCGCGGATCTCATAGCTGCCTGAGCCGAAATAGTCTTTTGTTGCGATTGCCGCGCCGCAGCGCTTTCCGTCTGCCCGTGTGCTGCCGTCGCGGTTGATGCCGCGCACCGCACCCTCATAGCGGCTGCCGTATCCGGTCAGCAGCAGACTGCCGTTTCTGACCGCAGCATTCTCTGCGAGAACTCCGCCGTTGTAATCGACCGTTCTGCCGTTTTCTGTGACCGTTCCTCCCCAGTTCTTCTCAGCAATCAGCCATTTTCCGGTGTCGAGCTGTGTCCCGCTGAAATCATCATAAAAGATATCTGAAGTCTCTGCCGCTGCGTTCATCGGAGCAGCAGCCGCCGTGAGCATTGCGGACGATAAGACCGATATCATTCGTAGAAAGAGCTGTTTCATCGCTGCCCCCCTGTTTCCGGTAAATCATCGGTGTAATTCGGACAATTCAGGTGCTGCTGCCGTGAAGCAGCAGGCACCGATTTGAAACATTATACACCTTCTATATTCAAATGTCAATACCTGAAAAAAACGCGGGATGCATTCACAGGCGGAAAGGCGCCGCATCACGGAATGCAGTGGTTGCTTCCGATCAATCTCTGACACGTTTCAAATCAAATCATCTTTCAGAAAATAACCGTACAAAGCAATGCAATCAATACGCTTGCAATCACATAGGCTGTGATCTCTGCCAGATGCGATTTCAGATTATACCCGAACAGATGCGGCCCGACAATCTGTCTGACCTCCGGGTAATAGTGCGGGAAGAAACCGCTGTGACAAAGCAGAAACCAGTCAAACACAAGAATATCAAACGCTTTCATGCCAAGAAACATGATGAGAAATCTGATGAAAAACTGTGCGAATGTGAAGCCGCTGCGAATACCGTGCCATACACCGAGCACGACTGCACCGAGCATCATCGCAAGTGCAAGAATCAGCATGCACCAGCCGAGGACATGCTGTCCTGCAAAGCGCTCCGACTTTGGCTGCGCCGCCTCCTGTATTTCTTTCGGTGCCGAGGAAAAGAACCGCTTGTCCTGTACAAATCCCACAGCGCCCCAGAGCAGCAGAAAGAGCCCCGCACACATCAGAACCGTCAGACTGAATGTAACCATAATGTTCTTCCTCTTATTTCAGTTTCGCATAGTAGCTGCGGATAATCCCCATGACCTCACGGAAAGCGGGTTTGCATCCGGGAATGAAATATTGCAGCGCATAGCAATGATGCATGTTCTTCCCGACATGGATCACGCACTTTGCACCCGCACGCCGGAAGCTCTCTGCATAGCTAGGCGCAAATGCGAACAGCGTTTCCGCACTGCCGTAGTAGAAGTGCGTCATCGGGGCATTGCGGAAATCTCCGTGTGCGGTCGCAAGGTATTTTTCGGGGATCTCCCTGCCGTGCGCCATGATCTCGCGGGCGGTCACCATAAATTCCGCCGGGATCATGATATCCGTTTTATCCAGTGCATAGATTGCACGTTTCTCCGCTTCATTGACCGGAACACTGCCCGGTGAAACCGGAATGAGCAAGCCCGGCATCGGGATGCTGCTGCCTCCGTCATTCTGCTCATTGATATAGGTAATCAGATTCAGCAGCAGCGCCGCACCAGACGAAAAACCAAGCAGCACAATGTTTTCCGGCTTGTGCGATTTCAACATCTCTGTGTAGCATCCATAAATCATCTGCACATTTTCCAGCATATCATGCTCATGGCACATCGGGTAATACGGAAACCACACATCCGCCTCCTGCATCGCGCCGATCTTGCGTGAAAGCCCGACATCGCCCTTATCCGAACCGAGGATCATGCCGCCGCCGAACACAAACAGCACGGCACGCTTCCGGCGCTTCTTCTCCGCACAAATCTCAAGGCAGTGGTACTGCCCGAAAATCATATGATCGGTATAGTGCGCCTTGTTGTCGTCCGGCATTTCAAAATGGCGGTTTTTCCCGTTCATTTTCGCCGCCTTTGCAAGAACCTCCTCTTTGGTACCGACAAGGCTCTGCTTCATTTTTGCTGCTCTGACAACAGCCTTTGTCAGATGATACAGCGGATTTTTCAAACCGTCCGGCGCCTTGACCACTTTGTCCTGCGGATCAAATTTCATAATAGATTCCTCCATTTTGCAAGCACAGCACAAAGCCGTTTCTGCATTTCAGAACGGCTTTGGATTCCGGCTTATTTCTCGTCCGTAAACTGAAACAGTTTCGCGGCAATGCGGTACATCACCGCGGCAATCACGATTCCGGCAAGGATCACGACCGGCAGCGCCCAGCGCGGACTGCAATTCATCAGCGTATCAGCATAACCGGCGGGCATCTCCTCGATTGCGCACTCATAGGTATAATCGCGGTTGAACCAGATCTGCCCGTAATATCCGAATGTCGAAAATGACATGATAATGCTCGCAATCAGATTGCCCGGCGCTTCGTATTTGCAGATGCACCGCACAAGCTCCGCAAGCACGGCGATCACAATAACCGGAAGGCAGTGCCAGAGGTTGGCATCCTGAATCAAAAAGAACATCAGGATCATGCCGGCGCCGAGGCAGACAGCAGCGCCCGGTGCCTTGATGCGGTCGAAGGCTTTGCCGGCAACACCCGTAACCAGAATCGCAGCGGTGATCTGATAGCAGACGAACAGAATCCCGTGAACCGATCCCAGTACGCAGACAACAGTCGATGCAACGACATATAAAACGACGTACAGCAGCAGCCAGAGTGCATTCTTCTTGTTCCATGTATTCATATCATAATTCTCCTTGCCCGTCAGTTGTATAATGCTAACTATCCAATACAGACAGATTACTTCTTTCCGACCAGCAGTGCCGAGCCGCCGAGCATCAGCAAGCCCGCTTCCTGCTTCGTCATAAACCGCCCCTTCGTGGTGTCAATCAGCTGCACGCGCTCAAATCCCTCGGCATACAGTTCATTCATAAACTGTACCATATCGCCGTACCTGCCCTCGGACATGATATCATGGATCGCGAATGTGCCGCCCTTTTTCAGCACGCGAAATGTCTCACGCAGAAGCTGCTGCTTGTTCACGCCAGTGATATTATGATACACATAATTGCTGGTAACGGCATCAAATGATTCATCGGGGAAGTCGAGCTTGCAGGCATCGCCCTGATGAAACTCTGTATTTGTGACACCTTCCGCCCGTGCATTCTGCTCGCAAAGGCTCTGGCTGAAGGATGCATATTCCTTGCCCCAGCGGTCAATTCCGACCATATGCCCCTGCGGATTCCGCTTCGCGCATGCGATTGTCAGTGCGCCGCTGCCGCAGCCGACATCGAGACCGGTTCCGCCCTCCGGCAGCGTAATGAATTCCGCGGTCCCCTCAACAATTTCTCTGGAGAGCTGCCGTTTGCCGCTGTACGAAAACTTCCCGTGTGCATAAACGCTCCATGCAAGCATGCCGCCGCACACTGCTGCTCCCGCTCCGGCTGTTCCTGCAAGCAGCTTTTTCGCAGTCGGATTTATTCCGGAGCAGAACAGTGCTGCTGTGCCTGCACAAAGCGCGGCTGTTCCCACAGTCAGCGCAGCGATCATCCCGTTCGGCACCCAGTTTTTGTATTCCGCTTTCATAGTCGTTCCTCCTCGGTTGAATGATATTGGATTTGAATTGAGTTCGCCTACGCTAACTATTATATCACAAAATCTCACAATTTGCAATCCCTTTTTCACGGATGTTTTCATTCTCAGGCTTTTTCTCCCGCTCCCCATTGAATTTTCCTGCGGAATGTGTTATAAAAAGTCACTGCACCGCTATGCTGCATACCCGAATTGGCAATGCCGAGATCACGCAAGGTCACCGCAGTCTGCAACAGCAGGCGCGATGTCTGGACGGACTACGAACAAGCAAAGGCTTATTTCCTTGAACTTATGATGTCTATAGAATCATATCCTGCATGAAAAACAGAGGGTTTCTATAAAAATCAAACTGACCGCCGCTCCAAACCGGAACGACGGTCAGTTATATGAAAGAGATTATCTTATTTTGCCGGTTCTGCTGTTGTGTTTTCAGCAATGCTGCTGTTTCCCGTCTGAACTGCAGGTTCGT
>JAFYBM010000137.1 GCA_017540225.1 Oscillospiraceae bacterium | reverse complement strand
TTGACAAGGTCTGGCTTGTGCTGCAGTGCTTTTGATCATTGCTTATGATTAGTTTTATTACAGGATAATGAAATAAGCAAATCGGTATTTATGGAGGAAGTATAATGACTTCAAAAAATGTTTTTGTTGGAAACTGGTCTTATATAATGCCTGATACGAAAGCAAACTCAAATGGCCATATTGTCCTGATTAAGAAGCTATCATTCGGACCTTGTGAAGTGTATGAATGGGGCATAGATAACAATGGCTTACCGTATGAGGAATATAAATGGTGCGAGAATGAGTTTTTTAAGGATGAAAGCTATTTTAAGCGCTTAACGAAAAAAGAACTAACGGAGCAAATTGAAAATGTAATCCGTGTATTCACGGAGAATGAATTATCAGAATGGGTAAACGCCTATTATAAAATACTTAATTGGTTAAATTCCAGTTTGTAGGGCGATAATCAAGATTCTGATTTACCACACTATGTACCGGGCAGAGAACTTCCTCTGCCCTATTGTTTTACTCCTTCATAAGCGTGCCCTTGTAGGTGTCCGTGCCGATCTTGATGGTAGCAGTCACGGTGCTGTCCTGCTTATTCTCGGATTTATCAGGTGTAAGCACAGGAGTTTTCCCCCAGCCATTCAGCCCCTTACCCTTGATAATGGTCGGAAAATCCTTGTAGCAGATATCCAGATCCACATTGCCATTGATACCGTTTACACGTCCCTTCTCAGAATGCTGCCAGACGCCATATGCGCCGCTGTAATTGGTCTGCTCGACCCAGTGCGCCAGCCAGATCGTGTAGCGGCTCTTGATGTCATCGGCGGTATGTGTCGTGAGTGAGGATGCCGAGCTGTACAGACCGACAAAATAGCCCGCTGCCTCAACTCCTTCAAGGAACGCCCGCATGATCGCCGACACCTTTTCCTTGCCGAGGTCAAACTGCTTCTTCTCCTCCAGATCGAAATAGACCGGGAACTCGAACTGCTTTCCCTTGATGACAGACAGGAACACATCCGCCTCCTGACGTGCCTCATCCTCGCCCATAGCGTAGGAATACCAATACGCGCCGACAGGAATACCGGCAGCCTTTGCGCCTGCATAGTTTTCCTCGAAACGGTCATCTTTCTGCGATGCCAGCCTGCCGTAGCCTGCGCGGATAATCGCAAAATCAATGCCGTCAGCCCTGACCTTCTGCCAGTCGATCTTTCCGTTCCATACCATTATACCATAATCCATCCGTTTCATCAAGACAAAAAGGGCAAAAAAATAGCGGCTCACTTCAAGTGAGCCGCAGCGGAAGCATCAAACCAGACTTCCATGCTCCTGTTTATTCCAGCACCGTTTTATCAGGAATCATATCCGCTGTAATAATGCCGTTTTCGAGCCATGCTTCAATCAGGTCTTTATCCGTAATGCCTTCATTCGGAGGGATAAATCTGATATTCGTAAAGTCCTGACTGATGATGTCATATGTCGTGCATTTACGAAGTCATGGTTATTCAACGGTTCGTCGATCATCAGCAAATCCGAATCTGAACGTGTAGCAATAACAGAGAACACTTGTAATAGTCTTTGCTCATCTCCGCTGAATATTCCAGAACTCCCTGTGGTCATTGAATCAAGGCTTCAGCTTTATTGTATCTTTTTTCTGAAATGTCAATCTCTAATGATCGGTTATGTGCTGCTCATCTGCGCGTATTACCGTGATTATCTAATAAGCGGATGGAGAAAACAAACACCTGCTGCATCCTGAAGGGGAAGTATGCAGCAGGTGTTTATGTTTTGTTTTAGCTGAGGGTCCAGCTGTCCATGGAAATATTATTATTGAATACGAAATACAGGTCGGTTTTGCCGGAAAGACCGACGACCGGTGCGGTAATCTCCTGCATCGAACCTGCCGGAATCTCGATATATGCGACCGCCGTGCCTGAGGCGCTGCCGGTGCAGACCTTGATGATACCGCCGCTCTGGGCAGATGCCTTAACGGTAATTGCGGAAGCAAACTGGCAGTCAACGCCGCTTACTCTGAACCAGTCGCCTTTCTCAGCGGTAACGACAGAGTTTCCGCTGCCTGAGATCTGAATGCCGCCCTCATGCGAGAAGGTCGCAGCACGGACCGTCGTGAACGGATCAAGTGCCTTGATTTGCGAAACGCCGGCCTTGGTACCCTTGACCTGCTGCATTGTGCCGTCGGAGTTCATGGTGATCTTGTCGATGTGGGTGCTTCTGTAACCCATATCCTTCAGATTCATTACATCCTGAAGATACTGTGCATGGTAGAAGAGATACCACTGTCCCTTAAATTCCATGATGGTATGGTGGTTGTTGCCGGTCGTGCCGAAGAAATTGCCGATGTTCTTGAACACTTCGCCTTTATAGGTGAACGGACCAAGCGGATTGTCGCTGACCATGTAGTCAATGGCAGCAGTGGAAAGGCCGTACTGATTGCCGCCGGTGCTCCAGTTGGTGCAGTAGCTGTAATAGTATTTTCCGTTATATTTGTGGATACCGCTGTCCTCAAACATATACGGTGCGTCGATGACCTGCGGCGTGCCGTCGATTGCGGTCATTTCTTTGGTGAGCTTGACACAGCGGGCGGATTTCGGATGATCGGAGGGCTTGCCGTCCGTACCGCCGCCGAAGTACAGATAGCCTGTACCGTCGTCATCGACGAGCACTGCCGGATCAAAGACCCACGGAACATCGGTACAGTTCGTTGTTTTGCGGTCGATCATAGCCTTGCCGTTCGGATCAGACCACGGACCAATCGGGCTGTCGGCAGTCAGTACGCCGATGCCGTTTGCGTTGTTTGCAAAATAGAGGAAGAACTTTTCTTTGCCGTTGATCTCCTTGTGGCAGGCGGTCGGTGCCCACGAGTTGCCTGCCCATTTGGCGATGCCGTTCTGACCGGCGACATTGATCAGGCCATGGTCAGTCCAGTTTACGAGGTCATCGGAGGAAATGCAGCGCAGGCAGTTGATTGTGCTGTAGGTTTCCTTTGTGACCTGTCCGTTGCTGTAAAGCAGGTGGTCATCCGTCATATAGATGTATACCCTGCCGTCATATTCCATCACACCGGGATCAGCGCCGAAATACTGTGTGATGAGCGGATTATGTTCATCAGTGCCCTTGTAGCATTTTGCGAGGCTGACGCTGCCGAATTTCTGTTCCATTTCCGTGAAATCAACCTGCGGGACGACCCGCTCCGGAAATTCCTTGACCTGACAGGTCAGATACTTCACATACCAGTCAATATCGGTCTTGTCAACGGTGCCGCTCTGATCGACATCCGCATATCTTTTTGCGATGCTGTTCGTATTTTTCTGAAGTGCAACAGCCTTTGCAATGCTCAGATCCTTGACAGTGATCTGTCCGTCCCCGTCCGGATCGCCAAGCTTGTAATTTCCGGTCGTCGGATTATTACCCGGGTTTTCCGGAAGGGCTTCGGCCTTCGGACCGTCGATCTCGGTGCCTTTCGGTGCGCCGATGACCTCATCCACGAAGAACTCGCAGGTCGTGCCGGTATCGCCGTCTGTCTCAAAATAGAACTGCACATTGGTGGCGCCTGCGGGAATGGTGTAGGAAGTATTTGCAAGCTGTACCCATTCTCCCTTCGGTGCAAGGCCGCTGGCGATCTTGTCATATACCGTTTTGTCGGAGGCATCCTTATATTCAACTGAAAAATGGATCGGCTCGGATGAACTGGAATTCTGCTTGACAACAGCACTGAAGCTGTATGCCTCACCCGGCTTGAATGTGTTGGTGTTCAGCGAATGAGTTGCGCCGTGCCAGTTTGATTCACGTCCGGAAACATAAAGTGCCTTGCTGCCCTCGTACTTATCGGTCGAAACGGACTCGGCAGATGCGCCGCCGCGGCCGGTGAAGCCGTCGGTGCCGTTCTCAAACGTGTAGTGGAAAAGATAGCCGTTCGGATCCGGCTCTGCTTCGCCCGTGCTGATGACGAAGGTCGTCACGGACTGTGCGGGCAGCGATGCAGAGAAGCTGCTGCCGTTATAGCTTGGAGCCGATGTCTGACGGAAGTTCTCGTTCGATGTGGTATGATATGCTTCCATATCGGCGATCTTTTCGCCGCTGCTGATGGTGAAGCTCTGTGTTTTCGCACTCGGCGTCGGGTTGATGGCAACGACGGTGATCTGATCATCCTTCTTGTATGCGGAAACCATTGTCTGAAGAGCGCTGTAGTTTCCGGACTTCGTATCCATTGCAACGTAATTTTTGCCCTCCGGAAATTCGGTCGCAGCGATACGGACAGCTCCCGGACGTATCCACTTGGAATACTGCGCCATCATGGCGCCGCGCTTGGAAACAGAGCCGTCCTCGTTCATCGGACCGTACTGACGGCGGATATACCACCAGACATAAGCGCTCAGATTGCTGACGCACATACCGTTATGGATGTTTTCCGCAACAGCGAGTGCTTCGGGGAAGCGTTCAGAGGAATTGTTGTCGGAGTTCGGGACATAAACCTCTGTCATCCAGAGCTCCTTGCCGCAGTTTTCCAGCTCCGGATAATCCATCCACTCTCTTGTAGTGCCGTAGAAGTGCGTACCGAACACATCGCAGTTGGCCATAGCTTTGGAATTGGCCATAATCTTTTTATAATACCGTTTGCCGCCGTCTCCGCTGTTGACCCATGAGGCGCCGTCCGGCGAAAACTGGAAGGATTCCGGCGACATCAGCTTGGTGCTCGTGATTTTGTCGCCGTAATTTGCAACAAATGAAGTTGCCTCATCTGTAGACCAGTATGTCCAGTCATGCGCGTAGTCCGGTTCGTTCTGAACGGAGATCGCATACAGATTGACACTGTTCTGCTTCATAAAGTTTCCGAAATCATTGAGGTGTGTGGCGTATGCTGCGTAATTACTGGACGGAAGATGCAGCTTGCCCTTTCCGTTGCCGTTTTCGGCAAGATTGGAGGGCGGTTCCCACGGAGAAGCGAAAACCGTCACATTGTTGTCCGATGCATATTTCGCGGTTGCGACAGCCTTGCTCCACTGGCTTTTATCCGGATTGACAAACACGCGGAGAATCGTGAAGCCGAGCTGGTTGGCGCCGTTTCCGAATGCAGTCTCCCGCTGTGAGGAGGTCAGATCTCCTGCCCATTCCGGATGGTTGATGCCGCCGAAGCCGCGGATGTTCTGATACGTAACTGACGTATCAATGATGCAGTCGGCTGCTGCTGCATGATATGCAGGCATGAACGAGACGGAACCCGTTGCCAGCATCGCGGAACCCGCGATCAATGCGGCAGCTCTTTTGAGTCTGTGTTTTCTTAGCATTTTTTTACCCCCTAAGATCATTTTGGCTCATTTCCGAGCCTTTTTATGAATGGCGAACCGATAACGTGAAATCCCCCACGATAACCAGTATAGCAGACTTGTCCGCACAAGTCAATTATCTTTTGTGCAAATGTTGTGATTAATTGTGTCGGTTTCTCAAAAGTTGTCATGTGAATACCGGCTATCCTATAATTATTTCATTTCATCAAGACAAAAAGCAGTACGCATTTTCCTGCTGTCTGCTGCATATGGTGTAGCAAACCGGATTCCGTCGGGATCCGCCTTCGGGAGTGAAGCATATTGAAGAAGCAGCAGTATTATGAGGCCGCCTCTCGCGCGCAGGCACTTGATGACCGTGCCGTGCGCCTCGGCACCTACATTGCAGAGCATGAAGCGACTGTCCGGCAGACCGCCGCCGTCTTCGGCATCAGCAAATCGACCGTCCATAAGGATATTACCGTCCGTTTGCCGCAGCTTCATGCAGGGTTGTCTGCACAGGTGCGGGAAATTATTGAAAAAAACAAGCAGGAACGTCATATCCGCGGCGGTCTGGCGACAAAACGAAAGTATGAGCGCGAAAAACGGCAGTATATCCGCGGCCGGAATGACATACAGGCTTTCAGTACCTTTGCCGAAAATATGAACGAAGCGTAAAATCAGAAAAATACCTCTTGACGAAACGGAAAAAAAGTAGTAAAATAGTAATCGGCAGATTATGCACGATAGAAAAGGATGATACCGTCCTGCTTCCATGCGGCCGGTATGCAATCACGAGGAGGATAAAACAATATGAAGCGAATTGGTGTTCTCACAAGCGGCGGCGATGCACCGGGTATGAACGCAGCAATCCGTGCCGTCACCAGAAGCGCACTTTTCAAGGGCATGGAGGTTGTCGGCATCCGCAGAGGCTACAACGGTCTGCTCAATCACGATGTCGTTGAAATGAATGCGCGTTCTGTTTCTTCGATCATTCAGCGCGGCGGTACCTTGCTCTTTACTGCACGCTGTCTCGAATTTAAGGAGGAGGCCGGCGTTCAGAAGGCGGTCGAGAACTGCCATGAGATGGGCATTGAGGGTCTGGTCGTCATCGGCGGCGACGGTTCCTACCGCGGCGCAGGCGATCTTTCCCGCCACGGCATCCCCTGCATCGGCCTTCCGGGTACGATCGATAACGATATTTCCAGCACCGATTTCACAATCGGTTACGATACCGCGATGAATACCGTCGTGGAGCTGGTTGACAAGCTCAGAGACACCAGCCACAGCCATGACCGCTGTTCCGTTGTTGAGGTCATGGGCAGAGGCGCCGGCTATATCGCCGTAAATACAGCAGTTGCCTGCGGTGCGGTCGAGGTTCTGTGTCCCGAAAAGCCGTATGATCTCAATGAGATTATTGCGCAGATGCAGGCAAGCCGCAAGCTCGGCAAGCAGAATTTTATCATCATCGTTGCAGAGGGCGTCGGCCATTCGCAGGAGATTGCCACAACGATTCAGAACAGCACAGGCATTGAGACCCGTGCAACCATCCTCGGCCATGTTCAGCGCGGCGGTTCTCCGACTGTCCGTGACAGAGTGCTTGCAAGCCAGATGGGCGCATATGCCGTTGAACTGCTCGAAAAGGGCAGCAGCAACCGCGTTGTCGGTATCCGCGGCACAAAGCTCGTA